>JAYVYR010000105.1:0-9431 GCA_043784065.1 Acidimicrobiaceae bacterium
GGCATCGATCGAGCGTGGAGGATCTACCTGTGAGGCGACGGTTGCGGTCCGCCGTGGCGTGTGGGCGTCCGGTCCCGTCTCCAGATCCCCCATGCTGTCAACCAGTTCGTCGAGGAAAGCGACGGTAACCGGTTCGATCATCGAAAGGTGTTCCCACTGATCGGCATAGGGTTCCATCGTCGAGGGGTCGAGGAAGACCGTCGTGCCTCGTTTCCGGCACGCCCCCTGCAACGGCAGTGCTATCAAGTTGCCGAACGACCCCTTCGGCATGAAGTCCTGCGTCGGAAACAGCCTGTCGTAGCTCGCAAGGTCGATCTCAGCGCGGACGGTCATCGCCTCCCGAATGAGGTGTACACCAAGCCGACGTGCCGAGGAAGCAGAGACGGGACCCGCGAAGAAGACCCAGACGTGTCCACCGTCGCCCGATCGCGAGCGTTCCAAAAGGCCAGGAATCCCCAGGGAACGTGCCACATCAAGGTAGGTGTCCGCATCCAGTGCCCACCCGGGACCATCGAAGTCGCTGGCAACCAGTCGACAAACGTCGCTGTGGAGCAACGGATAGATCCCCACATGCAGTTCGCCGGCGAGATGCCGTTCCACGACTTCCTCCGTGTACGGCAGGTACTCGCGATCCGGTGACTTGGCGTTGGCGACGCCACCGAGGACCGCCGGACTCCAGCCCGCCTTACCCGTTCGCTGACTGCTCCAGGCACGTGCATAGACATCGTCGCGTCCGACGAAGAGGGACCGAAAGAGCGCGACCTTCTCGCTCGACGTCGAGCTCTGCGACACCCAGGGCGCGTGCGATTCTCCTTTGCTGTTCACCTGAACCAACGTCGGCGCCACAGAACGGTCGTCGGTCCGAGTGCCTCGAGGGCCGGTGTCACGGTCCTCGAGGCCGAGGAGAGCGCGGAACCTGGCGATCTCCGATTTCAACTCGACAAGTTCCGCCTCCAGCGCGGACAGGCGCCTCGCTGTCTCGGAAACTTGGGATGGATCGGTATCGCTCACGGAACCCAATTCCCTACGACAGTCCCGGTCACCGTCGACCTGACGGAGCAGACCAACCGAGGGAACTGGCGAGATCCCAGCGGCATCAGGATCGGTCCGATCCGCACATGCTTCACCACCGATCCATGAACGGAGCTGGAGTGATGCATGGCGGCTCCTGGTGTTCCCACTCCAAGAGATCCTTGTCGCCGGTGACGATGAAGTCGCAGGTGTGCATCCGCGCCAAGGACACCAGGTAGGCATCTTCGATGTCCCTGATGCCAACCTCCTCCACGGGAGGATCGGGCACAAGGTCCACCATCGTTCCGATCATCTCGATGAAGGCTGCCGCGCGCTCTTGGGAGATCCACTTTCGAAGTCGCCCCCTGGAGGTCAGGACCTCACTGATTTCGTGCAGCAATTCGGGGCACATCACCACATCGATCTCCGCTCCGGCCAGCCACCGGTCGACGATGACGTACGACGGACCCCTCCGAATGGCAGCAGAGATCCAGACGTTGGCATCGATCACTATCTTCACCGAAGTGACCGTCAGCTGCGCCGACGGCGCCGGACCGCCCGCGACTCCGCTACAGCGAGCTCCGTAGCTTCATCCTCGGACAGATCTCCATTGGCCCCAGTCGCCCGTTCCAGCTCGGTGCGGAAGCGAGCCGTGTAGTACTCCCATGCCGCCTGGCGGCTGGTGCCGAGGGCTGAGGCGATCTGCTCCCACGAATTCCCTGATTGCCTTGCCTTTTTAACGAGCGCACACCGAAGGCGATCAAGTTCCACTTCGCTCGCCGTGATCTTCTCGATCGCATCAAGCGGATCAACGGGAAGGGCATCGGTGGAGAGCAGACTCATGTTGTCAGGTTATCTTGACATCGAGGATTCAGCAAGGGGGTGTTCCGACGCGCATGACGGGGGAATGCCACCTCGATGTTCGATCACTTTGCGGCTGTCACCCCGTCATGGCGACTGGGTCACGTCCCATCGAGTCGGCAACGTCGCCGAGCCGGCGATTAGGGGCAGGTTGACGGCGGTCAGAGGCCGTTCGAATCTTGCGCATCCCTCTTCGCCCGGCGAGCTGAAGCGACAACAACTACCAGCAGCGAGACGATCCAGAGTGCGATTGACGTGAGGACCATGGCGACGCTCCCCGTGACCACCTTCCGAAGAGCATCTCCTGAGCCGAGCAGGGCGCCTAGACCAAAGGCAACCGCTGGCAGCAATACGCAGGCCGTCAAGACGACCCACGACAACCGCCTGCCACTTGCCAGGCGAAGGGGTTTCATGGCGTCGGACAGTCCCATCGTTCAGCCGGCGATGTGCGCCGAGATGGTGGCCAAGCCTATGCCGACGACCAGCACGCCCACCGCCCATGGGAAACCTCGCCGGAATCGCAGGTAGTAGCGGTGCAGCCGGGCGACGCCCTCCCTGTAGAGCCGCCTCTGGGTCTCCTCTGAGAGGGGGCGAAGTTTCGGTCGACAAGCGGAACCGCTGCCAGCTCTCCCTTGTTGTACAGCCACAAGACCCCAACACCGATTATCCAGAAGGTCGAGGTGGTAATCAGGACAAGGCTGATGACCTCCAGGGTTCCCCTCATTGGGCACTTCTCTTCTGTCGAAGTCTCGAATATCGGTAGAGCGAGAAGGCAATCAGTCCAACACCAATCGCCATCAGAATCCCTCGGTGTAGCCATCCGGCATGACCGAGCGTGCCGCTTCCAAGGAGTGCACCGAGCAGTAGGAATATGCCCAAGATGAGCGGGAGCATGGTCAATAGCCGTCCACCAAAAGTGTCTTGCTCCGTCACCGCCGCTTCCCAATCAGTGCGACGCTCATGGTCAGACGCTACTTGTAACCAGCTATATCCGCCCTGACCTCAATGTGCCGGTCGGGGACGCTTTCACCCGTGTAATCGCGTTATTGGGACCGACCGGGGGAATCGGTCGTCCGGCAGTCCCGTCGTGCCACGATTTGCCGCCCGATCCAACGTCACCCTGAACGTCACCCTCCCTGGTCACACCCCATTTGCGTGCGCGATGACGAGAGACTCGACGGTGGCAACGGGAGGGGCGGAAGGAGACGCTGTCCAAACGGAGATTCAGGTCGAGGAGGCAACGGTGCAGCGAGGCTGTGCACGTTCGGACCCGCCTCGCTGAATCGCCTCGCCCTCCTGAATCACTGCGTATCTCCGCACTCCAACAGACGGAGCCTCGAGGGCGGGCTCGATCGCACCGAGCATGGCCGACCGCTGCCGAGCCCACCTGGCAGCGCGCCGACGATCCCGCGTCACACCCCGAAGACCTTGAACACGATTGCATCAAGGGGTTCCCTTGCGGCTGAGGGCCGTTCAGGCCGTAACCGGGCGGGGGGGAGTCACCACTGGCGCCACGTCTTCGCCTCAGCGGCGCCTCTGGCGCCGTCTGGTGGGACGGTGACCCCTTCGTCGCTCCTGCCCGCCTCCCCCTACGCGATCGAGCAAGCATCGGAGCGCTCTCGTCGGTCCTCTCAAACAAATTGGCGCCCAGTCGGGCATCGAGCCCGCCATGGTCACCTTCGCAACGTGACCCTGGTCGGCTTCTCCAGAGCGGTACGAATCACCCACACCCGTGCACCCGAGGATGCGGCGCCCTTCGGGCGGGCTCCGCCACCTTCGCGGTCCGAGGCTCGCAGCGGGCAACGGTCACGTGGCATCCGATGATGCAACTGTGTGGACATCGATGAACCGTTTTGGCGGAGCCGATCTACTGATTCACTCAAGAGCCCATGGCGGGCTCGATGCCCGTCATGGGCTCTATTTCGATCTCACCCACCGTGGAGAACTCCCGCACCGTGCTTGCCCACTGGGTGGAGACGTCGTCGCGGTCGGGCTGTCGACGTCCTTGACGACGGACTCCTGCCCGGCCGCACGTGACACCGCTCGGGCTTCCAGAGTCAGCACGCGAATTATCGATTCTCAGGCACAAAGGTGACGTTGCCCCGTCGGAAATGCACACCAGGGTGACGTTGCAGTCCATCGGACGCAGTGCAGGGTGACGTAGGAGGCGACCCACCGGAGGGCCGGGGTGACGTTCCGGGTGACGTCCGTTTGGGCGATGGGCACGACCACACCAACCGAACGGAGCCCTACATGACCGAAGACAACCGCAACAAGCATGATTCAGTCCGCAGGCCCGGGCCGGCGCACATGTTCGTCGTCCGCTCGGATGATGACCACCTGCCTGAGGCTGCGGCTCGACATGTTGAGAGTCCACCCGCCTCCCCCACCGGCAGCGACCGCCTCGTCCTCACCGTCGACGAGGCGGCCTACCTGTTGAACATCTCCCGGGGGCTGGCCTACGAGCTCGTGGCCCGGGGTGAGCTTCCGGCGATCAGGCTGGGGAGGCGGATCGTGATTCCGAGAGTGGCCATGGAGGAACTGCTGGGCACCCCGATCCGCTGAATGTCGTGAAACGACAGGATCGAGACGGCCTACTGCGCCGAGGCGGGTTTGATGGCCGCAAGCACGGAAGCGTCCTCGTGGTCTCCCTCGTCCAGGATGTTGCCCAACATGGCGGCCACCGGACCGTCGGCCGATTCGACGGCATGGGCGTACACACGGAGCGTCATGGCCGGATTGGCATGGCCGAGACGGTTGGCCACGGTCCGGATGTCGTGCCCCCGGGAGATCGACATGGTGGCCGACCAGTGCCTCAGGTCGTGGAGCCGCCATCGCTTTTCGACTCCGGCCCGGTCCCGGGCGCGGCGCCACCACGCCCCGATCCGCTCCGGATTCACGGGCCGCTCCCCCACGTTCAGGATCCAGGGTCCGAGGTTGTGTTGGTGCCGCTTCAACCGCTTCAACGCCTCGGCTGTGGCCGCATCCAGCGTGACTGTCCTGCGGTTGGCTGTCTTGGTCGGATCGTCCCGGAGGGTCGGGACTTTCCGCTCCTCAGGCGTTCCATGGCGGATGATGGCCACACTCGAGTCGATGGTCAGTCGGTCGCCGTCGAGGTCCACCCACCGCAGCGCCGCCAGCTCCGACCGACGGGCACCGGTGATGGCGGCCAGCCGGAGCGCGATCGGTGCGGCCGACTCGACCTCCAGCGCGTCGGCCAGCTCCTCAGATGCGGCGAGGACTCTCCGGACCTCGTCTTCGCCGAGCGCCCCCCGTGGTACCTGCTTACGTCTGCCCAGTTGGGCCACGGCGACCACGTTGGTCATGACCCAGCCCCATCGGACGGCCTGGGTCACCGCGGCCCGGAGTACCTGGTGCTGGTTGCGGATCGACCCGTCGCCGGACCCGTTCCGGGCCAGTCGGGCGTGCCAGCGGTCCACGTCGACCGCCGACAGCTTGGCCAGGCGGAGCTTGGCGATGGGATCGGCCTCCACCTGGGCCACCCGGCTCTTGTGGTTCTCGACGGTTGACGGCGACCAGGAGGGTGTGTGCTGCTCCATCCAGAGGTCGAGGAGTTCGGACACGGTGACCTTGCCGGCCTCGCTCCCCCGACGCAGGGTCAGTTCGGCAGCGACCCGTTCCGCCTCGCGCTTCCCGCCCCGGACGCTCCGGCTCACCTGGGTGGGGCGCCCCTGGCCATCACGGCCGGTGAACGCCCGCACTTCCCAGACTCCTGGAGACCTCTCTCGGATGGTGGCCACGGGCCCAAGCGTAGCCCAGTAGGGATAAAGTAGGGATACCAGGCCACGCCTTGCCTTTAGGGCTCCGACCGCCGGAGCCAGAAACCCTATCCGAGCAGCCCTTTTGCTATCACCACGCGCTGAACCTGGTTGGTGCCCTCGTAGATCTGGGTGATCTTGGCATCGCGCATGAATCGCTCCACCGGGAAGTCCTTGGTATACCCGTAACCGCCGAACAACTGCACGGCATCAGTAGTGACCGACATGGCTGCATCGGAGGCGAAGCATTTTGCCATGGCCCCCATCATGGTCAGTTCGCCCTCGGGATCGCCGTTGTCGATGAGCGAGCACGCCCGATAGGTCATGGTCCGGGCCACTTCGGTCTTCATGGCCATATCCGCCAACATGAAACGGAGGCCCTGCAGGTCGGCGATCGTCTTCCCGAATGCTTTCCGCTCCCGCATGTAGCCAGCCGCGGCGTCGACGGCACCCTGGGCGATGCCCACTGCCTGTGACCCGATGGTCGGCCGGCTGCGGTCCAAGGTGTGCATGGCGATGGTGAATCCGTTGCCCTCGTCGCCGATCAGGTGGGTCGCCGGCACCCGCACCTCATCGAACGAGATTTCGGCTGTCGGGCTGCCCCGGAGGCCCATCTTGTCCTCGTGCTTACCGACCTCGACGCCCCAGCCGGCCTCGACCAGGAAGCAGCTGATACCCCGGCGGCCGGCTTCGGGGTCGGTGACGGCGAACACCGTATAGGTGTCCGATACACCGGCATTGGTGATCCAGTGCTTGGCCCCGCTGAGGACGTAGTGGTCGCCGTCACGCACGGCACGCGTGCGCATCGAGGCCACATCGGAGCCGGCGTCGGCCTCGGACAAGCAGTAGCTCCCCTGATACTCGCCGGACGCGATTTTCGGCAGGTACTCCTTCTTGAGTTCCTCGCTTCCCCAGTTCATGACGGGAAGCATGCCGAGCTTGGAGATGAGCAGGGTGACCGCCATCGAGGCACAGACCCGGGCGATCTCTTCGGCCATGATGGCCTGAGTGATCATGTCGGCCCCGGCACCTCCATACTCCACCGGAATCCCAAGAGCGGGAAGCTCCATGGAGCGGCAGGCATCGAAGGACGCCTGCGGGTACACCGAGTCACGGTCGGCCGCCGCAGCATGAGGGGCTACTTGGTCATCTGCGAATTTCCGCATCGAATCGCGGAATTGGCGGTGGGTGTCGGATAGGGCGAACACATTCTCCATGCCTATAAGTTACCGACCGGTAGGCGGGCAGGACACGCGGATGCACCCAGGCCAGTACCCAAATCACTCAAGACGGGGCCTTTGTTGGTCGATGGACCAGGTGACCGGGCACATGACCCGGATACCGACACGCACGAATACGTGGAGACCCAGACCATGAATGACAGACCAGAAGGACCTGGATGGTGGCAGGCCAGTGACAGTTCCTGGTACCCGCCTGAGCAGCACCCGTCAGCAGCAGTCGCCCAGGCGACCGACCGAGGATCGACGTTCGGAGGGATCTCAACGACGGAGCCCACCCTGTCCATGAACATGGCCACGGCGAAGATCCCACCCATCCCTGTTCCCGAGCTGCCCAAGCGCCCGACATGGAGCGGCGAGTCCGACCGGCGTCCTGAGGCGGGTCCGATGTACCCCGATCTCTTCAGCCAGGCCCTGGCCGGCTCGAGCTTGGCCAATGTGGTCACGGTCAACTACGCCGACGGTGAAGCTCGACCCGACCTCGACGTCCCCATGCCGTCCGGCTTCAGCGGTGACCAGCACGACGGAAACCAGGTCCTGGTCTCGGCGTCGGCACGGGTGCCGGCCGAGGTGGGCGCCTTCAGCGGTGCATCGGCCAGGAAGCGCAGGCGCATTCTGCGTTGAACACCTGCTGGCGATCCTGAGTCCCGGACAGATTTGTCAGGGTCCGGGAGTGGACCGGGCGGTACTCAGCCGTGATCGGGAAGTGCCACCAGTGTCCGCCAGTCGACGAGGTGCTCGCCAACCTGCTCCGGCGTGAGCCGCAGCGTGGTCTCGGACACAGCGTCGGCGATGGTCCGCTGCACCCTGTAATGGTGCGACGCGGATCGGAAGAGCGGCTCCCGGGCGGCCACCAGGTCAGACGGTGCCCCGTAGAGGAAGCCCCACAGGGTGAAGGACAGAGTCAGGTCGTGGATGACCGGAGCCCTCCCGAAGAGGGCGGCACGCCGCATGGCCACGGCGGTGCAGCCCGAGATTGCATCCTCGGCATGCTCGCCGGCACCCAGCACCAGTCGGTTCTCGAATCGACGGGCCAGCTTGAGGGCGAAGCCCTGATCCGGACCGGGAGTGCCGAGCGAACTTCCCGACGGTGCACGGGTGCCACTCAGCTCTGATGGACGCGAACTCGTCCAGATCGACGGGACGTGCAGTTGATACGCACGGCGGACCTGGTCCGCCTCGACGACGGGAACGAAACTGGGTTGGGTCACCGGGTGCTCCTGGATCGAGGGGTGCGGCGGTCGGGTCGGATCAAAGGGGTGCGGCTCTGTGCTTATGCCCGGATGGAAAGGATGCCCGTGGAGCAATCTCACTCGTGACGGTGAACGAGACGTGCCAGGCCACGGGGCGGGTGTCCAGTTCAGGCACTGGCTCCGGCTGTGTGCAGCAGACCGTAGACGAGGGAGTCGGACAGTGCCTGCCACGAAGCGGCGATGATGTTCTCGGACACCCCGATGGTGGTCCAGGTGCGGTCACCGTCGGTCGAGTCGATCAGGACCCGGGTCACCGATCCGGTGCCCTTGGCCGAATCGAGGACCCGGACCCGGTAGTCCACCAGGTGAACCCCGGCCAGCGATGGATAGCTGTCGCCGATGGCGGCCCGAAGGGCGCCATCGAGGGCGTTGACGGGGCCGTTGCCTTCAGCCGTGGCCACTACCCGCTCACCGTCGACCCGGAGCTTGACGGTGGCCTCGGTGGAGAGATCCTCCCCCTGGTCGGCGATGACCCGGTACGACTCCAGTTCGAAGTAGGGCTGTCGCCAGCCGGTCGAATCGCGCAGCAGAAGCTCGAGCGAACCATCGGCAACTGCGAAGTGATATCCCTCATATTCGAGCCGCTTCAGTGAGTCGAGCACCGAGGTCATGGCATCGGCATCGAGCTCCAGGCCCAATTCTTCCGCCTTCATCACCAGGGTCGACCGACCGGCCATCTCCGAGACCACGAAGCGGCTGCTGTTGCCGACGAGATCGGGTGCGATGTGCTCATAGGCATCCGACCGACGGGCTATCGCCGATGTGTGCAGCCCTGCCTTATGGGCGAATACCGACGCCCCGACGAACGGCTGCTGCGGGTGCGGGGCGATGTTGACCAGTTCGGCGATGTGGTGTGAAACCGGGGTGAGCAGAGGCAGCCGGTCGGGCGGAATGGTTGACACCTGCAGCTTCAGCGACAGGTCGGGAACCACGGCGGCCAGGTCAGCATTGCCAGCCCGCTCGCCGTAGCCGTTGACGCAGCCCTGCACGTGTGTGGCTCCCACCGACACGCCGGCCAGTGAGTTGGCCACCGCGCAGCCGCTGTCGTTGTGGAAGTGCACGCCCACTTGAGTCTCGAAACGTTCGAGCACGGTAGCTACAATCCGGTCGACTTCGTAGGGCAGGATGCCACCGTTGGTGTCGCACAAGACCAGCGTCTCGGCACCGGCCTCTTCGGCTGCCTGGAGTATCCGTAGCGTGAACTCCGGGTTGGCCTTGTAGCCGTCGAAGAAGTGTTCGGCGTCGAGAAAGACCCGAAGGTCGTTGGCCACGAGGAACGCCACCGAGTC
>JAYVYR010000106.1:0-10434 GCA_043784065.1 Acidimicrobiaceae bacterium
GGGCGAAGGTGGCGAATTGGGCCACCGCGTTGGCCACTTCGATCCCGCTCCCCTGCCGCTTGAAGATGCGCCCCTCGAATCCGGTCGGGAGCCCGGCCCCGATTCCATGGGCGAAGAGGGCAGGCACCCTCAGCCCGCCCGACGCACGTGGTGACGAGCGGCGGGCATGCGCGCGTCAGGAGGCCCGTAGAGATCCTCGAGCGAGGACGGGTACAGGCTGGGGTCGGCTGGCCGAATGCCGGCGTCGATCAACTCCTGGTCGTTGGCCGATTCACGGGCCGCGCCGTCGATACCTACATCGCGACCGGGCCGTGTGGTTAGGGTGAAGGCGGCGGCATCTACCTCGGCCCGCCGAACCAGCTCGGCCACCTGGTCGATGTGGTTGGCCACGCCCTCGCCCACCCGGCGGCCGCTCGTGCCGTCCACGAGGACGAAGAACGGAGAGCCAGGGACCTCATAATCGGACCAGGCGTCGCTCGACATCAGCACGCTCAGCCCCGGAGCGGCGAGGGCCGCGACCTCCCCGGGGATCTCGCGGTCCGGGCCCTTGGTCACGACGACCAGCCGGGTGCCGGCAGGCAGTCCGAGCTGCTCGGGGCGGCGGAACGATTCCCAGAATCCGGCGCACGAGGCGCACCCGGTCGACAGAAAGGCCAGGAGTGTCAGGCCACCGGCCGTGGCCGGAGCGACGGCCAATGCATCGCCGGCCGGGGTGACGCCGGCAACAGTCGGCGCCGAGGTCGAGTCGCGGTCGGAGGCAAGTACGGGACCCAAGGTGAGGGGCACCGACTGCGGCCCGGGGTGGGATGGGCCAGAAGTGTGGCTGTGCACATCCCCGGCCGGGTCACCGACCCCGGCCCCTAGATCGTGGAGGGCCTTCAGGATGTCAGCGTGGCTGCGCAGAAGACCCGCCACCAGAACAGCCAATAGCAAGACGACCACGCCCACGACAACGGACAGTGCAACCACGGTATTGACCTCCATACGTCGGGGCGGTGACGACAACGTGCTGTTGACGTCGCCGTATTGTACAAAGGTCTGGTGCGCGACTGGTGGCAATCGGCAAGGTGTCAGCGGTTCCGGGAGAGCGGCATCGAGGGACTCGATGACAGGCCCCGTTCGGGTTGGCCATTCGGCGACAGTCCGACCAACCGACGGGACTTCGGCCGACGGTCGAACACCCGAACTGCTCACCGTCGAGCGTCGGCCACCCCGGGGGCGCGGACGTGGTTCGCCGCTGTCAGCGGGCAGACGGCAACCGAGTTGGCCAGAGTCCAGCGGACGATGCCGTTGAGTGCCGAAGCGATTGTGTCCATCAACGTCATCGGTCAATTCGCTCAGCGCCGCGATCTCTACACGAACGGGATCCCCATTCCGGGGAGAGAAATCGTTCCCGTGAACAATCAGAGGGTCTACTTCGTCTTCGTACTCGGTGCGGAAGTACCACCCGGGTCAATCGACACCGTCGTGCGCAAGGTCGAAGCAAAGGGTGCTCGATTACTTCCCAACGCCAACGGCGTGATTGCACTGATCTGGAACCCTCCACGCGGAGTGACCAACACACGTCTCTCGTCCGTTCCCGCACGGGTTCTGTGGGTGCGTCGGAGTGGAACAACGCGTATGGGCCCGGAACGGATCGGATTGAGACCGCTACCCGCAACGACCTCGTGACCACAATGGTGGTGCTCACCAAACACCACAGTGAGGCGGCCAAACCCACCAGCTAGTTCGACGCCGCAACGGCGGAGCATGAGACGCCTTCAACCAACTTCGGCGCCGACCACTAGGCTCTCGCCGACGGTCGGGGGGCCGTATCAGACCATCGGAGGCATCCATGGGATTGCGCATTGAGACGGTGACCGTAGACGCGGCCGACCCGGTGACGCTGGCGGCATTCTGGTGCGCCGCGCTCGGCTGGGAGCAGCGCGTCGACGAGGACGGCGACATCTGGATCGAGCCCGGCGAGGACGACCCGGAGTTCGACCGGGTGAAGCCGCTGCTCATCGTGCGAGCCAATGAGATGAAGGCCGGCAAGAACCGGCTGCACCTCGATCTCATTCCCGACGACCAGGAACGGGAGGTCGAGCGCCTCGAGTCTCTCGGCGCCAGCCGCCCTGATATCGGCCAGACCGGCAACGAGTCGTGGGTGGTGCTGGCCGACCCCGAGGGCAACGAATTCTGCATCCTCGAAGAACCCGATCTGCAGGAGGATTGAGGTCGGACCGCCGAGCCAGTCAGCTGATCCTTCCAATGGCCCCAAACTGCGTCAGCCGGCGGCCTTTTCTGCGGCAGCCTTCTCTTCGGCGGCCTTGCGGTAGGCCTCAAGTTGGTCGAGCAGAGGCATCCGCTCCTGGCCGACTGACGAATCGAGGCGTTGGGCGATCATCTCCGGGGTCCACCGGCCATCTGCGTACATGGCTCTGACCTCTCGGGGCTGGTTCCATACCGCAATCTTCGAACCTACCGACGTGTAGACCTGACCGGTCACATGCTTGGCCTTGTCGCTCAGCAGATAGACGACCATCGGCGCCACGTCCTCGGGGTCGCCCATTTCGGCGAGGTCCATCGGGACATTGGCCGACATGCGGGTCCGAGCCACCGGGGCGATGGCATTGGCGGTAATGCCGTAGCGGTGGAGACCGGCGGCTGCCGATCGCACCAAGGACACGATGCCGCCCTTGGCCGATGCGTAGTTGGCCTGGGCCACGCTGCCGGCGAACGCACCCGATGTGAACGCGACCAGTGAACCGCCACCTTCCTGTTTGCGCATGATGGCCGAGGCGGCCCGGAACACCGTGAAGTGACCCTTCAGGTGGGTCTCAATCACAGCGTCCCACTCGTCTTCAGCCATGTTGAAGAGCATCCGTTCACGCAGAATGCCGGCCACGGCGACCACGCCGTCGATTCGGCCCCAGCGATCGGTTCCGGCTGCGATGATTCGCTCGCCTCCGGCCAGGGTGGTCACGCTTTCTGCCACTGCGACCGCTTCGCCTCCAGCAGCCACAATTTCCGCCACCAAAGCTTCGGCCACTTCGCTCTTGGGATCTTCCCCCGCCATGGACACGCCGATATCGGCCACGACGACCTTGGCACCTTCCGCCGCCGCAGCAAGTGCGACGGCCCGTCCAATACCGCCACCGGCGCCGGTGATGGCCACGACTTTGCCGTCCAGGAATGCCGTCATCACGTGTTGCTCCTCATGCTCTTCGTCTCCACTGACTCGACGCCCGACCGGACCCGGTGCCTGCGCCTCGGCGCGGTGGTCCACCGGTGGTTGACCATCTACTGGAACCTGTTCTAGCGTCCCCACCGGGTCAGCGCCACCCCGCTTCCCTGTCTATCGACCAGGCTGCATCCTTGGGCTGGGTCGTGGCGGAGGGTCGACACGGGGCCGCCGCCAGCCCGATGTGCAGCTGCAGTTCGACAACACGACATTGACGACATGGGGGATGGATCCAGATGGGCGATCTCGGCTTTTGGGCACTTGCACACGAGCATCCGGAGCATCTGGCGTTGGTGGCGCCCGACGGCACCGAATACACATCAGGCGATCTCCTCGGCCGGGCCAATCAGGTGGTCCACGGACTACGCGGCCTCAATCTGCAGCCGGGTGACGTCGTGGCCACGCTGTTGCCAAACGGGGTGGAGATGTTCGAGCTGTATCTGGCCGCGCTGCAAGCCGGCTGGTACTTGGTGCCGATCAACCACCACCTCATCGGGGCCGAGGTGGCCTACATCCTGAAGGACGCAGATGCCAAAGCATTCGTGGCCCACGAGCGCTTCGCCGATGTGGCCCTCGAGGCTGCTGAAGACGCCGAGCTGCCCTCGTCGATCTGCTTCGCGGTGGGCGACATCCCCGGCTTCGGCTCGTTCGCCCGCATGCGCAACTCCCAACCCTCCACCGATCCCGCCGAACGGACCATCGGCGACGTCATGAACTACACATCAGGCACGACCGGCAATCCGAAAGGCGTGTTCCGGAAGCTGAGCGGGCTGTCACCTGAAGAAGCGGCACTCGGCCAGGCCGGCATCCTCTTCCTGTTCAACATCCAGCCCCAGGACGACAACGTCCATATCGTGGGCTCGCCGCTCTACCACACGGCGGTCATGCGTTTCTCGGGGGCGTCGATCCACCTTGGCCACACCCTCGTGGTCATGGACAAGTGGCTTCCCGAGGAGATGCTGCGGCTCATTCAGGAGTATCAGGTCACCACATCGCACATGGTGCCTACCCAGTTCCATCGGCTTCTAGCACTGTCCGAGGAGGAACGCGCGCGGTACGACGTGTCGTCGCTGCGGCACATGATCCACGCGGCGGCCCCGTGCCCCGTCGATGTCAAGCACCAGATGATCGCCTGGTGGGGCGACGCCATCGACGAGTACTACGCGGCGTCCGAAGGTGGCGGCACCCTGGTGACCGCCCAGGAATGGCTGGCCAAACCGGGCACCGTCGGACGTGCGTGGCCCATCAGCGAGATCGCCATCTTTGACGACGAAGGCAACAAGGTAGAGGAGCCGAACGTGATCGGCACTGTCTACATGTCGATGCAGACCGGAGACTTCGAATACCACAAGGACCAGAAGAAGACCCAGAGCAACCGCATCGGCAGATTCTTCACGGTCGGCGACGTGGGCGTCATCGACGAGGATGGCTATCTCTTCCTCCGCGACCGCAAGATCGACATGATCATCTCGGGCGGCGCCAACATCTACCCGGCCGAGATCGAGAACGTGCTGCTCGGATTCCCGAAAGTCGGCGACGCGGCCGTGTTCGGGATACCCCACGACGACTGGGGCGAGGAGATCAAAGCTGTCGTGGAGCCTGCCGACGGAGTCGAGCCCACCGATCAACTCGCCGCCGAGATCCTCGAATACTGCTCGACGCGACTGGCCAAGTTCAAGACGCCCAAGTCAATCGATTTCACCGACTCCATGCCCCGCGACCCGAACGGCAAGCTCTACAAGCGCAAGTTGCGGGACCCTTTCTGGGAAGGCCGCCAGAAGATCTGAGCCGCCCGGATCAACGACGGCACTGGACCAGTCAGCAAAGTTTCGCCTTCAGGAGTTGGCCGTGTCCGGCGCCGAGTCGGACAGTTGGACGTCGGATGCCGCGCCCACACGAGCAGCCTCGGCCCGCATTGCCTCTAGAACAGTCGGGTCGGCGTTGCCGACATTGCCTTCGGCGATAGCCAGGAACTGCGCTGGATTGACCTCGATGAAGAGGCCATCGGCCTCAGCCGTCAAGAGTTCGCCGTCATACATGCCGGCCCACGTCTTGATCTTGCGGCCACTACGGCTAATGCACCGCGCCTCGATCCGCAGGGGGGTGCGCAGCGGGGTGGGTTTGCGGTAGCGAACAGTGAGCGAGCCGGTCATGCCCGGATTGCCGGCCACCATGTTGGCGGCGCCGAGCACCTCGTCGAATGTTTCAGCAATAACGCCGCCGTGGACACATGTGGGTGGACCTTCGTAGGCCCAATCGAACCAGGCCTCAGCATGGATCTCCGGGTAGCCACCGTCGATCCCTTCGACGACGTGCACGACGACAGGCGGGGCAAGGGGATTGGCCATCCCCATGATCGGGCTGGTCGGGAAGAACTCCTGGGCGTGCTGGCTGATGTTGGGCTGCTGACGGGCCAGCTTGGGCCCAGCTGTTGAGGCGAGGGTGCGGCCGATCGCCTCCAACTGTTCGGCAGCTTGCGCCAACACTCCTTCGTCGAAGGTGGAGGCCACCGTCATCGTGATGATCGGGCGGAGGGCGGCGGCCAGACGGCGGCGTGGGTCGTCGTCGGCCACGGCTCCCATCAGGTTGTCGCTCACTTGCGTTTGTAGACAGCGAGACGCTTCTCGGCGAAGGCCTTCTGGCCTTCAGCTGCGTCCTCGGTCGCGAAGATCGGCCAGCCGAACTCGAGTTCCATCTTGAGGGCCTCCTCTTCAGGGATCCCTTCCGTGGCCTTCACCGATGCTTTGATGGCCTCGACGGCCAGCGGACCGTTGGCCCCGATCACTTCGGCGATCTCGAGTGCTGCTTCAAGGGCGGTGCCGTCGGCGACGACTCGGCCGATCAGTCCGATCTCCTTGGCTTCTTGGGCCGATACCTCGCGAGCGGTCAGCAAGAGATCCATGGCCACGGTGAAGGGGATCTGCCGGCGCAGCCGGACGGTCGAGCCCCCGAGTGGGAACAGGCCACGACGAGCCTCGAAGACGCCGAACTTGGCGCTCTCCCCGGCTACCCGGATGTCCGTGGCCTGGAGGATCTCAGTCCCCCCGGCCACGGCCCAGCCCTCGACCGCCGCGATCAACGGCTTCTTCACGGAGTAGTGGCGGAGTAGTGCCTTCCAGTGCAGATCGGGGTCGGCCGCCATCCGTTCCTTGACGTCCTCGTTGCCCGGCCCGGACATCGACTTCAGATCCATGCCGGCGCAGAAGGTCCCGCCCGAGCCGGTCAGGATGGCGCACCGGATGTCATCGTTCCCGTCGATCTCCACCCAGGCGTCAGCCATGCCAACCAGCATCGGGCCGGACAAGGCGTTCTTGGCCTCGGGTCGGTTCATGGTCACGATGGCCGTCGTACCGACGACCTCGTAGGTGAGGTGCTCGGTTGTGATCATGGTGCTGCTCCCTTCGGGGCGACGGACGCCGTCCGCTCCCCCTCGTGCGCCTCGGCGCTGCGTCGCTGGCGTACGCCGCCACCAGGGCAGTCGCGCACGAAACTGGAACTCATTCTACTTTTCTGAAGAGCCGGCGTCAGTGTTGCTCCCGGCAGAGCCCCAACTGCCGTCAGTTAGGTTGGCGGAGGGGTCGGCCCGGTCGCAATCCCGACGACAGGTGCGTTGAGCGGAATACCGGCCCCTGAGCCCGAGAACGCGGCATCACCGAACGTGAACACCCCGGCGTCGGCGCCAGCCAGCCAGTAACCCTGACCGTCGAGCGTCGGGGTCATTCCGACGATCGGTGCCTGGAGCACCAGGCCTCCGGCCGATCCGTGGAAGCCGGCCCCACCGAAGGAAAAGATCCCGCCATCAGAGGCGACCAGCCAGTAGCCAGCGCCGCCGGTGCTCGGCGCCGAGGCCGCACCTACGATGGGGCGGGCCAGCTGCAGCGAGCCAGCCGAACCGGAAAAGGGTGCCGAGCCGAAGGCAAAGATCCCGCCATCGGAGGCGACCAGTCGGTAGCCGTGGGCATCGGGCCCGGCGTCGATGCCCACCACCGCGGCGTTGAGCCTCAGCCCGCCAGTGGAACCGGCGAAGGTTGCGTCGCCGAAAGCGAACACACCCCCGTCCGCTGCGGTCAGCCAGTAGCCCCGGCCGTCCGGTGTCGGGGCCAGACCGACGATCGGTCGGTTCAGATGGAGGCCGCCTGTCGAGCCGAAGAAGCCAGCGTCGCCGTACGAGAAGACTCCGCCGTCCGAAGCCACCAACCAGTATCCCCGGCGGTCGGGTGTGGTGGCCAGGCCCACGATCGGTCGATTCAGGTGAAGAGCTCCGGCCGAACCCCAGAATGCCGCGTCACCGTAAGAGAAGATGCCGCCGTCGGAGGCGCCGAGCCAATAACCGGGAGTTGTCGGGGCGGGGGTCGGGGGACCCGGCAGGCCTGCCGGCCCGGCGAAGGCGTGGAGTTGGTTCGACGACGGAGCGATGACCAGGCCGTCAGCCGCCGCTGGCGAGGGGAAGTGGGTTGTCTGGCCGCCGAGATCGAAACTCTGGGCCTGCTGGCCGGTCGACGGGTCGACAGCGTAGAGGACGCCTCCTCCCATCGACCACACCAGACCTCCGGCCACGATCGGCGAACTGCGAGCTCCACTTGTCGACTTCCACAGTTGGACCGGTGCGGTGGTGGTCGGAGTCACAGCCCGAAGACCATCGCTACACGGGACGTACACCGTGCCTGCTGACTGGGCGGATCCACCCTGGGCCTCGTTCCCACAGAAGCCAGGCGTCGCAGCCACCTGACCACCGACCCCCCCAAGAGGTGACTGTTGGAGTACGTAGCCCGTCAGTGATTTCCCCACGGCGAAGACCAGCCCGTTGGGCAGCAGCGTCGGCGATGTCGACCCGAGATCGCTATCGGCCGCATTGTCCGAATACCAATTAAGCGGCGTGAAGTGATCGAGGAGGGAGGCCGTCGGACTCAGCTTGAGCACCCCGTCTGAGTTGTCGTATTGCGAATTCGACGACGAGTAGGCGCTGTTGCCGGTGGACACCCAGATGTCCCCTTGGGCATCGATGACCGGGGCCGCCCCGCCCATCCACACGGCACCTTGCTTGTCGCCGGGCAGGTTGGCGACCACGAAGGTCGACGGGGCTGAGCCGTCCTCCGGGGCCGAGACCACCAGACCGTGATAGTTCCCGCAGTCGCCCGAGTTGCCCCCGAATCCGATCACCACACGTCCCGCCGTCAGAGCCAGCGAGGCCCGTTGCAGTTCGTAGGCGGGGTTTGGAACGACGGAGAGGGTCGGGTCGATCACCTCATCGAGCAGCATGGCGCCGGTGTAGATGTCGAGCCCGAACAGGTGATGGGATGCGCCTCCGGGGCTCTGCTCGGCTGCCACCACGAAGATCTCGCCGCGGGTGGTGTCGATGACCGGGGTCGAAGTAATTCCCACGGTGGGGGTGATGTTGCCGCAGATACCGGGCACGGTCGACGGGTCGAACGGCGTGGCAATGTGGTGCGACCACACGATGCCGCCGGTATCGGCCGACAGCGCATACACGGTGTTGTTCTCGGTGGCGGCATAGACCCGGCCGGTGGCCACCAGCGGTTGCCCATACAAGCTGCCGTCGAAGGCCGGAGACGTCCATGCCGGAGTGGCCGCCGCAAACGAGACACCCGAAACGTCCACCCCGGTGCGCAGCCCGTTCTGGTCATAGGTGGACCACTCCGAGAAGGGGGCACCGTGCGGAAGGGCAGCGGCCGGGCGGACGACCGCACCGGAACCAGCACCGGCCTGGGAGGAGCTGCAGCCGGTGGCGACGACGAGGGCGATGAGGGCGATCGGCAGACCGAGCGCGGCCCGTCGCACGAATAAGGACGGAGCGTTCATATCCCCAACTCAACCACCGAATCCACCCGGCGCGCAGATCGCGCCGGGTGGCGGCAGAAGATCAGATGCGCTCGACGATGGTGCCGGTGGCGAGGGCGCCGCCGCAGCACATCGTGATGAGGGCGAGGTTCTTGTCCGTCCGCTCGAGCTCGTGCAGGGCGGTGGTGATGAGTCGGGCTCCGGTCGAGCCCACCGGGTGGCCCAGGGCGATGGCCCCGCCGTTCACGTTGACCTTGTCCCAGTCGACCTCGTGGACCTTGCCCCACGACATCACGACCGAGGCGAACGCCTCGTTGACCTCGAAGATGTCGATGTCAGCCATGGTCATGCCGGCCTTCTTCAGCACGTCAGCCGTGGCTGCGATGGGGCCGTCGAGGTGGAAGTACGGATCGGAACCGACCAGCGTCTGGGCCACGATCCGTGCCCGGGGGCGTAGACCGGCCTCGCCGGCCCGCTCCTCGGACATCCACAGCACGGCGGCTGCCCCATCGGAGATCTGCGAGCTGTTGCCGGCGTGGTGCATCCCATCGGGCAGCACCGGCTTCAGGCCGGCCAGACCCTCGTTGGTGGTCTCGCGGGGGCCTTGGTCACGACTGACCAGGGTCACCTCGCCGGTCGGACCGTCAGCACCCATGACCGGGGCCTCCACCGGCGCGATCTCGCGTTCGAAGCGGCCCTCAGCCACGGCTTGGGCGGCCTTGCGTTGCGACTCGAAGCCGAGCCAGTCGACGTCCTCGCGGGTGATGCCGTACTTCTGGGCGATCCGCTCGGCGGCGTTGAACTGGTCAGGCATGTCCCACGGGAACTCGTCTGGACGCGATTTGCCGGGTCCGTTGAACGCATTTGCCCCGAGGCCGACTCGGCTCATGGCCTCGACGCCACAGGCGATGCCGGCGTGGATTGCGTCTGCGCTGATCATATTGGCGATGAAGTTATTGGCCTGCTGGGCCGAGCCGCACTGGCAGTCGACAGTGGTGGCCGCTGTCTCGTAGGGCATGCCCTGGCTCAGCCAGGCGGTCCGGGTGACGTTCGAGGCTTGCTCGCCGGCCTGGGTCACGCACCCGCCGACGATCTGCTCGACACTGCCCGGGTCCACCCCGGCCTTCTTGACCAGCTCGACCTGGGCCTTGCCCAGCAATGCGGCGGCATGGAGACCAGAGAGCCACCCGTTGCGCTTTCCGATCGGAGTGCGGACTGCTTCGACGATGACCGGCTGGGCCATGGTGGTTCCCCCTTGAGCGAGCTGTTCGTGGTGTGGGCGATGACGCTGGCACGGGGTAGGCCCCGCAACCCGGCGGCAGAAGTATAGAACCGGTTCTACCGACCCGCCCCGCCAGCATGCCGGCGAAGCGGTCATGGAATGGATTGTGTCATGTAGTTGTTGAGTCAAC
>JAYVYR010000107.1:0-12168 GCA_043784065.1 Acidimicrobiaceae bacterium
GGGTGCGGTGAATGACAGTTGGGTCTGGCCGTTCTGATGCTGCGAGGCAGCGAGGTTGGCCACGGGGTCCGGCGCTCCGTAGACGATGAACGGTGCGGACGGTGTGCTCGACCCCGAAGTGCCCGCCTTATTGTGACTTGTCACCGAGAACGAGTACGAAAGACTCTTCGAGAGTCCTGAGGCCAAGTAGGTAATCGGGTTTTGGGTGGCTGACGAGGGTGTCACGGAGATGCTGGCGCCGACCTGAGCCGATCCTTGGAAGATGGAGAGCGTATACACGTCCACCGGGTCTCCATTGGCCGATGCACCGGTGACCGCAGGCCACTGGACCGCCAATTTGTCTCCGGTAGGGTCATTGGGCACTGCGGCCACCGTCGGTTGGCCGGGTGCGGCCGGTTTTCCGGCCGGCACGACGGACGATGAGAGTGGGCTCCACGGACTTGGCCCAAGGGCGTTGAGGGCACGGACTTCGAAGGAGTACGAGTCCCCATTGGTCAGGTTCGACCACACAAAGGAGGTCGACGACGACGGCAGACATCCGGTAGCCGGACTCACCGGTGGTGAGATCTGCACCAGATAGCAGGTGATGGCGGTCCCCTGATTGACCGGCGCCGTCCAGTTGACGGTCACGGACTGGTCACCGAACACCGTCGTGGGCTGCGCCGGCTGGTCCGGATAGTTGTTGGGGGTGACCTGGCTCGAAGGCTGGCTTGCCGATCCGGTGCCGACAGCGTTGGTGGCCGTGACGGTGAAGGTGTACGGCGTTCCGTTGGTGAGACCGTTAACGGTGCAGGTGGTCGACGCCGAGTTGCATCCGGGGCTGGCCGGATTGGAGGCTACCGAGTACCCGGTGATCGGCTTGCCGTTGTCCGGTGGCGCCGACCAGGACAGCAGCACGGTGCCGTTCCCGATGTAGTTCAGCACGCTGGGTGCTCCTGGCGTGTCGGGAACGCCGAAGACCGTAATGGCCACGGTGCCCTGGGCCTGACGTGAGACTTGCTTGGTCTGGTCGGTCACCGTGTACTCGACCGTGGCGACGCCGACGAAGTGGGGCGCCGCCGTGAACGAGAACGCTGATCCGTTGGTAGACACCGAGCCTTGTCCTCCGCCACCGACGACAAGGGGGTTGGAGATCACCAGGGGAGTTGGGAAGGGATCGAAGTCCTGGGACAGGACATCGATCTGGACGGTCTGACCCTGATTGACCGACGAGGCCTGCGGGACGGTCCGGGCCAGTGGCGCGAGGCTCGACTCGACGAGGACCGCCACCTGACCGGTGACGGGGGGCCCGCCCCCCTGGCTGAGGGTGAACGACACCATCTGGAGCGACGGGATCGGAAGCCCCTGGGGGAGGACCGAAAGTGTCTGTCCACTGATCTGGGCGTGCAGCTCTGGCGGCGCATTGGGCGCGCTCAGTTGGACGCCCGACCCACCGCCCGGATTGGGGCTCGAGATGTAGGCCGACAGCGGGAACGAGGCCGGCTTGCCGATCTCGGCGGTGACGGTCGGGCCGTAGAAGACCACCGGGGCGCTCAAGCCGGTAACCGAAATAGGCAGCGAAACCACCGTGGTCGGCGACGTCGCATCCCCAGCCAATCCGTCGGTGACGGCGACGTCCAGTGCCGCCGGGCCCACAAACCCCGGAAGCGGCGTGAACGTCACCGCCGTGGAGCTCACCGTTGTCGCCGTTCCGTTCGCTGCCTGCACCTCGGCCGATGTCACGATCCGGATGGGCTTGCCCCCGGGATCGGTCACGAACGTACCGATGGAGATGGTGACGGGTTTGCCCATGGGAGTCGAGATGGTCGGCAATGGCGATCTGGGCTGTGGGGCGTCGTACTGGCGGGCAGGCACAGTGATGGTGGCCGAGGCCTGGCCCCCTTTGTTGGAGACCGTGTACTGGATCACCTGGGGTTGCGCGGCAAGCGGTACGGAATAGGTGCCCGAACCCATCGACGTCGGGGGTCCGGCCGTCTCGCCGGCGAAACCGACTACGCCCAGCGGATCAGACGGACCGTAAGGGTTGTCGACGTGGCTCAGGATGTTCACCGACACGGACGCAGCCGACGCCGTGCTGATCGCAGACACCACGATGTCGTGGGGAACGGGCAGTTGCTTCGCAGCCGGATCGGCGACGACAGTCAGCGTGCCCGTGCCCGAAGCGCCGTGTCCATCGGAGATGGGATAGCTGACGGTCGCCTGACCGGACCCGGGCACCGTGACTTGTAGCGAGCTTCCGGTCATCACTGCATTCGTGCCGGCGCTCTTCAGCCCCGCTACCGGACCGAAGGAGATCGCATAGCCCTGCGGATCAAAGTCATGCGCCAAGACAGGTACGACGATGACCTGCCCCGGGGGCGCACTTACCGTCTGCGGGACGCCGATCGGGGGTTCGTCGAGCGGCGCCGCCGGGGCGACCCCGACCCGGATCGAGCCAACGCCGGTGAGCCCGCTCTTGTTCCGTACGACATAGAAGAACGAGTCCGTTCCATGGCCGTTCGGAAAGGCCTGGTACGTCAGTGAATCGGCTCCGACCGTGGTGACCTGACCCTGCTGGGGGAACGACGGGACCGCGGAAAAGTTCGGGTTAGGCGCCAGCCCAACCAATGTCACCGATTCGCCCAGAGGGTCGGTCCCAGCTAGCGGAACCGGGATCGTGACCGTCGAGCCGGCGATCACGCTCGCCGTCAGTGGCACAGGGACCGGGGGCGATGTGTCTCCTTGGACGGACGCGACCGTTACGGTGATCGTCGAGTCCGCCGACTGGCCAGAAGCGTCGGTGACTCCATAGGTGATGACGGCCTGCCCGGGTGCGTCCGGAGGCAGGTAGCGAACGATCGAGCCGTCGATGAACGCACTCCCCACACCGTGCGCCCCGGCCGGGAATGTGGATGCCTGGGTGTCCACCTTGACCGATCCCGGGGTCAGCTTGAGGGTGCCATCCTGGGGATCGAAGTCGTTGGCCAGCGGGTTGATCGATGTGATGTCGCCAACCACAGCCTGTGCCGACGCGGGTTCCGCCACCGGTGGGAGCGGAGATGTCGACGTGGGTGTGCTCGGCATCACGTCGATGGATGCCGTCGCCTGCTGGGCGCCATCGGAGATCGTGTAGGAGAGCACCAGGGTTCCGGACAGACCGGACGAGGTCGAAAGGCGCACCTGGTCACCCTGGAAGACACTCGCTACGACCGGCGAACCGAGCGGCACGGTGACCGATTGGACGACGAGGACGTTTCCGGCCGGATCGCTGGCGCCGCTGAGCGCAGCGACGAGCGCCGAGCCCCCCGGAGCGAGGTGTGCAACCTGATTCATGGCCACGGGTGGACCCGAGGCCGACGGGTCGGCCACATTGATCCGAATCGTGGTGACCCCCGACTGCTGCCCGACTCCTTGTGGTGGCGAATCCGTGGCGACGTAGTTCAGGTAGTAGATGCCGGCGGTCGCTGCCTCGAAATTGATCGTTCCCGCCGCATAGTTCGGGCTCCACACGAGTCCACCCGTGCCCGACGTCGAGTTGGGGTTGAGCCCGGTCACCGAGGCCAGCGTCATCGGGTAGTCGTTGGGATCAGAATCCACGCTCAACGGCTGGAGAACGGTGGGCTGGCCCGCCGTGGCCGCCGCCAGGAACGGAGTTGTTTGAGGTTTGAGCGGGGTCCCGAGCGGAACGATGTCAATGGGAACGACGGCCGTCGCCGTCTGCATCCCATCACTCACTTGCAGGGTCACCGACTGTGCCCCAGGGGCCCCTCCTGCCCGGAACGTGACCTTACCGCTGGGATCGAACGCCACCTGATCGCCAGCCCCTGCCGGTGCCGATGCACCGACGAGGCCAAAGGGATCACCTTCGGCGTCGTACCACGAACTCAACGCATCGAACCGGATCGTCGCACCCTGGAGGACGCCGTGTCCCGGCGACGAGCCGACCGGCTTCGGCGCCGACTCCGACGAGGGGGCGACCACAGAGATGGTGATCGGTGCACTTGCCGAGTCATTGGTGCCGACACCGCTGCTCACGGTGTAGTTGAACGTGGGCACAGTGGCACCGGCCGGCATGCCTGCCGGGGGCGTGTACTGGAACTCGGTGCCATTGTTGACGATCTGGAGGGTTCCCTCGGAGGGTGGAAGGGACGTCGGACTGGTCAGCGTGAGGACGTTGTTGTTCGGGTCGGAGTCGAACAGGGTCACAGGCAGGTCGGACGATCGGCCGGGACGGACCCCGAAGCTGACCGCGTTCGCCTTCGGAGGCTGCGTCGAATGGGACAGGTCCGATGGACCCGAGCCCGATTGGTCCTTCTGGAAATTGGGGTTCAGCTGCTGCTCGAACCGGGCCCAGTCGTCGACCTCGTTCAACCCGTTGTGCACGACCCATACCTGGCCGCTCACGGCGTCGTTGAGCACAACGACAGATCCGTTGACCCGAAATCTCAGATTGCTGCCCGCTACGACGAGGCCTCGGATCGGGTAGGTGGAGGGAATTCCCCCTGCACACGAGTAGACGTAGTTCGCCGACTGGGCCCAGGCCGCGTGCACGCACCCGTCATCGAAGACCGGTGGGACCGGGTCACCGGTGACCTTTGCATTACCGGAGACCCTCGCTGCCGACCCACCCGACAGCGGGACGGCGTACAATCCGGAGTTTGACGCGACGTAAACGACGCTGGCCGAAGGTCCCGGCTGCTGGATCTGCACCGCCGCTGGATCCGACAACCCGGAGTCCGACATCTGCACCGGATCTGTGGGAATTGACACCGGGGACTGTCCGGCCACCGTCACCGTCCGGTCATCTTGATTGAGGACGACGGCCACCGAGCCCACTGCGGAAACCACGATGTCCTGTTTGCCGGCGCCCACCGCGAGCTGATCGGACTGACTCGCTGTGAGCCCGCCGGGCTGCAAGGTGAGGTTGGTGAGCACTTGATTGGCCACCGAGAAGGCATGGACGACGCCGTCCTGCCCGACCGCCATCAGATGGCCCCCGGTGCTCCCGAGCCCGGTGTAGGTGGGGTGCCGGACATCGAAGTTCGAGACGCCGTCCGAAGGGAGCACCCAGACGTCGTTGCCGGCCCGAATTGCCAGTGTCTGACCCCCGAGCGAGACCTGGCTGCCTGCGGGCGTTCCGACAGGCTGTCCGAGGGATGCCGCAGCCACGTTGACGGCACGGATCTGGCCTGGACCCGAACTCACCGTGAATACCGTCGACCCGACCTGAACGACGTCAGGCGATGTGCCGCCCGGGATCACCTGGGCGTCGAGCTGGGCGATCTGATGATTGAGGCGGGCAACATCGCCGTTGGAGCTCCGGGTGACCCACACGGACGCGTCGTTCAATCGAACAGATGCAGCCGGATTGCCTTGGGCAAGAAACGCCACGATCGTGTAGGAGAACACCAGCACGATGGCGATCCAGATCTTGAGGTGCCTCTTCACGGATGCGGCCATCAGTCTGGCACGCCGTCCCCCCGCCCATCCCGCCATCGTCCCCGCTCTCTTCAACTTGATCCCGCCTTGCCAGTCGCTCGATCGTCATGCGACCCGGTAAAGCCTCCGAGAGCAACAGGATCGTCCGCAAGGGACCCCGTGCTCTGCACCTTCGGCAGCATAGGCCATCATGGTTCCATTGGTGCAACTGACAGTCAATGGGGAGAACTACCCGGTCCTGTTATTACGTTCAGTTGAGCCAGATCCTCGATCCGCACCAGACCGGTCGATAGGGCCAACTCAACCAGACCCGCCCGTCGGTTGACCGCCAGCTGCCCGGCGCCGCCCCGCAGACCTCGCAGTCCCCGACGGTCGAGCTTCTCACAGATCGCATCCAGCTTCCGGTTGAACTTGGTGAGCGTCCAGCCGAGCCGCTCGGCTGCTTGCGCCGACGTAGGTATCTGCGCCACTCCGGCACCCCCCGTCAGGAGGATCGGCTCACAGAGGGACAACACCAGGCGAAGTTGCTCAGGGGTCAGTTCGACCATGGCAACGGTGGTGGTGCCACCCGACCAGGGGTCGGGGTGCCAGTCGACCGATTCGTAGGGTGCCTCAGCCAGGACGATCTCGATCTCGTACGACGTGGGCCCCGCCGTGAACCGCAGCGTCGTCGAGGGGAAGACCAGGGGGATCTTGGCCCCCGGCGCGAGCCATGCGTGGAACGACGAGCCACTCGACGCGACGGTCGCAGCCACCTGGGTTCCCACGTTCGCCAGCCACCACAGACCGTCGACCGTCTTCAACTGCAGGAAACGCCTATGCAGAAACGGATTGGCATCGATCACGAGGTTCCCCTCCCGGCCGATGGTGAAGACGTCCTCCGCCGTCAGCGGATAGACCTCCCCGCAGAACTCGACTTGGGCTGCCGGAACCGAACCATGGTCGGTGTCTCCCCCGCTTTCAGCGGGCATCAGCCGGCACACTCGTAGGAGCTGTTCGCCGACGGCATCCCGGCGGAATTGACCGTTTGGACGAGCACGCAGAATTGCGCCGTCGACGTCCACGGGGTCGAGTACGGGGAGCCCTTTTCGGACTGCGCCTGCTGACCTTGGACGGTGACGTCGTAGGTATCACCCGGGAGTGGGCTGGGATTGGTCCAGGTCACACTGGCAACCCCGCCGGACACGGTCGGACTGAAGGTCGGTGCCACAGGGGTAGTGGTGCCGAGCGGTGCCGTCGTTGTTGTCGGAGCTGCCGGTGGCTTCGAGGTGCCGTCCGACGAGAACGCCACCGACAGTCCGACGACGAGCACCACGACGACCACACAGGCCACACCGATCAGCATGCCCCGGCGGCTCGTCGCGGCAACCTCCACGTCCACGGATCCAGGATCGATCACCGGCTCGACCACCGCTGCCGGGCGCTTGCGGGTTCCTGTGGCGTCGTCGACCACGGTGCTTCGAGGCGAGGGGCGGGGAACGGCACTGATCTGAGGCGTGGGTGTCGATCCGGTTGCACTATCGCGGGGCACGACCCCACGGGCGAAGACGGCGTCGCCGGTAGCCTGGGCAGGAACAGGGACGTGGCGGACCCCGCCCGTCCGTGGCGGTCGGGTCTTCAGGTCCGGGTCCTCGGGCGCCTGTGGGCGGATGCGTTGCGGCGTCCGGCCTCTCGTCTCGTCCACCTCATCGTCATGATCGCGAGGCGACACATCCACCGTTTCGTCCGGCACCACCACCGTGGTCATCTTCAGGCGGAGCTCCTGCTCCACGGCCTGGAGATCACGGGCGAAGGCCATGGCCGAGGGATGGCGCCGCTCGGGATCCTTGGCCATCGCCTGACGGAGGACGCGGACCAGCGAGTCAGGGACGTCGCCTCGGTCGATGGCAGGGACCGGCATCCGCTCGATCCGGTCCATGAGGTCGATCCCGCGATTGCCCTGACCGAGGAGCTCGAAGGGTGAATGGCCCGCCAGTAAGTTGTAGACGGTCGCCCCCAGCGAATACACATCCGACTTCTCGTCGAGCAACGCGTCAGAATCGAAGGCTTCGGGCGGCGCCCACGGGATCGATAGGCCGTCACCCGGACCTTCGGCCGCTCCGGCGCCTACCGTTCCGGCGATCCCGAAGTCGGTCAGACCGGGTTCGCCGAATTCGCCAGTAAGGACGTTCGCCGGTTTGATGTCGCGGTGGAGGACCCCGGCCCGATGCGCCGTTTCCACTGCGCTGGCCACCTGGATCCCGATCTGCAGCGTCTCCGAGACGGTCAACAGGTTCCGGCGGCAACGGACGGCCAGATTGTCCTTCGGGTAGTACTGCATGACGATGTACGGGCGACCGTCGGAGGAGACCCCGGCGTTGAGCACGCCGACGATGTACGGATGGCCTGAGAAGCGAGCCATCGTGTTCGCCTCGGCAGTGAACCGGTCTTCGTCCTCCGCGGTCAACACCCCGCCGACCAGCACCTTCACGGCGACCGGCATCCGCGGCAGCTGACGCTCGTAAAGGAACACATCGGCGAACCCACCGGTGCCGAGCAGTTGGACGTAGGTATGGCCAGGAAGCTCCGGCGGCGGCGCCGGCTCCCGACGGGGACTCATGTCGGTACCTCGTAGACGAAGGTGATCTCCTCCGCGATGGTGACCACCGTGCCGGGGGAGATCGGCTGCTCCTCCTGGGCGCGCAGCCGTTCGGGGGCTTGTCCAGGCAGGGTCACCACCGTCCCATTCGTGCTACCGAGGTCGACGACGATGACATGCCAACCGTCCAGCTTCACCTCCAGGTGATTCCGGCTGATGTCCTTGTCCGGGCTCGGTAACGAGACGAGCTGGGGAAGTTCCCTGGCCGACACCCGCTCCGCCTTGGGCGCTCGGCCGATGATCACCGGACGGTCCAACTCGGCTTTGATGCCGTTTGAGAAGCGGAGCACTCCAAGCACGGGCCTGGGCATGGAGACCGCGTCCACAATCTCGAGGGGGAGAGCGCAGGCCCGACAGACCGTGGCTGCAGGTGGATTGGGATGTCCCACATCGCACATCACCCCGTGGACCGTCTGCCCGCTCGTGGGCGGTGGCGGAGGTGACGCCTTGTTCCTCATCTTCCCGAGTGCCGAACGGGACACGGTCATGGACGCCCCGTCGTCCCCGACATCGGCGACGGGAGGCGGCGTGAGTCCGATGTTCTCTCGAGTCACCCCAATCGGAGGCACAGGGGCCGACGGATGCAGGGCATCGGACACGGAACCCGAGGAGGAATGCGACGTGGCTCCCGTGTCCATCCCGGGTACGCCGTCGATCAGGCGTCCCACATCCGCCGGGGGTGGCCCGACGGCCGATACAGCCGGCCCACGGGCACTTGGAGGGAGGAATCCACCCGTGCCGAGGCCGGAGCGAGGTACCGGCGGATCCTCGAGTCCCAGGGACTCGACAGGCGACACTGCAGCTTCGGACGCAACGGATGCCAGGTCGAGCTCCTCCGACTCCGAATCCTCGGCCCGGATCGCCGCATGCTCGACCGGGAGCGGGAGGCGCGTGGCGCCGAACAGATCGTCGAAGTTGTCCTCGTCCGGATCGGCCGGAGGATCCCCTCGCTGCATGCTGACAACCGGTGCCCGCGGAGACTCCAGTCCGCTCAACTCTTCGAACGCGGTATCGGTCAGCGTGTGATCGGGATACTCGAGCACTGACGGCGGAGGATCTGCGATCTCATCCGCCTCGATTCCGAGGTTCCCCGGAGGCTTCACCGCGCGCACGTCCTGGAGTTTCAAGCCATCGGCGGCGGTCGGACGATCACCCGACATGGGCCACCCGATGGACAGCGCGTCGGCCGGCACCACTCCGCTGGACAGCGGGAGGTACTCGCCACCCGCACCCTCACCGAGATACATCCGGACTGGGCCACGGACCGCATGTTCCTTCCAGGTCCTGGCGTCCGAGTCCAAGAGGAGCACATCACCCCCGTCGATCGATCTCGCGGCACCGCGGGCCTCCCCCCGGAGGAGTACGTGGGTCTCGCGTCCGGTGCCATAGGCAATGGCGATGGTCGGGAGCTTTCGGAGCCCGATCTCGAGAACGACCTCGACAAGCTCTTCGAGTGACGCCGCCTGGTCGAGCACGGGCCATAGTTCGGTGGCCGTCGCTCTACTCACCTCTGGACCGAGCAATACGAGGCACGATCCGGCAACGAGTGCCGTGCCGGGTCCCGGCCGGTAGGCCACCTGGCCGGCGCCTTCCTCATTCATCCGAAGGCCCTTCGTCGAATCCGAGAGGGATCACCCC
This sequence comes from Acidimicrobiaceae bacterium, assembly GCA_043784065.1. GTDB lineage: Bacteria > Actinomycetota > Acidimicrobiia > Acidimicrobiales > RAAP-2 > Bog-756. The sequence continues at coordinate 9,695 of JAYVYR010000107.1, forward strand.
GTCCGGAAGGACGGCCACCGCACGTTCCGGCACCGGCACCGGCGCCGTGGGATCGTCGGTCCCTTCGGAAATCGCCACGGGGACCATGTCGATCATCACCGGCTCGGGACTACCCGGCCGGCCACCGAGGACAGGCCCGCCGCCGGACGTCGGTACGTCCACGATGACGGGAGCATCTGCCATCTCCGTGGCCTCATCCCCATCGAACGGGACGGCTATCAGCGCATCGGCACGGTTGCTCGACCTGCCCGGAGCGGTGTCGCGCAGGTCCTCCTGGTCGTCGGAGTAGACGTCCACGACCACCACGGTGACGTTGTCGTGTCCCCCGGATGCAATCGCCTTCTCCACCAACCTGACGGCCGCCATCGTGGGATCGACCTGGGTGGCGAGCACGTCGGTGATGTCCGAGTCCGTCACCTCCCCGGTGAGGCCATCAGAGCAGAGGAGGAAACGCTCACCGGGCACCGGGGTCAGAAGCCAGATGTCCGGCTCCACTGAGTCATCCGTGCCGATGGCACGTGTGATGACGTGGCGGAGGGGATGGACCGTGGCCTCCTCAGGGCTGATCGTACCCACGTCGATCATCTCCTGGACCTCGGTGTGATCCGTCGTCACTTGCTCCAACGTGCCCTGGTGCAGGCGGTAGAGCCGTGAGTCGCCCACGTTGAAGACGAGCCAGAGCTCCTGGTGCCTGTCTGTCACATGGACAAGACCGACGGCGGTGGTGCCCATCCCGTCGAGGTGGTCAGCCGTTCCGGAATGGTCATGGACTCGTTCGTTGGCGTCGACGAGGGCCCGGTTCACCTCGTCCGTCGTGATAGGACCGGTCGCGGCCAGTTCGCCGAACCGGGTCGACGTGAGTCCGCTGGCCACTTCTCCGGCGGCTCGGCCGCCCATGCCGTCGGCCACGACGAAGACGGGGAATTGGGCGAAGAACGCATCCTCGTTGTGCTGACGGACAAGCCCGACATCGGTCGCCGAACCCCAGTTGGTCGAGATCACCTGTGGCCCCCGCTCGCCTCGTGGACGGAAGATCGAGGGGGAGCGAACCTCGACGTTCGTTGGAGTGCCATCTCAACCGCCACCGCGCACCCGCTCCGTCCCTCCGCCTGGGGCAACTCCCTCGTGCCCAGGACGGACAACCTAGATCACGCACGCACCGCAATCCAGGAGAGAACTCCCCATGGGCCAGCCCTCGGATACCGGACGGCGGAGCGCTTGGTCGTAGTCAGACCTCCACAGTGCGCAACGCCGGGTGCCGTTCCGGCGATACGTGGCCCGTCGGACCCGGCTGATTGGTCGCCAGTCAACCCTGTGGCCCGAGTGGCGCCACTTAGCCTTCCTGGCCGACCAGGAAGGCAGTGCGGTCGAGGTGGATGCCTTCCATCGAGCGCATGCCAACGTCGCGCTGACCATCAAGGACCTGAAGGAGGGAGAGGGCATGGAGCACGTTTCTTCGGGCAACTTCAACGCGAATGCTGCCTGGCTCATGTGTGCCGCCCTGGCCCACAATCTCATCCGCTGGACAGCCGTGCTCGGTGAGATCACTCCGAAGGACCACTTCATCGTGGCCCGCAACGTCCGCACGCGGTACTTGTCGGTGCCCGGACGACTGGTCACCATCTCCGGCACGCCTCGACTGCTGGCTCCGCTCAAGTACCGTGAGCCAAGAAGTTCGAACGAGGCCTCGAACTCCTGCGTGCCCTTTCACCCGCCCCGGTGCCATCGCTCCGCCAGCGACAGGTGCACCGCAGACGACTGAAGGACAGCACTGACAACTCGTGAGAATCAAAAGCTCTTGATGTCACGCGTCCCGCAGTCCGCTGAAGGAGTGAGTTCGGCAGCGCTCGGCCCCAGATCCCGCCCTCACCAGGCCCGTTGGGTCAACGCTGTGCATAAACCAGCACTGTTCATAGGGTTCTTTATGTGCAGCTGCACATAAGCCACCTTGGGGCGTGCCGGTATCGGCACAGTGCACAACTCCGTCGTCCATCACCCCGGCGGCCAGCATGGCCCGCAGGAGCTTCAGGACCTGGCGATCGCAGATGCGTTCTTCAACCGACTGCATCAACTGGTCGTGAGGAATGGCCTGGAAATACGAGTCGACATCCGTCTCGACCACCCATCGGCGTCCCCTCAATGCCTCGTCAACGAGGGATTGGAGGGCATCATGCACCGAACGCTTCGGTCGGAAACCGAAGCTACACGGCTGGAAGTCAGCTTCGAAGATCGGCTCAATCACCGCCTTCACTGCTGCTTGCACGATGCGGTCACGGATTGCGGGGATCGACCGGGGCCGCAGTCAGTCCTGCCCTAGCCCCAGTGCCGAGTAGATCTCGCGGGTCGCGCTCGATCGGTTGAGCGTATAGAAGTGGAGGCCCGGCACACCGGACGACAACAACTCCTCGCAAAGCTCGGTGGCACAGACGACCCCCTCTTGGCGCACCGCCTCAGCCCCGCCCCGGGCATCAGCT
>JAYVYR010000108.1:0-6511 GCA_043784065.1 Acidimicrobiaceae bacterium
CATCCGACTCGGGTCACCTCGACGACTGCGTTGGCGACTACCGCGACCACCACGGACGCCGGGTTGCTAGCGCAGACGTCGGACAAACCCCCGACCGACGTGGCCGCGGTATCCAGCCGGATGGCCCCCCTATGGACGGCGATCCGAACCGGCAGTCTCTCCATTGGCATGACAGTCTTCTTCCCGGAAACGGCGTACCTGCGGATGAAGACCGGCGTGCTGTCGAGCCCGGCCACCGACTTTCAGAACCGCCTTGTCGCCCTCTACAACATGGATCTCAGCACGTACCGTGCTGCTCTCGGCGTTCCACCAGCAAAGGCTGAACCCGTCAGTTTCGGGGTCGACCCTTCGCTGGCCCACTGGGTACCGCCCCGAGCCTGCGCCAACACGATTGGCTATTGGCACCTGCCGAACATCCGCCTCTCGTACTCCTCGGGCGGCTCGGTGTCCTCCTTCGGGGTGTTCTCGCTCATCTCGTGGCGAAATGTCTGGTTTGTAATCCATTTAGGTCCCGTGCCGCGGACCTCAGGCTCGGGCCTACTCGACCTCCCTGCCGTTGGGCCGGGGATGCCCGGGCCCGGCGGGGGTTGCTGACCGCTCCCCCGGGGGAGCCGCATGGTGAGGACCGAAGAATTCGATTGGGTTATCGGCGAACCGGGCTTACCTTGAAGTACAGGGGCCGAGCGGGAGGTACCCATGTCGTTCACTCAGATCATCGAGATGGTGACCAGCCGGTCCGACGACGTTGAAGCGCTGGTTGACGAGTGGCGCGCCTCGACCGACGGGAAAAGGACGGCCAGGCGAGGCACCTTCACCCAGGACCGAGACCGCCCGAACACGTTCGCCCAGATCGCGGAGTTCCCCTCATGTGGGGATGCGATGGCCAACTCGGACCTGCCGGAGACGGCGGGCTTCGCTATGCGTATGGCTGGGTTGTGCGATGGACCGATGGGGTTCCGAAATTTGGACGTGAGACGCGTCGAAGAGATGTGACCATCGGACAACAACGTAAAAGGAGGCTCGTATGGGCCGAAAAATAGCTGATTGTCGCGACTTCCCGAGCGACAACAATTGCTCCCTGACCATCTCGGGCGAAGAGGACGAAGTCGTCGCCACGGCCACGCAGCATGCGGTTTCCGTCCACGGGCATGAGGACACCACCGAGGTCCGGGACTGGCTGCGCCAGAACTTGAAAGACGATGTGCTGGCGTAGGCAGTCGTCGCCAGAAATCAAACCTCCAGGGCGTCCAGGTATGACGGATTGGCCACAAGGAGCTGGTCTCGGGTGGAAGGCGCCAGCACGCGGCCGATGGTAGCGAGCGCGTCGTCGAAGCTGCCGCTCCGGATAGCCGTCGCTAGTGCCGCGTCCCCCTTGAATCCAAGATTGGCGAGCCGGTTGGCGTGGGCCCGGGCGATCGACGGGCCCAGCCGAAATTCGCGCTCGACCATGAGGAGCACGTTGCGGGAGACCCGGTCGTCGAATCCCGCCCGCCCTCCTCGGCCGTGGTCCGGCGAAGTATCAAGGTACTCGCGCACCGATTCCACCAGTTCGATGGCGGTCGGACGCCCGAACGGCTCGATGACCGGGAGGGGAGCCGAGTCGGCATACGGTGATCCGGTGTCGTCCGGAGTGACCTCGAGAAGCAGGAGGAGGTCCCACTCGCTCTCGCATACCCGTCGTCCGATCGCCGCCAACTCGACCGACCGGGTGGAGCCGCCGAGGTGGGTGCCAGCCTGCAGGGCGCAGATCACCGCCCACTTGACGGCGGCGTATACCTCCCACCACAGCACCCTTCCAGGATCGATCGCCTGGCCGCCAGCCGACCGGTAGGAGTCGAGCAGGCTGGGAAGATCGCCGAAGCCGCCGACCCGGCCGGGGCCTCCGAAGCGCCAGGACCGGGCACATAGCCAGCCGATGTCTTCGGCCGGATCGCCGGCGTGGGCCAGCTCCCAATCGAGTACGGCACGCAGGCCGTGGGGCCCGACGAGCAGGTTGCCCATCCGGAAGTCACCGTGCACGGTGACCCGGCGGTCCGACTCTGGCCGGTTGATGTTCAGCCATCGGACGCCGAGCTCGAGGCAAGGCCGCACTTCTCCTAGCCCGTCGAGGAACGGCAGCGGGTCACCCAGCGGGTCACGTCGGGGCATTCCTGGAATGGAATCGGGATCGATGCAGTGGATGGCGGCTAGTGCCGAGCCGCACTGGGCGGTCAGCGCACTCCGGGCGGCTGCCCACCGGTGGTCGCGAAGGAGTTTGCGCGGGATGGTCTCACCGTCGATGCGATCCACCACCATCCAGCCCGGGTCGAGACCATCTTCTGCTCCGGCGGCCACGACGTGGGGCACCGGGACGCCGAGTTCGTCCGCTGCCCGCAACAGCTTCGCCTCGATGGGCACCCGACTGCCGGGCGCCAGCCCATGGCCTCGATCCTCCTGGAGGATCAGCGGACGGATGGAGCCGTCATCGGCCTCGAGATCGAACGAGCTGGTGATGCGGGATGCACCACCGGAAAGGCGGGTCAGATAGTGCGCGGTACCACCCAGAACCTGGCCAAGTACGGCTGCGACTTCGTCACGGGAATGGACCATCATTCGACGGGAACGACAGGTCTTCCGTCCCCGCCGAGTTGGTGGAGGTATTCGGCGATGCCGGTGCCGGTGCGGCCGGCACGCTCACCGTCTCGGTACGTCCACCGGGTCAGACCTTCGTTGATCAGGGTGCCCGTCGTTCGGCCGATGTCGGCAACCCGCAACACTTCGCCGGTCAACTCGTACTCCCGGCCCTGCTTGTCTGCCACGGTGAGGTGGACGACCTTCTGGGTGATGTCGTCGTCGGCCAGTTCCGTCTGCAGACGCCATTCAGCAACGCTGGTGGCCCGGCCACCGTCGTAGATCCAGCCCCGATGGAGGTCGCCGTGGCTGGTGCCGAGTCGGATGCCTCCGAAGTGGAGGTCACGGTCGACATTGATGCTGAACCAGCGCCACATGGTCGGGCCGCCCCAGTTGCGCGGACCCCAGGATCCGTCCCGATTTCCGAGCGCCCCGTCCCAGGTGAGCCGACGGCCGTCTACCTCCAACCAACCCGTCCACGTGCCGGCCTGCTCGTAGTGACCTTTGCCGGTGGTCCCAGCGGCGTCCGTCGACTCCCCTGAACGTCGATGGCCCGATGCCTGCCCGTCTGTCCCGATGGCCGGGGTGAGCGAGTCGAACCGCAGGTCGAGTCGGATCCGGGCCTCGTGGTCGCTGATCGATCCCCGGGTGCAGGCGCGCTCGGGTGCCGTCCCATCGAAGGTGAGCCGCCACGTGCGCATCGGCTCCAGCATCTCGTAGCGGACATCACCCACCTCCAACACGGTGTCGACCATCTCTCGCTGCTCCTTGACGGCGCGGTACTCGGCAAGGCGACCCCCCGGTAGCCAAAGTGACAGGCCGACATCCATCGTGCCCTCGTTGGGCCGGATACCGATACGGGTGAACAGTCCGGAGTCGGTGTCCGGGTCGAAGCCGTTGAAGTAGTACGACTCGCTCCACGCCGCCTCGCCCTCGATGGGGTGGCCGAGGTCGTGGCGGGGTTCGAGGATCGGCATCGGCCCATCATCGTCGCTCGGCGGACCGCCGACAACGGATACGGTCCTTCCGGTGCTCCGTATCTCGACCGCGGCCCAGTGCCCATCCGGTCGACGGGTTCAGGTGCCCGGTAGATCGACCGTCCGGCTCGGAACAAGTTCAACCTTCACGTGTGTCGCCGCATAGCCACCAGAGTCGAGAGCCCGGCGCAGGGCTGTCGCGTCCGGTCCGGGAGGGGATCCCGTCACCCGGACGAAGACGTCGCTTGGCTCCACGGTGACACTGACTACCTCCCAGTGGTCCGCTTTGGCCCACGTGCTGGCGGTAGCGGCCACCCCCGGCTCGGTCGAGGCGATCGAGCTGATACGAGACGATGTGAGCGTCAACGGGATGGCGACCACCACCAGGCTGGCCACGATGACGGCGCTGGCGCGGCCCCGGTGCATACGCCGCTTGGCTTAGCTGAGGTCCTGGTCGGCCACCCGGACTACCCGGTAGAGGACCATGAGAAGGAGTCCGGTCACCAAGATCGCGCTGACATTGGAGACGAACAGGAGAAGGGCCCCGAGGGCTTGGTCGTGGGCCCCAGACTCCAAGGTCAGGCCGACGACGGTCAGCGGTGGGACGAGCGAGATGGCGATGGCGACGCCGGGCAGCCATCCCACGCCGATGACGACGGCCGTAGAGTCACCGACGACGCCGGCCGAGGCAATCACAGCTGACAGACCCAAGAGAAGCCAGGACCGGCTGAGGCGCTGTGACTTCTGAGGGCCCTCGAAAAAACAGCTGCGCTCGCATCCGCACGATGTCATCGTTGGTCACTGAAGGCATCGGCCGATCAAGGCTCCTCTCGACAGAATCGGGCCGACGCGTTGATCCGGAGACCTACTTCTCAGCCCTGGCCTTGTCGATGGCCGTACCCTTGGCGTTGGCCGTGCCAGTGGCCATGACGTTGGCCTTGCCCTTGGCCATGACGTTGGCCTGGTTCAGAGTCACTGCAGCTCGGACGACCGCTCACAATGCCTCTTCGTCCAACTGCTCGCCTTCATGGATGTCAATGGCACGTCTCGTGTTCCCTTCGAGACTGGAATTGAACAGACTCGAAGGATCCTCCAATGCCGCCCCCTTGGCGAAGGTCATCTTCACGACTGCTTTGTAGGTCTCGCCGGTACAGACAATCTCATCGTGATACCAGGTGGGAACCCCTCGCCACTTCCATTCCTCGACGATGTCGGGATCGGCAGCTTTGATCACGCCTCGCAGCCGGCTGAGCATGGCGCCGCGCCAGTCACCCAGCTCCTCGATCCTCCCGTCGATGAGTTCGGAGGGACTTCTGCTGTCTTGGCCACCAGTGGTCGTCCTTCCCGTTCCTCATGCATGGTCCGAAGGAGTGGTTGGTAGGCGCGATCGCCATGGTGCCGTCGTTACCCGGACCCGTATACGACCTGCTCAGGTACTGCCGATGCCTGTCTGGAGCTTTGCCATCACCTGACTGATTATGAAGCTGGCCGGGCGTTGTGAGGGTGGGAACTCGACGAGGGAAGTCACCATCTGGGCCACGAAAGCCTGGGCCGGAATTAGGGTCCATGCATGGTCGAGCATCCAGTCGAAGTACGTATTCGAGGTGATGTCGGCCCGTTCGAAGGGATCGGTGCGAAGGTTGAAGATCTTCGGCACCCGCAGCTCGGTGTGCGGCTCCATCCAGATCCATAGGGTGCCGGTGGCGCGCTGCTCCAAAAAGACGAATTTCCAGTTGTCGTAGTGCAAGGCGGTGAGGTCGCCATCGTCGGACACGTAGAAGAAGTACTGGCGTGGGCTCGTGTCGGCCTCGCCCAAGAGGTAGGCGAGTTGATTGAACCCATCGAGATGCACCTTGTAGGTGGTCTCGCCGAGCTGATGACCTGCCTTCGGCTTGCCGGCGATATCTGGATCGCCAGCTCCTGCAAGTAGGGTGACGATGTAGTCGTTGTGGCTCATGATCCCGTTGAGCACCCGACCGGAGGGGATCGTCCCGGGCCAGCGGACCACAGCCGGGACTCGGTAGGCATCTTCCCAGTTCGAGTTCTTCTCGCTTCGGAACGGTGTCATGCCGGAATCCGGCCACGAGTTCATGTGGGGGCCGTTGTCCGTGGTGCAGAGGACGATGGCGTCCTCGGTCAGGCCTGCATCGTCGAGCACGGCCCGCACGTCGAGCACGTCGAGCACGTCGAGCACGTCGAGCACGTCGAGCACGTCGAGCATGGAACCAACCAACCGGTCATGGTCGATCATCACGTGGTGGCACTCGGACTGCCAGCGCCCAGCCTGACCTCGGCTTTCGGTTTTGCAGTGCGTTCGAAAGTGCATGTGCGTGGTGTTGAACCACACGAAGAACGGCGCGTCGGCGCCCTGGGCGTGGCGTATGAAACGGGTGCTCTCGTCAAGCACCTCATCGTCGATTGACTCCATCCGCTTCTTCGTCAGCGGACCGGTGTCCTCAATCCGCCCGTCCGCCCAACTGTGGGTGACGCCACGGGGACCGAATCGCTGCTTGAAGTCAGGAAACTCCGCGTCCCCCGCCGGGTAGTCGAAGTGCTCTGGTTCCTCTTCGGCGTTGAGGTGGTAGAGGTTTCCGAAGAACTCGTCGAATCCGTGCCGGGTCGGGAGGAACTCGTCCTTGTCGCCCCAATTGGTTCTTGCCGAACTGCCCAGTGGCGTAACCCAGCGACTTAAGTGCGGTGGCGATCGTCGGGTCTTTGTCCCGGAGGCCCAGGTCGGTGCCGGGCATGGCGACCTTCGTCAGTCCCGTCCAGTACGGGTTCTGCCCGCAGATGAAGGCCGCTCGACCAGCCGTGCAACTCTGCTCACCGTAGTAGCCGGTGAAACGGACCCCTTCGGCCGCGATCCGGTCGATGTTCGGCGTTCGATAGCCCATAAGGCCGTCGCGCTAGCAGCTGAGGTTCGA
>JAYVYR010000109.1:0-7942 GCA_043784065.1 Acidimicrobiaceae bacterium
GCGGCGAACGCCTCCCGGCTCGACGTCTGCCCGCTGTCACCCACACGCATCGTGGACTCGAGTTGACTGCTGTGGCAGAGGAGGGCATCGACCTTGGCGCCCTCGAAGAGATTCGATCGCTCCACGTGGTTGGGCAGGTCGGCTTCCCACAACAACAGTGACGTCGGCCGGTGTGGCTCGATATCCAACTCGGGGAAGAAGTGGGGGTCGCGGGCCGCCACAAGCGCGTCGAGGGTGAGAAAACCGGCGGTCCGGTGGTCGGGATGGAGTCGGTAACGACGCCACGGGTCGTGCCCTAACAACACGTCAGGTCTCACCTGGCGGATCACCCGGCAGACTTCCCGCCTGGTAGCGACGTCATTGACCAATTCGCCGTCCACCTTGTCGAGGAAGCGGACCCGAAGATCGGTATCGGCCTGCCCGGCGTAGAGCAGTGCCGCTGCCTTCCTGCACTCTTGCTTCCGTGCCGTCACCAGGCGCCCCAGATCGGCGTTGGGGTTCCAGCTCCCCTTCGAGCCATCGGTAAGCACGAGATGGTGCACGAGGCACCCGGAGGCCGCCCACCCGGCCAAGGTGGCGCCGGCTCCGAACTCGATGTCGTCCGGATGGGCCCCGATGGCCAGCGCCACGCGCGGCGCGGCCAGGTCGACGGTGACCGTCACTGTATCGAGCAGGTCACCGGTCGGCAGTCCGGACGCCCGCCGGACCGGAGAGGCGAGCGGAACCTGCTGCTCGTCGGTCATCGGAAGTTGGAGGCGTGCGCGTTCAACGTGGTCCGGACACGGGGATCAGATCGTCAGGCTCGTCTACGTCCCATGCAAGGTCGGGAAGGTCGAGTATCCGCACGGGCAGCCCGATCCGCCCGGCCTCGGCCCGATGGCGGGCGAACGATCCGGGGCCATACGAGAAGTGGAAGCCGATGTCGGTAGGCAGGGCGATGACGTTTGTTCCATTGCCGTAGCGGTCGGGAACGAGGGTGATGCCCGGGGCCGCACCGACGGCGGCAATCCGGCTGGCCCGGGGCAGGTCGGCGTGGGAGACCGTCACGTGGGTCACTCCTCCGTCGCGTAGGTGGTCGACACCGGCCTCGACGGCACCGTTGAGGCCCCGTCCCGGCTCCCACACCACCAGGGCACCCCGGGCCCGGGCCCAGTCGGCCACGTCATTGTCGTCGCACACGACGGCTACCGGTAGCGGTGCGGCAGCTTCGAGAACCCGTGCGGCCATCGACCGGGCCAGTGCCGATCGTTCCGCTGGGCTCAGCGCGTGGTCGAGGCGTCCCTTTGCCTCATGGAACGCCTTGATGGGCACGAGCACCGCCCGTGGTCCCAGTCCGAGGCCCGCATCGATACGGGACACTCCGGTCTGGGCCACACGGCCAGTGTAGGCACCCGCTGGTTGTACGCCGTGGGGGGTGTCCCGGCCTAGGGTGGTCACGTGGCCCGTGACCCGTCAGACCCTGCGGATGACGGCGACGTCGCCCGGGTCGAAGCCTTGGCCCGGGTGCGCTACCTGCTCCTCGAACTCGGCTGCACCGACGAGGAGATCGACCGTGCAGTCGAGGACGATGTGATCGACCTGCTGGTGGTCGACCGGATGCTCGTTCCGAGCGACCACCGCCTCACCCAGTCAGAGCTGGCCGAACGCACCGATATCCCTGTCGACGTGGCCAAGCGGTTCTGGCGAGCCTTGGGCTTCCTCGATGTCGATGATGCCGAGGCGGCCTTTACCGACCTGGACATCGAGGCGGTCCGCATCTTCCAGTCGATGGTGGCCATGGGGCTCGTCGATCTGGACTCGGCCGTCCAGATGGCCCGGGTGATCGGATCGTCGATGGCGCGCATTGCCGAGGCGGAGACGGCTCCGGGCACGACACCCATCCTGATAGGCACGGGCGACAGCGTCCTCGACGCCGATCGATTCGCCAAGCAGGCTGGCGCCTCGATTCCGGGCATGGCCCACCTGCTCGAGTACGTGTGGAGGCGCCATCTCCAGGCCGCCACGCACCGGGCCATGCTGCACCGGACCCGCGGATCCGATGAGGGGATCCGACCGGTCATGGCCGTCGGCTTCGCCGACATGGTCGGGTTCACCATGCTGAGCCAGCACCTGGGGGATGAGGAGCTGGCCGCTGTGGTGGCACGCTTCGAAGAACTGGCCCACGACACCGTGGTGGCCCTCGGCGGCCGAGTGGTGAAGATGATCGGCGACGAGGTGATGTTCGTCGTGCAGACAGCAATCGGTGCTGCCCAGATCGGCCTGAGCCTGGCGGAGGCATATGCCAGCGACGACCTGCTGTCCGACGTGCGGGTGGCGTTGGCCATCGGGCCGGTGCTGGTCAAGGACGGCGACTTCTACGGACCTGTGGTCAATCTGGCCAGTCGTCTGGTTGGCGTGGCCCATCCGGGCACGGTGCTCATCTCCGACGAATTCAAAGAAGCGCTGGAGGCCGAGGGTGCCGCCGATATCGACACCCGGCCGCTGCGGACCCGCACCTTGAAAGACCTCGGTCGCATCCAGATGTGGAAGCTCATCCGGGCTGGCACCGAGCCCGGCGCCGATCGCCGCCGCACCATGCGCTGGGAGCGGCTGGGCGAGGTGCTCCGCGAGCTCGACGACCTTCGCGAACGGGGCGAATCGGTCGTCCAGCGGACCGGTGACTCAGCCGCCGTCGAGCTGGGCGGTAGCGATCCCGTGGGGGCGCAAGTGGAACGAGCCCGCGAACGGGGCGACGGGTCGACCGCGCAGGTCGACCAGCCAACCGGTGCGACCGAGTAGGTCCACCGTGGTGCCGTCGTCCGTCGGGTTGAACACCCGCACCTCGAGGGCGCCGGCATTCCTGCGGACCGAGGACACCCGGGCGCCTTCGACGGTCAATTCGGTGCCCTGGTCGGGCCGGTCGCCACCGCCGAACGAGCCCGACACTTGCAGAGGGACCAGGACCTCATCGGCCAGCGCATAGGCGTCGACATCGCCCACCGCCAGCGCATAGGACACGTCCACCGGTCCGAGCATCTGCGGGCCGTCGAGGGGGTTCATGGGACCGGCCGGAAGTGGTCGGAGCGACATCCCGAGTCGGGACAGCATCCCGGTGGACCGCAGCAGGGTGAGGGCGAGGGCGCCGGCCGTCTGGCTTGAACCATCTCCGCCTTCGGTCACGTCGACCAGTTCGTACTCGAGGAGTCCTTCATGGATCACCGTCAGGCCACCGGCCTGTACGAACCGGCGCGACGGGTACGTGGGCAGGCCGAATTCGCCGGCACGTCCTTCGGCGGTCAGTCCCCGTTCGACGACCGTGAACGCACACTCGGCACGAGATGACGTCGCTGGGGTCGGGAGGGGAAAGTGAGCGCGTAGCCGGTGGTCGCGCGACGGGTTGGTGAACCGGGTCCGGACCCGTACCGTCGGTTCATCGGCCCGCACCTCGAGAGTCGAGGTCACGATCACTTCCTTCGAACCCGCTCGGGCGTGGCTGCCCCCGTCGACGAACTCCGGCCATGTGTAGGTGGACTCGATCTCGACCGTGGCCCGCACCGGTCCTCGCTCGCCGGGGGTCACGGCCACCGATAGCGGAGCGTCCACCACCGAGTCGTGGGTCGGCGGAGAGTAGTTGTAGGTATCGCCGTGGTCGCCGCCGTCGATCAGGCGGCCGTACCCCGGGACACCGTTGAGCGAGAACGTGCCAGCAGCGGCGTCGACGGACACGGTCAGCAGGTCGTTGGTGAGGGTGAGTCCGGAATTCGAATCACCCTCTAGGCGGACCGGGTGGGCCAACGGGGCCGGGGTGTACCGACGCCATCCGAACCCGGGCACCGACTGCTGGCGGGCCAAGGCCCGGCGGATCGGCGGCTGGTCGATGAGCAGCCGGACCTCGATGTCCGGGCGGGCCGTCAGACGCGAGTAAAGCTCGCGCTTGATCTCCTCTACCGGCACCCCATCGCGTGGCTCAGGTCCGATGACCAATGTGACATCGAGCCCGGTCTCGTCTTCGGCCAGGCTGGCGTCGGTCACGTAGGCCTTGTCGTCGATGCGGGCACCCTGAAGCATCCCCAGCATGTTGCGGACCGTCTCGCCGTCGAGGATGATCGAACCGGGCAGCCCGGACCGCTCGGACAGGACCTGGATGTCGGGTCCGGGGTCGCCCACCGCCGGTACCACCACGTCGACCATCCCCGACCGCTCCTGGGCCGACGGATTGACGACGACGGGTCCTGCTGCGGCCATGGAGCTTCCGACGGCGTGCAGCGCCTGTTCGGTCAACCCCTCACCGATGTGGCGGGCCTCGGCGTACCGGTGAAGCACGGCGTCGACCACGTCATCGGATGAGCATGCGCAGATCGAATCATGGGCCGAGTTCTGGATGACCAGGGTCCAGGCCACATCGAGAAAGCGGGCGGGCCAACGGGCAGCCGGCAGAAAGAGTGCCGACAGCGGTTCGGCGAGTTGCTCAAGGGCACGTTCTGCTCGCGAGGCCGCCTGCTTGACATCTACCCGGTTGGATCCCACCCCCATGAGGATGTTGGACCGGTAGCCGGAGCGCAGTTCGCCCTGCCATTCGACCAGACCATCGCGGGTGGCGTCCGCCAGGTACTCGGACAATGAGGAGATGGACAGCTTGAAGTCACCTTGCAGCTCATTGGCCTCGGCCACCACCCGGCCCAGCCATGGCTGTGGGCGCAGGTGGTCGGATCCGTTCATGAGCAACATCGGGCTGCCGTCGGGCAGGAACGAGGCGAACTCCTCTTCGAGGGCGGCGAGCCGCCGCACCAGATGTTTGGCGTCCTCGGGCAGGGCCGCACCGTTTCCGTAGCCGGCCACCAGGTACTCGGCCCGCACGCTCGAACCATCGGGGGCGACCCATACGAAGGCGGTCCGCTCGACGGCCGAGGGTACGCCCCGCCACACCACGGTGTGGTCCAGCCCGGCCTGGGTGAGGATCTGTGGCATCTGGGCCACATGACCGAACATGTCTGGCAGGTAGCCGACCTCCATCACCCCGCCGAAGGCGCTGCCCCGGAGGATGCCCTTTTGCAGGTTCCGCACGATCGTCTCACCGGACACCAGGAACTCGTCCATGAGGATGTACCAGGGGCCCACCGTGATCCGGCCGGCAGCGGCCAACGCACGGAAGCGGCCCTCCTGTTCGGGACGGATCTCCAGGTAGTCGTCGATGACGGCCAGTTGACCGTCGAGCAGGAAGTGCCCATAGGACGTGTCCCGCTCCATCAGGTCGAGCAGGTCGTCGACTAGCCGGACCAGCTTCAGCCGATAGGTCTGGAACGGGTCGTACCACTCCCGGTCCCAATGGGTATGAGGGACGACCGACACAGCGCGCGGCGCGGCGGCCGGCCCGCCCGCGTCGGTCACGGCTCGAGGTTCCCGTGTTCAGCCTCGTGGGCCTGGAGGTCGGTCACCAAGCGCCCGACATCGGCTGCTGTCTGGTCGGTGCCCCGGCCGACACGCTCGGCGTACAGCGCCGCACCCAGATCGCGGAGCATGCCGTCGGCCTTGTGGTTGGCCGATGCCTGGTCCAACTTCTCCTGGCCGGCCTTTGTCAGATCGTTGGCCTTGGCCATACCTACCTCGGCCTGGGCCTTGACCTTGTCCATGAATCCCATGACGCCTCCTCGCGTGGTCGTCGACCACGTTGGACTAAGACTAGGACGCATACAGCGGACTGTGGTTCGGCAAACTTCCAACCACTGTTCGACACCTAGCCACCGGGCCCACCCCGGACAAGGAGCCGATCGTGCGCCCTTGGCGTGATCATCTGGAGCCGAACGACCCCCTGATTGCTGACGATCGTCGCGGTGCGTCGGATCTGACGGCGGCCGGAACTCTGATCAACCTGTGGGCCCGGCGCTGGGCGGCGGCGCCAATGGCGCCGTTGTGGCACGGCGACGGTCGTTGGTGGACGGCAGGCGAGTTCGAGGAGGCGACCCGCCGGGCCGCCGGTCGTTTGAGGACTGCCGGGCTGGAGCCAGGGGAGCGCATCGTGTGGTCCACCGACTCGACGGTCGACGGGCTGGTGGCCCACGTGGGGGCGCTGCGGGCCGGCCTGGTCGTGGTACCGGCCAACACTGCCTACTCGGCTCGCGAGCTGGCCCACATCGTGACCGACGTCCGCGCAGCCGCTGCGGTGGTGGAGCGCCCGGAACAGGCGGCGTGGGTGCGAGCCGCCGGGTCCGGACGGATCGTGGTCACCGGCCCGGCGCTCGAACTGCCTGACGGCGACCCGGGCCCGATCGACCAGAGCGGCCCCGACGACCCGGCCCTCATCTGCTTCACTTCCGGGACGACCGGCGCTCCCAAAGGAGCGGTATTGCGCCACCGGCACCTGCTGGCCGGGGTCGAGGCGGTCATCCGGGCCTGGCGGATGACGCCCGACGACCGCCTGGTCCACTGCCTCCCGATCTTCCATGCCCACGGCCTGGTGGTGGGGGCCTACGGCACGATGGCGGCCGGGGGTTCGGCCGTGCTGCTGCCCGGCTTCGTCGTCGGGGCAGTGGCTGACGCCGCCACGATGCACCGGGCCTCACTGTTCTTCGGAGTGCCGACGATGTACCACCGCCTTGTGGCTTCGGGCCGGGCCAGCGACCTGTCGCCACTGCGGTTGTGCGTGTCGGGTTCGGCGCCGCTGCCGGCTGAGCTGCATGTGGCAGCCAGTTCGGCCATCGGCAGTGTGGTCCTCGAGCGCTACGGCATGACCGAGACATTGATGAATACCTCGAACCCCTATGTCGGGGAGCGGCGGGCCGGCACCGTCGGCTTCCCCCTGCCCGGCGTAGAGGTGGCCTTCGATGACGCTGGCGAGGTGCTGTTGCGCGGACCCAACGTGTTCGACGGCTACTTCGAGCGCGATGCAGCCAACAGCGACGCCTTCCGTGACCTCGGCGACGGAGGCGGGAAGTGGTTCGCCACCGGCGATCTCGGAGGCGACATGGACGGCTACCTCGTGATCCGGGGCCGGTCCAAGGAGCTCATCATCTCGGGTGGGTTCAACGTCTATCCGGCCGAGGTGGAGGACGTCCTGTCGAGCTGTCCGGGGGTGGCTCAGGTGGCGGTCACCGGGACGTCGTCCGACGAGTGGGGCGAGGTGGTGACGGCCTGGGTGGTAGCAGAAGGCGTGGCCCCGTCCCTCGACGACCTGCGGGCCTACAGCGCGGGGCTGCTCGCCCCGTACAAGCAGCCCCGTCTGATCCGGGTGGTGGATTCGTTGCCCCGGAACGCTCTGGGCAAGGTGGTTCGAAGTCAGCTCCGATGACGACGGCGACAGGCGGCCGGCCGGGGTACGTTTCCGCCATGTCCCGACCGTCGACCGGAGGCCGCACGTCCGACCGGCCGGTGGCGCCGACTCTCCGTCTCGAACGTCGCCTTCTGCGATGTGGAGCGGTCCGGCTAGGTGGCATGGACGAGGTCGGGCGCGGAGCACCGGCCGGGCCGGTCCACGTCGGGCTGGTGGTGCTCGATGCCAACACCGGCCGCCCCCCGTCCGGCGTGCGGGACTCGAAGCTGTTGACGGCCCTGGCCCGTCAGCGGCAGGTACCCGCGATCGAAGCGTGGGCAACTTCTTTCGCCGTGGGCAGCGCCAGCCCCGGCGAAGTGGATGCGCTCGGGGTGAACGACGCGCTCCGTCTGGCCGGCCTTCGGGCCCTCGGTAAGGTCGACGAGCCACCCGACATGGTGATACTTGACGGACGCTATGACTGGCTGTCGCCCGGAATGCCGAGCGACGTCGGGACAGATGTTGTCAACGGGGGCCTTGACGTCGTGACCCGGGTCAGGGCCGACCTCAGCTGTACGTCGGTGGCGGCCGCCAGCATCTTGGCCAAGGTGGCCCGTGATGCCGTCATGGTCGAATTGGCGGCCGACTACCCCGGCTATGGGTGGGAGGCAAACAAGGGGTACGGCACCGAGGCCCATCTCGCCGCTATTCGGATAC
>JAYVYR010000110.1:0-3701 GCA_043784065.1 Acidimicrobiaceae bacterium
CGTTGTGACTGTCGAGGCGAACGTAGGGGGGTGGAGGAGCATCGGTCAAGGAGTGCGGACCGCCGGAGCCCTCAGTGCCTCTGTCGGTGGAGGTGCCTCAGCCGGTGGGGGGGATGGGGATCAGCTGATGTTGGCTCACATCGCCCACCAGGTCGAGGAAGAAGCGTCGCTCGGCGAATCGCCACGTCGTCCCATCGGTGACGAACCGGTCGTGGTAGCGCCCTGCGACGATGGGCTGCAGGGAGAGCAACGCCGTGGCCTGTAGAACGGTGAAGTAGGAGCGGCAGCTGGCCGAACCGGCGTCGTCGTCGATCTCGATGATGAGGTTGGTCGTGACGTGCTTGGTGCGGGGGGTGCCGTCGGGATAGCGCCTGGTGGTGGACGTGAACATGGCCACCACTGCGTGATGCCCGGTCAGGGAGCCGGGATGTTCTCCGGAGCCGACTTCGGCATCGCCGAGCAGGTGGCCTAGGGCGTCGAAATCGCCGAGGTCGATCAGTTCGGCGTACCGGTGCACGAGGTTCTGGATCTGTAGGGCGGAGTCGGTCATTGGTCCTCCGGATTCAGACGAACGTCACATCGGCGTCGTCCCAGTAGGCGTGAGCCGACGAGAACAAGCCGTCGTCGGCCACCGTGAAGACCTCGATGCCGCTGACACCCATCGTCCCCTCGCCGAGGTCGATCGAAATCACGAAGGTGATGGCGACCGTCGACCCGCACGTGTGGGTGTCGACAACTCGGAACACCCAGTTCTCCGATGCGGCAATTCCATTCGAGAAGAACTGGGTGATCGCTTTGCGACCGATGTTCGACGGGCCGGATGCCGGATCGGCCTGGACGGCGTCAGCAGCGAACAGGGCACCGATGGCGTCTGGATCGCGGCCGTTGACGGCGGCGACATAGCGGTCGACGGCAAGTCGGAGCCGGTCCGGAGTGAGCGCCACGTCAGGCTCCCATGGCGTGGACGCCACCGTCGACGTGCAGGATCTCGCCGGTCGTCATGGGCAGGAGGTCGCTGAGCAGCGCCATGCAGGCTCGAGCCACTACGTCCGTGTCGAACACGTCCCAGCCCAACGGGGCCCGCGCCCCCCAGGTGTCCTCAAAGGCGGTGAAGCCCGGAATCGACTTGGCTGCCATCGTCTTGACCGGTCCGGCGGCAATCAGGTTCACTCGGATCCTCTCCTTGCCGAGGTCACGTGCCAGGTAGCGGGCCAAGGACTCGAGTGCAGCCTTCGACACCCCCATCCAGTCGTAGACCGGCCAGGCCACGGTGGCGTCGAAGTCGAGGCCGACAACCGACGCCCCTGGCCGGCCATCGACACCGGCGGCCACCAGCAAGGGTCGGAAGGCTTCGACCAGTGCCTTGAGCGAGTAGGTCGACACGTGAAGTGCTACTTGGACCTGTTCCCAGTCGGCCTGGAAGATATCGCCACCGAGGCACTCGGGTGGGGCGTAGCCGATGGCATGGAGCAGTCCATCCATGCGGTCCCACCGCTGGCCGAGGAGTTCGGCAGCCGAAGCCAATTGACCAGGCTCGGTCACGTCAATCTCGAGGACCTCTGTCTCGACGGGGAGCTTGCGGGCAGTCCGTTTGGTGAGGGACAGGCCGCGCCCGGCGCCGCTGAGGATGACCTCGGCACCTTCCTGTTGGGCCGACCGGGCCACGGCGAATGCGAGTGAGGCGTCGGTCAGTACGCCGGTGATCAGGATGCGCTTTCCGTCCAGGAGTCCCATGCGCCGACAGGGTACTTCGGTGCCGGTCCCCGGTGGGTCCAGGGTGAGCGTGAGGGAGGACCCGCGGGGGCGCAAGAGTGGGTGGATGCCATGGTTCACCAGGGTGTTTGCCCGAGCCGACTGCGGTGCACGGTGGCGCGCTGGACTACAGGCCCGGAGCGCATGGGTCCACAGGCGTTATGCCTAGAGTGTGGCCCATGCGAATTGGAATTCTCGGAGGGACCGGCCCGGCCGGACGGGGACTGGCCGTCCGTCTGGCCGCAGGGGGCGACGAGGTGGTACTCGGGTCGCGGGATGCCGAGCGGGCGGCATCGGTAGCCGCCGGCCTGGTCCAGGCCTGGCCCGACCACACGCTGGCCGTCTCTGGCGCGTCCAACGAGGACTGTGCCGTCGCTGAGGTGGTTGTTTTGGCCACACCATGGGACGGTGCAGTGGCGACGGTTAAGCCGTTGGCCGGCGCACTTGCCGGCAAGGTCGTAGTGTCGATGGCCAACGCCCTTGTGAAGGAAGGGCGGGAGTTCTTGGCCCTGATGCCTCCCCGGGGCTCGGTGGCCGCAACGCTGCAGGCGGTGCTGCCGACGTCGCTGGTGTCCGCCGCGTTCCATCACTTGCCCGCCTCCGAAATGGAGAAACTGACCAATCCGATGGCGGCTGACGTACTGGTCTGCTCCGACCACCCTGAGGCATCCGAAGCCACGGTGGCCCTGGTCGATCGGATCGACGGGCTGCGGGGAATCGATGCCGGAAGCCTGTCTCAGGCTGCAGCTATCGAAGCCTTCACCGCCGTGCTCATCACCGTCAACATTCGCCACAAGGTCCACGCCGCGGTGCAACTCGCCGGGTTCCCCGAGGCATGAGCGGGCGGGTCGTCCCCCGGTGATCCACCTCTATGACACGGCTCGGAGGGAGATCGTTCCGTTCGAGCCGGGGGAGCTGGTAACCCTCTATTCATGCGGGATCACTCCGTATGACTCGGCGCACCTCGGACATGCCCAGGTGTACCTCACCTTCGACATCCTGCAGCGCCGGCTGCGTGACCTCGGTCACGAGACGAGGTGCGTTCGCAATGTCACCGACGTCGACGACGACCTCCTGCGCAAAGCTCGCGAACTCGGCGTCCACTACCTTGATCTGGCCGCCGAAGAGATCGCCCGCTTCGACCGCGACATGCAGTCGCTCGGGCTCATCCCTTCGTGGTCGGAGCCTCGGGCAACGTCTGCCATCGCCGAAATCCTGACCCTGGTCGGCGTCGTCCTTGACTCGGGCAATGCCTACCAGGCTGGCGGCGCCGTCTACTTCGACGTCACCACGTTCCCTAACTTCGGCGAGGTCAGCCACTTCGACCACGCCACCATGCTGGCCATGGCCGCCGAGCAAGGCGGCAACCCCGACGACCCGAACAAGCGTCACCCGCTCGACTTCGTCCTCTGGCAGGCGTCCTTGCCCGATGAGCCGGCATGGGAGTCTCGCTGGGGCCCGGGCCGACCCGGGTGGCATATCGAATGCTCGGCTCTTGTGTTACGCGAACTAGGTGAGACCATCGACGTCCACGGTGGTGGGCGCGACCTCGTGTTTCCCCACCACGAGTGTGAGACGGCTCAGTCCGAGGCGGCCACCGGGGTGCCGTTCGTGCGTCAATGGCTCCACGTCGGACTGGTCGGTCTCGACGGTACCAAAATGTCGAAGTCGCTCGGCAACCTGGTCTTCGTGAGTGACCTGCTGAAAGAGTGGGAGCCGGCCGTCATTCGTCTGGCCCTCCTCGATCACCATTACCGTCCCGATTGGCAGTGGTCCGGCGACGACCTGGTAGCGGCGGCGTCCCGACTCAACGTATGGCGGGCTGGCGGAGGATCGGCTGACTCCGACGGCCGGCCGGATTCGGACGAGGACGGACTGTGGCGGGTACGAGACGCGCTCGACGACGACCTCGATACGCCGACCGCTCTCGTCGCCCTCGACGACGAGGC
>JAYVYR010000111.1:0-24015 GCA_043784065.1 Acidimicrobiaceae bacterium
AGGAAGGCGGTGTCGGAAGAAAGTGTCACGCTGCGAGCGTCGCCCCGCCGAGCAGCGGTGTCAACCGTTCCGGGCGGAAGTCCGGCACCAGGGGAGACCCGGCTACTTCATCTCCACCATGTCGAGGTAGTCGTCCCGCCAGTGGGTGAAGATCTCGTCCGGCAGCTTGAGGGCATGAGTGGGCTCCATGGCCTCGACGAAGGCCCGGTCGTGGCTGACCACGATGATCGTTCCCGGCCAGTTGGCCAACATTGTGCCGACGGCTTCGATCGACGAAGGGTCCAAATTGTTGGTCGGCTCGTCGAGTAGGAGGACGTTGGCCTGGCCGGCGGCCAGCATAGCCAGGCCGAGCTTGGCCCGCTCGCCGCCCGACAGTGTCTTGGGCATCTGGTAGGCCACGTCCCCCACCAACCCGAACGATCCGAGGAGGGCACGCCGTTCGGTGACGTTGATCAGGATCTTGTCGTCGATGTTGTCGAGCACGCTGACGCCGAGATCGACCTGCTCATGCTCCTGGGCGAAGTAGCCGACGGCCACGTTCACCCCGGGCTCGGCAGTGCCCGTGGTCGGCTCCTGCACGCCGGCCAGGCAGCGCAGCAGGCTGGACTTGCCGGCACCGTTCTTTCCGATGACCACCACCCGGTCACCACGGCGGCAGTGGAAGTCGACATCGCGCAGGACGGTCTTTTCCTCGTACCGGACGCACAAGTTCGTTACCCGCAGCGGTACTTCGCCGGAGCGAGCCGGGGTGGGGAGCTTGAACGTGCTCTTCTTCTCGCGTTTGTGGACTTCGGTGCGGCCGCCCTCCAGGCGTTCGACCCGCTTGTCGAGCGACTTGGCGATGCGGGCCCGACGGTTGGTACTGCCTCGCATGGAGTCGGCGAGTTTGGAGAGCCGGTCGATCTCTCGTCCCTCGAGTTGCGAAGATCGCTCGCGTTGGGATAGGTCGGCCTCGAGTTGCACCAGGTAGGAGGAGTAGGTGCCCTTGAATTCGGTTAGCCGGGAATTGGAGAGATGGAGCACCTTGTTGATCGACCGGTCGAGCAGCTTCAGGTCGTGGGAGATCACCAGGATGGCCCCCGGGAAGCTCTCGAGCTCCTCCATCAGCCACTTCTTGGCCGGCCGGTCGAGGTGGTTGGTGGGCTCGTCCAGAATCATGGTGTCCGGCGTCTGGAAGAGAATCCGAATCAGGTCGACCCGGCGCCGCTGGCCGCCCGACAGGCTCTCGATATCCTCGAGCAGGAGATCCTGGCGGAGGCCCAGTCCGTCGGCCAACCGGGCCATGGTCGATTCGGCCTCGTAGCCGCCGTTCTCGCGGAATTGCTCCTCAAGGTCGGAGAAGAGGGCGATGTTCTCGGTGGACGGGTCCTTGGCCATCTGGGTGCGGGCCTTGCCCAAAGCATCGTCGAGGATGTCGAGGCCACGCCCGGACAGCACGTGAGAGAAGCCGTTGGGCTCGAGGCCGAGACCGTGGGGCTCCGGCACCTGGGGGAGGTAGCCGTAGGTACCGCGGATGGCGGCGCTCCCGGTCGAGCGCACGTTGCGACCCGGCTCGTTGATGACCACCGAGATGAACGTTGACTTGCCCGTGCCGTTGCGACCCACCAGGCCGACCTTCTCACCGGCGCCGACGACGAAGGAGGCGTCACGCAGCAGGGTGCGGTCACCGATTTCGATGGTGAGGGAGGAGCCGACGATCATGGGGAGGGGGAGGGCTGAACAGTACTGCCGGATGGTGGCCCGGGCGGGCGCAGGTGTTGCCCGACGACTCCAGCCTCTACAGTCTCCCACAGGTGAGACGGGGCCCGGACGGCGCGCGTTCCGGTCAGCGGGGAGATTCGACTGCGGGTCACGGGCGGTGCCGGAGCGACCGTGCGCTCCGGCGGACCCTGGACCGGCGGTGGTTGACCATGGCCCGGAATGCGAATTGGTGGATCGGCCAGAGCAGCCACCAGTAGGCCATGCCGATCACGCCCTTCGTCCGGAGCGCCCCGACCTGCTCGATGGCCGAGGGACCGGTCGGAGCCACCCGGAATCCGAGCCATGCCTCGCCGCAGAACCAGTCGTAGGAGCGGAGCACGAGCGCCTCGTCCTCGCGCACCACGATCGTCCACCAGTCCACCCGGTCACCGGTCGCCACCTCGTCGGGTCGGCCCAACTGGAGGTCCTCGCCGAACAAGTGCCCGAGCGTGATCCGGAGGAGCCAGGCGAACGGCAGTCCGTACCAGGACAACCGGCCGCCGATATCGTCGAGGTCCTGGGCGAATCCCGAAACCGAGCCGTCCGTACCTACATCCCTTGGCCGCAGCAGCGCCCGGGACCGGTCGGTGTAGACACCTTCATCGAGCCCGTGCCGCCTGGCGAACAGTGTGGCGGTTATCCAGTCGGCCTGGGTATCGAGGGCCTGGGCGATGGCGGCCTCGACCGAGAGCGGCCGGACGCTGAAAGCGGCATCGGTGTGGGCCCGGGTGCGCACCGTAACCTCGTTGGTCAGGCTTTCGATGAGGGCGTGGCTGACGGTTGCGTCGACCGGGGTGACCAGGTCGACCCAGTGCGCGGACAGGGCCGGCGTCAGCACGGGGACCTTGACCACCAGCCGGGGTCGGAGCCCCCGCACCCGCGCATAGGTGTCCATCATCTGGCGGTAGGTGGTTGCGTCGGTGCATCCCACTTCGTAGATGCCCGGTGCCACGTCGGCTGATTCCACGAGGTAGGCGAGCAGGTCAGCCAGAGCGATCGGCTGCGTGGGGGTGTTCACCCAGCGGGGGCAGACCATCATGGGGAGTCGCTCGGTCAGGTAGCGGATCATCTCGAAGGAGATGCTGCCGGCACCCAGAACCACGGCGGCACGGAGCTCTACCACTGGCACCCCGGTGGAACCGAGGAGTCTACCCACTTCCTGGCGGCTCGAAAGGTGGGTCGACAGGTCTTCGTGACCCAGCCCGCCAAGGTAGATGATCCGACCAACGCCGACGGCGGATGCCGCCCCGGCAAAGGAGACGGCAAGTGAGCGGTCCCGCTCAGCGAAGCCCTCGCCCCCGGCCATGGCGTGGACCAGGTAGTACGCCACGTCGCAGCCAGCAAGTGCCCGGGCGACTTCCTCAGCGTCGGATACGTCGGTCACGTGGACGTCGACGTTGTCCCGGGGGTGGAACCCCGAGGCATCCCGTAGCAGAGCATGGACGTGGAACCCGTCAGCCACCAGTCGGGGAACGAGGTTGGTACCGACGAAGCCTCCGGCGCCGACGACGGCCACTTTCCGCCGCGGCACTGCGATCGTGGCGCCGGTCATCCGCCGGAGACCAGAATATCGCCGCCGACCGGCGGGGTGGGGTCGTCAGCGTTGTCCAGCCAGCGGTCGGGCAGATGGACGGGGCGCGGGCCGTTGGTGTGACCCCGGGCCATGCGCAGCGCCTCGGGGGGAAAGGGTAGGGAGTGGTCCAAGCCGGCCAGCAGACCGGTCACCTCGGACACCGTCGAGGCCAAGGCCAGATCGCGCCGGACCTGCGAGCCCACGGAAAACCCTGTCAGGTACCACCCGGCGTGCTTGCGGAATTGGCGCGTGCCCAACTCCTCGGTGAAGAGGCCGCACAGCAGGTCGAGGTGGATCAGCATCATCGAACAGATGTCGCCCAGGCCAGGTGGAGCCGGCACCGGTTGACCCCGGAATGCGGCGGCCAGGTCCCGGAACAGCCACGGTCGGCCGAGGCAGCCCCGGCCTACGACCACACCGTCGCACCCGGTTTCGGCCATCATGGCCACAGCGTCCGCCGCCTCCCACAGGTCGCCGTTGCCGAGCACCGGGATGGTAGTCACCGCCTCCTTGAGCCGGCCGATGGCCTCCCAGTCCGCCGAGCCCGAGTAGAGCTGCTCGGCGGTGCGGGCGTGCAGGGTGACAGCGGCCACCCCTTCGGCCTCGGCGGAGCGGCCGGACTCGAGGTAGGTGAGATGGTCGTCGTCTACACCCATGCGGAGCTTGACAGTGACCGGTACGGTGCCGGCATTGCCCACCGCCGCCCGGACGATGTCGCGGAACAGGGTCCGATGGATCGGCAACGCCGCGCCGGCCCCCTGGCGGGTCACCTTTCCGGCCGGACAGCCGAAGTTGATATCGATGTGGTCGACGCCGAGTTCATCGACCAGGCGCCGGACCGCCAAGCCCATGACCGCAGGGTCGACGCTCGAGAGTTGCACGCTGCGGACTGTCTCGTCCTCGCCGAACGAGGCCATGCCGATGGTCTTGGCGTTCCCTTCCACGAGGGCCCGAGCCGTGATCATCTCGCTCACGTACAGACCGGCACCGTAGCTTCGGCACAGTGTGCGGAAGGCGCTGTTAGTGACTCCGGCCATCGGGGCCAGCACGACCGGCAGGTCGACTACGAGGTTCCCCAACTTCAACTCGGGGGCAGCAGACGTGGAGTCGGTGGCAGTCGGCCCAAGGGAAGAGGAAGGGCAGGGGAGCGGGGGGAAGTTGATCACAGGGTCTCGCCGTCCCAGAGGGCGGTCACCGAGATGCCGAGACGACCGAGCAGTCGGCGCAGGGCTGGGAGCGACAATCCGATCACGTTTCCCGGGTCACCGTCGATCCCGTCGATGAAGGGTGCGGAGCGGCCTTCCAGGGTGAAGGCACCGGCCACGGTGAGCACGTCAGAGGTGGACAGATAGGCGTCGAGCTCGGCATCGGTCGTTACGCTGAACCGCACGATCGTGCCCACGACCTCGTCGACCCGATTGCCGGTCATCTCGTCGATCACACAGTGCCCGGTCCACAGGGTGCCCGACCGTCCGCGCATCGCTTCAAGCCATGACCGGGCCTCGCCAAGGGACGCCGCTTTGCCGTGGGGCCGACCGTCGAACTCGAGCATGGAGTCGCACCCCACCACTAGAGCGTTCCCGTCGGAGCAGGCCACTGCCTCGGCCTTGGCCACCGCGAGGCGACCGGCTGAGCCGGCCGTGTCCGTCGGATCGACGTCGTCCTCGTCCACACCGCTCACCACCACCACCGGGGCGAAGCCGGCGCCACGCAGCAGCCCCAGGCGCGCGGGTGAAGCTGAGGCGAGGACCAGAGTGCGGGACGACATTGTGCAAGCCTAGGGGCCGAGTCGTCCCGGACGACTCGGCCCGGGTCAGGCCCGAGGTGGTCTCGACTGCAGCCACCCTGATGCGCGATCCTGTTGCCATGACCGACTCCGGCATCACCCTGGCTCCTGTCCAGGCGGACCCCCAGCTCGACGGGGACCACGAACGCATGTCCCACATCGTTCTGGAGGGGTTCAAGCCGGAGAAGGGGGACTTCATCTCAGCCGGGCCGTCGGTAGTCGAAGGCATGGTGAACGGGACAGCCGTAAAGGCCCTGTGCGGGAAGATCTGGGTGCCGGGCCGCAACCCGAAGAAGTACCCGGTCTGCCCGACGTGCAAGGAGATCGCCGAAGGACGAGGCTGGAAGGTCCCAGCTGGCTGAGCGATCGGGATCATCAGCCAGCCTGGTTGTGCAGCTGCCGCAATCCCGTCGCCCAGGTCGTCCCCTAGCGCTGTCAGCCCGACGATGGCTAGTCAGAAATGGGAGGTATCTTGGGCTTTCCGTCGCTCGGCGTCCGGCCCGCACCAGGCCTTCCGGAATGACCCTGCCTTATGCGCATTCGGCGCCACTGGAGGTCCCATGGGTCCCACGACATCCGCCACCGAGGTACTCAGCGCAGTGGATCCATCGGGGGACGGTCCGCCATCAAGGGTCCACGCCTCGCAGAAAGTGATCACCTCGGCCATCGTGGCTGGTCCCGGACTGGCCCTGGCGCTCGCCGTCTGGTGGCTGTGGGGAAGCTTGATCAACATCACCGACGTGTTGATCGGTCTGGGCCTCTACGTGGTTACCGGCTTCGGCATCACCGTCGGCTTCCACCGACTGTTCACCCACCGTAGCTTCGCTCCCAAACGGGCCCTCAAGATCGTGCTGGCTGTGGCGGGTTCGATGGCCGTTGAGGGTTCGGTCACGAGCTGGGTTGCCACCCACCGACGACACCACATCTATAGCGACAGGTCCGGCGACCCCCACTCCCCGCACCGCTATGGGAGCCGGGGGACGGCGTTGGTCAAGGGCCTGGCCTTCTCTCATGTGGGGTGGTTGTTCACGTCCGACACCTCGAGTGCCGAACGCTACGCACCCGATCTGTTGCGCGACCGGGACCTGCAGCGGATCGGGAAGCTCTTTCCCCTGCTGGCCCTGGCCTCGCTAGGTATCCCCTTCGGCATCGGATACGCCATCTCCGGCTCCTGGGTCGGGGCCTTGACGGCTCTGGTTTGGGCCGGGCTGGTGCGCATGGCACTGCTCCACCACGTCACCTGGTCGGTGAATTCGCTCTGCCACACGTTCGGGCGCCGGAGCGACCGGACGTCTGACCAGAGCACCAATCTGTGGCCGCTCGCCATCCTGTCGTTCGGTGACAACTGGCATAACGTGCACCACGCCCACCCGGCATGGGCCCGCCACGGAGCCCACCGGGGGATGGTCGACCCGTCGGCCTGGATGATCCGCCGCTTCGAGCAGTTGGGCTGGGCGACGCGGGTCCGCTGGCCGGTAGCGGGTGCCGACCTCACCGCCTGAGTCCACGGCCGGGTCCGCTGAACCTTCCGCCGACAAGGGACCGGTCATGTCACGCCTGGTAGCCGACCTCCTGGATCATCCAACCATTGCCGTCTGGATCCTGGAGCTCGAAGAAGCTGCCGAAGTCCTGGCGCTGCGGGTCGGGGCCTTCTTCGGGTCGCCCTTCGATGAAGTGGATGAGCCCTCCGGGCGTGACGCCACGGGCAACCAGCTCGGTCCGTGCTGCATCAATGTCGTTCACCACGAGATGGAGGCCCTGGAGAGTGCCGGCCGCCTCAGGGTTGCGCATCAGTGCCACGGCGCAGGCCGAGCCGGGCGGTGAGACCTGGATGACCCGGAAGTCGGGGCCGGCCCGGTGATCCACGATGAGATCGAACCCGAGAGTGTCGACATAGAACGCTTTGGCCAGGTCCTGATCGGCCACCGGTACGGCCACCAATTCGAGCTTCCAATCCATCGTTGCCTCCTCACGCCACCGAGCGGTGCCGGATCATCGTTGGGGGATATTCGGAACGGGGCCTCAAGGGAGGGTCCGCACCCCCTTGACTAGCAGATACACGGCGAACCGGGCCTCGATGGCGGTGCCGATCGACCGAGCGTTGCGACCGACGCACTGGTGTGTGGGGTCAAGGGGCCGGTCGGCCCGTCGGCCCATGACCGAGGCGAACACGACGGGCATGAGCACCGGGAGCAGGACGATCAGATACATGACGGTGAATGCGACCACCTTGTCGGGTGTGGTGGCATTCGAGCGGGTGATCTCGTGGATTGCGGGGAGCACCAGGAGGAGGGTCGAGAAATTGACGACCATGCCGAGCGCACCGACCCCGATGAACCAGGGGGTGGCCGCCGTGGCGACCCGTTCCGCCGTCTTCGAGGAGTGGTGCTCCTCGAGTGTCGGACGGTGGATCCGGGATCGGACGGCGAGGGCGCCGAGCAGCACGCCGGAAGCGATCAGGACGGCGGCGTCGGTGGCCGACTTGTGGGCGTGGTGGGGTTGGCTGTGTTGGAGGGCCTTCAGGCACAAGAACGAGAAGGCCCCGAGCACCAGGGCGGCGCCGAGGGCGAGTGACCAGCCTCGGGCAAGGCGGTGAGTGGGCCCGGACAGGACCAGGAGC
This sequence comes from Acidimicrobiaceae bacterium, assembly GCA_043784065.1. Taxonomy (GTDB): domain Bacteria; phylum Actinomycetota; class Acidimicrobiia; order Acidimicrobiales; family RAAP-2; genus Bog-756. The sequence continues at coordinate 7,720 of JAYVYR010000111.1, forward strand.
TGGAGGGCCAGCAGGGTGGGGCTGACCGCCGCGCCCAGTGCCAGAGGTACGACGTCAACTGGGAGCTGACTCATCCAGGAAAGTTACACCTGGGGTCCGTTGATCGACGGGAGGGAGCGGAGAACGGACTGGCAGGGCCCTGGGTCAGGACGTGGTGAGCTCGCCGTGGTCGCGGCAGCGTGCCCGGAAGCCGCCGGGGGTCACCGTCACGTTGAGGCGCCGACCGCATTCGATACAGAAGCGAGGCGGATCGAGGGTGCGCGTGCACCCTCCACACGACGGCGACCCGCAGGCTGTGCATCGGGGAACATGCGTCGTGTTCTCGTCGGGTGCGGCGTCGATCGGCACCGGCTCAGATGATTCCGGTGAGGGCACCGACGGGCATGCGAAGGTCGGACAGCATCTGGAGGTCCTCGTCGGATGACCGGCCCAGAGTTGTCAGGTAGTTCCCGACGATGAGGGCATTGATGCCCGACGTCATGCCCATCGACTGCAGCTCGCGCAGCGTGACCTCGCGGCCACCGGCATAGCGGAGAATGACACCAGGCAGGCCGAGGCGGAACAAAGCGATCCAGCGGATGGCCTCCCAGGCGGCCACCGGCTGCTCGCCGCCGAGGGGTGTGCCCGGACGGGGGTTGAGGAAGTTGAGTGGGACCTCGGTGGGGTCGAGCTCCTGGAGCTGGGTGAGCAGCTCGATGCGCTGCTCGTCGGACTCGCCCATGCCGATGAGTGCGCCACAGCACAGCTCCATTCCGTGGTCGCGGACAAGCTGACACGTCTCCTGGCGTTCCTCCCACGTATGGGTGGTCACCACATTTGGAAAAAACGAACGGGAGGTCTCCAGGTTGTGGTTGTAGCGGTGGACACCTCCCTCGCCGAAACGGCGAGCCTGGTCCTCGGTCAACAGTCCAGCGCTGACGGCTACGTTGAGGCCCGTCTTCTCCTGAACCAAGGGGACCAGTTCGAGGATCCGCTGCATGGTCCGCTCGTCAGGGCCACGGACCGCCAGCACAATGCAGAACTCGGAAGCACCGGCCGCCTTGGTCTCCTCGGCGGCCTGCAGGACCTCGTCGGCGTCAAGGAACGGGGTGGCCTTCACCGGAGTGTCGAACCGGGACGACTGAGAGCAGAAATGGCAGTCCTCGGGGCATCCGCCGGTCTTGGCCGAGAGTATTCCCTCGATCTCGACCTCGGGCCCGCACCAGGCCAATCGGACCTGGTGGGCCAGGGCGGCCAACGAGGTCACGAAGCTGTCAGGCAGTGCGGCCAGGCCGGCCAGTTCACTGCCGGTAAGGAGGCGTCGCTCATCGAGCAGGGCTGTCTCGGCGGCGTGAATCCGGGCCCGGGCCGCCTCCGGGTCGATGTCGGGGCGAACCGGTTCGCCGCGTCGAGGCGGCGAGAGGGTGACGATCGTGGGCTCGGGGGAGGTGGCGGTGTTTCCGGACATGGTTGCCACGGTAGTTGCCGCAATACCCGGAGCGGAAAACGAAGCCGTGCTGATCTGTGCCTCAGGCCGGCAGGCCGGTAGTGCCTCAGGCCGGCAGGCCGAACACGGGGGAGCGCTTCTCCCTCAGAGCGGCCACCCCCTCGCGATAGTCGGGCCCCGCCATCATCGGGTCGAGCATGTCCTCGGCGGCCCGAACCGACTCGGCGGCCGTCATGTGGAACGACTCGTAGACCTGGCGCTTGGACGCGGCCAATGACGCCGGTGACACGGTCGTGGCGAGGACCCGGGCGTAGTCCTGGACGTGGTCGAGGAGGTCGGGCCCATCGACCACAGCGGTCACCAGTCCGAGGTCGTGGGCCTCCTCCGAGGTGAAGGTCCGGCTGGACAGGATCAGGTCGAGGGCCCGGGGCAGTCCGATGAGCCGAGGGAGGAGCCAGGCCAACCCGAAGGCGCACGGCAGGCCGAGCTTGCCGTGCGCCGTGGTGAACTTGGCGCCTCGAGCGGCGAACCGGAGGTCGCAGTAACAGGACAGGGCGAATCCGATGCCCGCTACCGGCCCATTGATGGCCGCCAGAATCGGCTTGGCTATGCCGAAGTGGTAGGCCAACTCTGCATCGAATTCGGCGCGGACGCCGTATCCCGGCGTGGCGAGATCGCCCGGGGCACCCGAGTCGTACGACCCGCGTTCGGCATGCCCGACCAGGTCGTCGGACTCTGCCCCGGCACAGAAGCCCCTTCCGGCCCCGGTGACAACGATCACCCGCACGGCGTTGTCAACCGACGCCGACTGGAGGTGGGCGCGGTATTCGGCGTTCATCGTGGCCGTCCACGCGTTCAGCCGATCAGGTCGGTCCAGAGTAATGGTGGCGACGCCGCCCGCCACTTCGTAGCGGGTTGCCTCGAGGTGGGACGCCGTCACGTGTGTATGTCCGAGTCGGCGACGGGTCGATAGCGAAAGCCCGTCGCCGACACGGATCAGTACCGGTAGTGCTCGGGCTTGTACGGGCCTTCGACCGCTACGCCGATGTAGGCGGCCTGCTCAGGGGTGAGTTCGGTCAGATGCACCCCCAGGGCGTCGAGGTGGAGCCGGGCGACCTTTTCGTCGAGGTGCTTCGGGAGCAGGTAGACCTTGTTCTCGTACTGGCCGGTGTTGGCAAACAACTCCATCTGGGCCATTGTCTGGTTGGTGAAGGAGTTGGACATCACAAAGCTCGGGTGCCCGGTGGCGTTGCCGAGGTTGAGCAGGCGGCCTTCGGACAGGATGATCACGGCCTTGCCGTCGGGGTAGACCCACTTGTCGACCTGGGGCTTGATGTTGACCCGCTCGATGCCCGGCGTCCCCATCAGACTGACCATGTCGATCTCATTGTCGAAGTGGCCGATATTGCCGACGATGGCCTGGTGCTTCATTCGGGCGATCTGGCCGGCCGTGATCACGTCCTTGTTGCCGGTCGTGGTGATGAAGATGTCGGCTGTCTCGAGCATGTCTTCGAGAGTGGCTACCTGGTAACCCTCCATCGCTGCCTGCAAGGCGCAGATCGGATCGACTTCGGTGACGACGACCCGGGCGCCCTGGCCACGGAGCGATTCGGCCGAGCCTTTACCGACGTCGCCGAAGCCGCAGACCACAGCGACCTTGCCGCCCATGAGAACATCGGTAGCTCGATTGATGCCGTCGATGAGCGAGTGCCGGCAGCCGTACTTGTTGTCGAACTTCGACTTGGTGACGGCGTCATTGACGTTGATGGCAGGAAACAGCAGCTCGCCGCTCTCCTGCATCTCTATGAGTCGGTGGACACCGGTGGTTGTCTCCTCGGAGACGCCCTTGATGGCATTGGCGATCTGCGTCCAACGGGTGCCGTCTTCGGCCAGGCTGCGGGTGAGCACGCTGAGCACCACGGCGAACTCCTCGGAGTCGGCGGTGGAGGGATCGGGCACAATGCCTGCCTTCTCGAACTCGACTCCCTTATGGACGAGCAGGGTGGCATCGCCACCATCGTCGAGGATCAAGTTGGGACCCTCGCCGCCCGGCCAGTTCAGCACTTGTTCGGTGCACCACCAGTAGTCCTCCAGTGATTCGCCCTTCCAGGCGTAGACGGGGACGCCCTGGAGGTTGTCGACCGTGCCGTTGGGGCCGACCGCCACTGCGGCTGCGGCGTGGTCCTGGGTGGAGAAGATGTTGCAACTCGCCCAGCGCACTTCGGCACCAAGAGCGGTCAGCGTCTCGATCAGGACGGCGGTCTGGATGGTCATGTGGAGCGAACCGGTGATCCGGGCACCGGCCAGGGGCTTGGCCGCTCCGAACTCCTCGCGCATGGACATGAGGCCGGGCATCTCGTGCTCGGCCAGGACGATCTCTTTGCGACCGAATTCGGCGAGGGTAAGGTCGGCGACCTTGAAGTCGTTGGTGCGTGTCTCGTTCGACATGGTGGCTCCTTCGTCGTACCGGCCCCAGGGGAGGCCGGTGATCACCGGACGGGACTGTCCGGTCCTTCCGTGTGCGTCCGAGCCCCTCTTTCGGCCGTGGCCCCAGGACTCCGAATCGCTTGCACGAATGCTAGTGCACCACCCGTGGCGAGCATCCGCCCCAGGGCGCACACCGACTTGGGGCCGCCGGACGTCTAGCGTCCGTGGCCTGACCGCCTGTCGATTCGGCCGAGATCGAACGGTCCCCCCTGTTACCCTGCATGCGTCATGCTGTCCGGGAAGTCCGGGGGTAGGCGTGCGATGAAAGAGGAGTACCCCAACATGGCTGGTAGCGGCGGCAGCAGGTTCACCAGGCGGGTCGGCCTCCGTCGGGGCCGATCATTGGGGGTGGCCTTCGCCGCAAGCGTGATGGGTGCAGGCCTATTGACGGCCTGCGGCTCGTCATCGACCTCAAGTCCGACGACGGCGGCACCGACCGGAAAGGTCCTGCTGGTGGGGACGTTCCATGGGCACGCCGGCCACTACACGTCGATCCAGTCCGCGGTCAACGCCGCCAAGCCCGGCGACTGGGTCCTGGTCGCCCCCGGCGATTATCACGAGAAGGCGGACAGCACGTTGCCGACCGACCCGACGCATGGCAACAGCGCCGGAGTCATGATCTCGACGCCCAACCTCCATCTACGGGGAATGGACCGGGCTGGTGTAGTGGTCGACGGCACCAAGTCGGGTGCCGCTTCGTGCAGCAGCAACGCAGCGGACCAGACCTACGGTGCCGTCGGCTCGGATGGAAAGGCAGTCGGACGAAACGGCATCGTGGTGTGGAAAGCAAGTGGCGTTTCGGTCGACAACTTGACGGCATGCAACTTCTTGGGTGGGAGTGGCGATACGGGTAACGGCATCTGGTGGAACGGCGGCTCCGATAGCGGCAAAATCGGGCTGCACGGCTACTCGGGCACATATCTGACCGCTACGTCTTCCTACTTCGGAGCTGAAGGCGCGGCTGCGAAGTACGGCGTCTTCTCTTCCGACGCTGCCGGACCAGCAACGTTTGATCAGACCTACGCCTCCAACTTCAACGATTCAGGCATCTACGTGGGGGCCTGCCAACAGGTATGCGACGTGACCATCAATCACACGTGGATGGAGTACAACGCCCTCGGCTACTCCGGAACCAACTCGGGCGGGGCAATTATCATCGAAAACTCGCAATTCGACAACAATAAAGATGGCCTTGACACCAATACTCAGATTGCGGGAGACCCGCCGGCACCACAAGACGGCGCCTGTCCGAATGGTGCCACCAGTGCGATCACCCATACCCATTCGTGTTGGGTCTTCATGCACAACAACGTGCACGACAACAACAACCCGAATGTGCCCCAGGCCGGCACGGCCAGCAAAGGGCCGGTCGGCACGGGCATGACTCTGTCGGGCGGCCGCAACGACACGGTCATGAACAACACGTTCGCCAACAACGGAGCTTGGGGATTCCTGATGATCCCCTATCCCGATTCGAGCACCCCTCAGTTCAACCAGTCGTGTACCGGCACGGGTGGGGTGGAGAACGGTGCATTCGGCTGCATCTACGACCCGATGAACAATGCGCTCGTCGGTAACCACTTCACGAACAACGGGACGTTCAAGAATCCGAGCAACGGCGACTTCGGGCAGATCACCCTCAACACCGGCAAACCGGCGAACTGTTATCGGGGCAATGCTGCGCCCAATGGCTCGACTCCGGCCGATCTCCAGCAGTCCCAACCGACCTGTGGGATCCCCACCACCGGAGCCAAGACCGGAGGTGTTCTTCTCGGACAGGTGCTTTGCGATACCGGCAGCGGACCGTGCGGCGCAGACATGAACTACCCGAAATCGACCGGTGTGGTCATCCACCCGCTACCGTCGGGTCTGCCCGGCATGGTGAACCCGTGTTCGGGGGTGCCGGACAGCGCCTGGTGTTCGAACGGCACGTCGATCTGAAGCACCGGAGTGTCAGGCGGTTCCGCCTGCCCCATGACCTCAGGCTCTACTACGCGGCACGCTCTCAAAAGGGAAAACCCTCGTAGTTGACCGAGTTGGTCAACTTTTGCCACAATCGGAGCACATCAGCTGAGGCCTCCGAAGGTCGTAGGTCAGCCTTTCGAAGGAGACACTCCATGTCCGACTGGGGATTCGAGACCCGTCAGATTCACGCCGGCGCCGCGCCCGACCCGACAACTGGCGCCCGCGCCACGCCGATCTACCAGACAACCAGCTATACCTTCCGCGATACGGCCCACGCGGCGGCACTGTTCGGCTTGGCCGAGCTCGGCAATATCTACACCCGGATCATGAATCCGACCCAGGCAGTGTTCGAGGAGCGCATCGCCGCCCTCGAGGGCGGGGTGGCTGCCCTGGCTGTTTCCAGCGGTCAGGCCGCCGAGACGATCGCGCTGCTGAACCTGGCCGAGAATGGCGGGCACGTGGTCTCGTCGGCCTCGCTGTACGGCGGGACCTACAACCTCTTTCATTACACCCTTCCGAAGCTCGGCATCGAGGTCACCTTCGTCGACGACCCGGACAACCTCGATGTCTGGCGGGCGGCGATCCGACCCAACACCAAGGCGTTCTACGCCGAGACCCTCGGTAATCCCAAAGGTGACGTCCTTGATTTCGCCGGTGTATCCGGCATCGCCGGCGAGCACGAGATCCCCCTGGTGATCGACAACACCCTGGCCACCCCGTACCTGTGCAACCCGCTGGCCCATGGGGCTGACATCGTCGTCCACTCGGCCACCAAATTCATTGGGGGTCATGGCACATCGATCGGCGGTGTGATCGTCGACGGCGGAACGTTCGATTACGAAGGCAGTGGCCGGTTCCCCGGCTTCACTGAGCCGGACCCGAGCTATCACGGCCTGGTCTTCGGTGACCTGCCCGAGCCGCTATTCCCCGCGCGCTTCGTCCTCAAGGCCCGCCTGCAGTACCTCCGGGATATGGGCGCAGCCATCACCCCGTTCAACTCGTTCCTCTTCATCCAGGGTGTCGAGACCCTCAGCCTCCGGATGGAACGCCACGTCCAGAACGCCGCAGCCGTGGCGTCGTGGCTCGAGGCCCGCGACGAGGTCACCTGGGTGGCCTATCCCGGGCTCGCCTCCAGCCCGTGGCACGCCCGCCAGGAGCAGTACATGCCGCGGGGAGGTGGAGCCATCCTGGCCTTCGGTATCGAGGGAGGTGCTGACGCCGGGCGTCGCTTCATCGAGGGGCTCGATCTGTTCAGTCACCTGGCCAACGTGGGTGATGTCCGCAGCCTGGCCATCCACCCGGCTTCGACCACGCACTCCCAGTTGACTGAGGCCGAGCAGGTCTCGACCGGAGTCACCCCGGACCTGGTCCGCCTGTGCATCGGGATCGAGTCGATCGATGACATTCTCGCCGACCTCGAACTCGGGTTCGGCGCCGCCAAGGAGGCGTGACGGACTCGTCTGCTCCGCTCTCCTGGCAGCCCGGTAACGAGGGGGGTGGGCGCCGGATCGCCCGGATAGCCACTCCCGATGACACCGGTCTCCTCTTGGAAAGTGGTGTGCGCCTGCCTGGGCTGACCGTCGCCTATGAGACCTGGGGGACTCTCGACGAGTCGGGGTCGAACGCCGTCCTCGTCCTCCACGCCCTGACCGGCGACAGCCACGCCGCCGGCCCGGCTGGGCCTGGACATCCGACGCCAGGTTGGTGGAGTCCATTGATCGGCCCGGGAGCGGCAGTCGACACCGACCGATGGTTCGTGGTCTGTCCCAACGTGCTGGGTGGCTGCCAGGGGACGACGGGACCGTCGTCTGCATCCCCGGACGGCGTTCCTTGGGGATCGCGATTCCCGAGACTGACCATCCGCGACCAGGTCGCGGCTGAGGCGCTGCTGGCTGACCAACTCGGCATCGACCGATGGGCCGCCGTCGTCGGTGGGTCGATGGGTGGCATGCGAGTGCTCGAGTGGTGTGTCGGCAACCCCGATCGGGTTGAACGGGCCGTGGTGTTGGCCGTCGGCGCGACAGCCACCGCCGAGGAGATCGCGCTGTGCTCGGTCCAGTGCCGGGCCATCCGGCTCGACCCCGACTTCAGGGGCGGCGATTATTACGGAACGGGTGCTTCACCGGTTGCCGGCATGGAACTGGCCAGGGGGATCGGCCAGATCAGCTACCGCACGCAAGCCGAATTCGACCGCAGGTTCGGTCGCCACTCCCAAGGCGAAGAGGACCCGTTGCACGGTGGTCAGTTCGCAGTTGAGTCCTATCTCGAACACCATGGGGCGAAATTGGCCGGCCGGTTCGACCCCAACTCGTACCTGGTCCTGAGTGAAGCCATGAACAACCACGACGTGGGCCGGGGCCGTGGCGGAGTTAAGGCCGCACTGGCTCGAGTGACGGCTCACGTCGGAGTGGCCGGTATCGACTCCGACAGGCTCTACCCCTTGGTGCTCCAACAGGAGTTGGCCCGGCTGCTTCCGGGGGGCCGAGGGTGCACGGTGGTCGAATCCGAATTCGGCCACGACGGCTTCCTGTTGGAGATCGACCAGGTCGGTGCCGTGCTGTCGTCAGCTCTCGGGGTCTGACGGATCGACCCTGGGTGGATGGTGCGTATCAGGCTGATGCGTACCAATCGGCCAATCGGGCCAACCCCTCGTCGACACCGACTCGGGGGGTCCACCGCAGCACCCGTTGGGTTTCGGACTGGTCGAACCAGTGGGCCACCGAGAGCTGCCTGGCGGCAAAGTGGGTGAGCGGAGGTTCGGTGCCCGGCCACCACCGATCGAGCCCTCGTCCGGCGAGGGCGGCGATCGGTGCCGGGAGCGATCGCACCGAGGGAGCGAGTCCTGAGGCGGCTAGGATCCCCTCGACCAATTCGGCTAGCGGACGAGGATCGTTTCCGGTGACGACCCAGGCACGACCCAGGGCTTCCTCCGAGTCGGCGGTGCGATCAAGTCCGGCGACCACGGCCGCCGCCGCGTCGTCTACGAAGGTGGTGTCGACCAACGCGCGCCCGTGGTCGGGCAGGGCCAGTCGACCCTGCCTGGCCCGGTCGACGATGCGTCCGATCAGCTGGGTGTCCCCGGGGCCCCAGACCAGATGGGGACGGACCACCACCGTCGGGGTGGTGTGACTGTCGAGGACCAGCCGTTCGGCCATGGCCTTGGTGCGGGTGTACGTGTCGCGGCCCACGTAGTCGGGCCGGCCGGCACCGGCGCCGATGGCCGGAGCATCGTCGAATGCTACAGATGGAGAGGAGACATGAAGGAGGCGCCCACAGTCGGCGGCTGCGTTGAGGACGTGGGTGGTGCCGGTCACGTTGACAGCGAATGCGTCGTCAAATGCCGGCCGTGGGGCGACCATGGCGGCCAGGTGCACGATGGCATCGAATCCGGCGCAGGTGCGCAGCACCGCGGCTCGGTCGCGGATGTCACCCAGCGCGTCCACTGCGGTGCTGCCGCTCGGCCTCCGTTGGAAGCATGTGACCTGGTCGCCCCGTCCGACCAGGAGGTTGGCCACGGTACGACCGAGCAGACTGGAACCTCCGGTGACAATGACCTTCATCGGCCGGCCAGGTAGCGCCCCGCCCCGGCGGCGAGTGCGGTGCGGTCCACTTTGGACTCGTGGCGCCGGTCGACCGGCAGGGCACCCACCAGGACGGCGGCGATCCGCCGACCAGATGCGCTCCGCACCGCCGCGCGAAGATCGCGGTCGGCGACGGCCAGGCGCCCCGGAGCATCGACCACCACGCACACCACCTGAGCGCCGATCGGACCGATCCCCACGGCGGCCACCGGACGCCCGATGTGAGCTCTGACCGGCTCTTCGATGGCCACACTGGCCACCGGGCCACCGGGCGCGTCGATGACGTGGCGCCGCCGGCCCAAGTGGAAGACGAGTCCATCGTGGAGGTAGCCGACATCACCCGTGCGGTGATACCGAAGTCCGCCGTGGGTGGTCCACGAGTCGGCGTCAGCCGACCAGGCTCCGTCGTAGCCGTCGAACATCCACGGGGCGTGGACGAGCAGCTCACCCCAGGACCGGCCGACGAGTCGGCCGGTCGGATCGTCCAGCGGGGTGACGATCAAAGAGCACCCGGGGACGGCGCGTCCTGTTGAATTGCCACCGAGTGGGCCGACCGCTTCCGGTTCGGTCCCGTCGGTGACAGGCAGGCACTCTGTCATGCCGTACGGTGCGCGGACATCACCCCCGGTCAGCGCTCGGACTCCAGCCACCATGTCCGGCGGAATCGGTGCGCCGGCCAGCATGACCAGTCCGATGGGCAGGTGCCTGCCTAGAGCCGTGGCCAGGATCTGGCGGGCCGAGGCGGGCGAGAGCCACGCCACGGTCACGGGGCCTCGGCCGGTTGCCGCCTTCAGCTCGTCAAAGCCGAGGGCCGAGGGCCGATCGACGGGGAAATCGGGTCGGATGCACGTCATCTGGAGGGACGGGGCAAGGAGCATGAACGGTCCGAACGAGGTGGTAAATGCGTCACCCGGCTGCATCCCGAACAGCGGTCCGACCACGTCACGCTGAGCGGCCAGTGCCCCGTGGGTATAGCGCACGGCCTTGGCTGCGCCAGTGGCACCGGAGGTGTGGACGATGGCGGCCACGTCGCCAGCGTCAACGGGCACCGGGGTGTAAGTACCACCACCCGAGCCATGAGGCTCCAGCGGAATGGCCCCGGTCACCGATCCGACCGAAATCCGGGTGGCCCCCGGGGTGAAGCGCAGAACGGTCGAGACGCCCAATGTCTTGCGGGTGCCGACCACGAACCTCGGGGCGGCGGCCCGGACGAGTCGCCGAAGTTGAAGGACACCGGCCGACGCGTCGGCGACGACCGGAACACCGCCGGATTTCCAGATCGAAGCGGCCACTACCAACAGGTCGCAGCTCGGTGATACCAGTACCGAGACGCGGTCACCCGGTCGGAGGCCAGCGTCCTGGAGGGATCGGGCCCCGACCGAGGAGCGGTGGTCGAGGTCGGTCCACGACAGAATGCCGTCGGGACCGTCGTAGACCGGAGAACGGTCGCGGCCGTGTCGAAGGAGCGAGTCGAGGACCGAGGTGAACGGCGTGCCTCGTTCCGCCGACGTCTCGATGGAAGCGCCCCTCCGCACGTCCGTCGCCTGAAGCGGAAGTCGACCATCGGCCAGCCAACGGGCCACCACCGGTCCAATCGGGGCGTCGAGGGTCACGAGGTGAGCGGCACCGGCGAACCGCTCGACGTCGGCGTGAGGGATTCTCTCGCGTAGGTCGGCCAGAAAGCGGTCGTGGAACACCGGATCGCGGCCTCCCCACAGCAACAGGGTCGGTCGGGGTCTCTCGGCGAGCACCGCGGCAACTGCCTGGAGCGCCGTATAGGACGGATCAGAAGGGGTGACCGGGATATCGGCCACGAAGTCCCGGACCGCGACACGTCTGTCGGCTCCGCGATAGGGAGCGCGGAGTGCTTCCCTGTGGTCCCGCTTGGTCATGCGTGCGGTTCCCTCGACGAAGACGGGAGTGCGCCGACAGGTGAGGTCGACCAGACGGCGAGCGACGGCGATGAGCGGCGGCACCGCTACGCCGTCGGGCATGGCTACCGCGGTGTTGCACAGAATCAGAGCTTCGACGTCGAGCGACTCTGAAGCGCCTACAGCCACCGGGCCTCCCCAGTCGTGGGCAGCGAGGACGAACGGTCCGGTGACCTCCTGGATGCAAAATGTGATCAGTTCGACCACCCGATCGGCCAGAAGCCGCGGTCGGTTCCGTTCGGACCAGCCCATGCCCGTCTGGTCGACGGCGATGACTCGCCACTCCGGGGCGAGGGTCGTAAGCAGTGCCTTCCACACATAGCCCCATGACGGATTTCCGTGGACACAGACGATGGTTCCTGCCGGCCCCGGTCCTGTGTCGAGGACGTGCCAGTCGACCGGCCGTCCGTCCGAACCGTCGATGGTGACCCGACGGGACCACGAGGGGTTGAGTCCCCAGGCACGCAATTGGCCAGCGGTCGGTGAGTGGTTGTTCGGTGATACCGGTCTGCGCCGGGGTCTACCGGCGTGCCGGATCAGGCCCACTGCGGCTACCAGATCAGTTCGGCTGCGGCGCAATTCAGTCCGGAGCCGATCCCCATCAGCAGGACCCGCTCACCCGGAACGATGTCGGCGGCCACGGTGGACAGCGTGTACGGGACGGCGGCCGGTCCCATGTTGCCGAAGTCCGGGTACGTCAAAGGGACAAGATTCATGTCCACCCCCAGGAGTTCGCACAGCCGGTTCGTATGCACCGCCGACACCTGGTGCATGACGTAGCGGTCACAGGAAGACCACTCCCAACCGGCTTCGACTGACGCATCGAAGGCGTCCTTGGCCAGGGCCAGCCCATTTTCCAGAAGTGCGGCTGTGTCGGTCCGCATCGTGTCGAGATCCCCGACGCACAGGTCGTGGTTCTTCGTGGCCGCCCGAGAGATTCCACCGAGATACCGGTGGGCGCCTTCCCGCGGACCTCCCATGACCATTGCGGCCCCGCCCGAACCGAGGGTCAGCGAAGCGAATTGATCGAAGACGTCCATAGCGGTGGCGGTCGGCAGCCGGAGTCGTTCGATGGTGGCCAGTTGGGTGAACCGGCTGCCTTCGCCGTCGACGATCAGCACCGTGCTGGCCTGACCGGTCTCGATGGCCATGGCCGCGACCTGCATGGCATTGACGAAGCCGAGGCATGCATTGCCCAGGTCGAAGTTGACGCACTCCGGCCCGAGCCCGAGGCGGAAGTGGACCGAGCACGCCACGCTGGGCTCGAGGTGGTGCTTGCAGACCGACGTCGAAATCAGCATGTCGATATCGGACGGCGCCACACCTGCCAACTCGAGCGCATGTGCACCCGCCTTTGCCGCCGCCTCGTCGAAGGTGACTTCCTCGGGCCACCAACGGCGCTCGACGATACCGGCCACGGTGGCGAGCAGCCCGGGGCGGATGCCGCAGCGCTCGTACGTTTCGGCCAGTTGTTCATCGATCCAGGCCGACGTTACGACCTCAGGGGCCTCTGCGTGTCCCACGCTCCAGATGGTCGGTCGCGTGTACTCGATACGGGGGCTCACCTTCATAGGATACGACGTATGGCGCATGCCGGCGCACCGGGGCCCGTCAAGCCAGCACCGGTATGACCGGACGGGGATTTCAGCGTGACCCAGAATCGACCATCCGAGCACGCACATCTGCAATCGCAGCTGCCGATCGCCGGCAGATCTTTGGCCGGCCTGCTAGCGAAGCAGACGAGACAGTCGGCGGTCAGCCAGCGCACGGCCGTTTGTCTGACAGTGCTTGCGATAGACGATCTCGTTGGACTCGTAGGACACCCCGAGCAGTGGGTCATCGCAGCGCGGACACGGCCGGCCTGCCCGATTGTGCACGGCGAACCGCAGTCCGAGCTTGGATTCGGACAGTCCGCCGTTGCGGCGCCGCTCCTGCTCAAGGCCCCTTCCAACACGGTCCGCACAGCGTCGACCAGGGCGGCCCGCTGGTTGACCGACAATCTTTCCAGCGACGTGAACGGTAAAGGTCCGACAGCATTGAGTATGTCGTCTGCGTACCCCCGTCCGACCCCGGCCACGGTGTGTTGGTCTCGCAGGAGAGTGTGGATGCGGCGGTTCGATTCGCTGGTCATCAGATCGGGAGCAAAGGCCTCGTCGTCGGGTTCCGGTCCGAGCGAGGCCAGTGGCCCGTCGTCACCGGCAGCGAGCAGCCACCAGCCGGCCTTGCGTTGGCTCCCGAATTCGCGGATCAGAATCGCCGAGCCGTTGGTGAAGCGAATCCGTACCACGCTGCAGTTCGGTCGAGTTGACTTGGCGGTGGTCTCAATGTCTAGTCGTGCGGCCTGCGACAGGTGGATGAGGACCCGGACACCGTGGTCGAGCATGAACACCAGGTATTTGCCCCGCCGTCCCACTTCAGTGATCCGGAGGCCGACGAGATCGCCAGGCGTCGGTGAGACCGTCTTGAGGGCGGAGAATCCGAGGGGGACTACGGCGACCATGAAATGATCAACGAAGGCAATCTGGAGGCGTTCGGCCAATGCCTGCATTTCGGGTACTTCGAGCAGTTTCGATTCTGCGCATGCGATTGGAAGGGACCACCGCAGTATGCCGTCGGAGCGGGAGAATGACCTGGCGGTGAGATTAACGGTTTTGCACGCGACCGATCGGGCGACCCGAAGGCCGCCCGATCGGAGGTCGTGCCGTGAGTAGGCAGAGACTCTGGTATTACTAGGCGGAAGCCACGATGTGAGCCGTTCCCAGCGGCATTCCGGCGGCGAAGGCCGTGACTCCGAATGCCTGGTTGAGGGCGGTGGCGGCCGTAGGCGTAAGGTTGGCGATCGTGCCATCGAGGTGGACCTGTCCACCGCTCGATGTGATCTGGACCGGACGCCCGTCCAGCTGGAGCAGGGGAACGTTGGCCGCAGGCACCGTGCCGTTCACGTCACCGTAGAGGATCGAGTTGCCGGGATCGATGGTGAAGTTGGACAGTGTCACCGTCACGCTGCCCTTTGACAGGGTCAGTCCGCTGCCTTGGTGCAATACGGCCCCATCGACGTAGCCTGGAGCGTAGTGCTTGTTTGCGTGGATCACAGCGATCCCTCCGGTGATGGGGAACGTGACGGTGCTTCCGCTCACCGTGGCGGTACCACTGACCCCAGGAGTAACTCCCAAGCTCGTCAGTGCGGCCGCTGTGGCGGGGTTGAGGTCCAGAGACGTGGCGGAACCGGTCAGCCGTGGGATGGCCGAGACCTTGTCAGCGTACGTGTTGGCCAAACCTTTGGCCACCAGGTGCACCGTACCGAGCGGGGTACCACCCTTGATCGCCTGGGTGCCGAAGGCAGAGTCCAGAGCGGAGGCGGCCCCATCAGTCAGGTTGGCAATCGTTCCGTCGAGCACCACATTGCCAGAGCCATCCTTGCTGATAGCGACCTTGCGTCCGTCGAGCTGGAGGAGCGGTGTCTTGTTGGGAACCCCATTGACACTGCCGTACAGGTAGGAGGCACCAGGGTCGACTACGAAGTCCGAGAGCGTGACTTTGGTGCTGCTGGCGGTGAGCGTCAGGCCGGAACCGTAGTGCTGGATTGATCCCTCGATGTAGCCGGGAAAGTGGTGGTGGTTGCTGTGGATCTCGACGTAGCCCGATGTGATCGGGAACGTGACCGCTGACCCGTTCACCGTGGCCGAACCTTCAGGGGCCACGGTTACGCCGAGGCCGGTAAGGGCGGCAGCAGTTTTCGCGTTCAACGTGAGGGTGGTGCCGACACCGGTCAACGCCGGAATGGCGGTGACGGTGTCTGGGCCGGTTCCGGCGGTGGCAAGCGCAATGGGTCCGGCAAATGCCGCTCCAGAAATGGCCGTCAACCCGGCTATGCCGATTGCTGCGATTCGCCGATGGGACTGTTTCATGATCTCTTCTCCGTGGTCTCGTAGGTTATGCATGGTCTTCGCAGCTGCGGACGATCTGGATGATGCATCGGCAAAATTGTTGCGGGAAATCGGTGCCACAGAATGCCTCACATATTGACTATTCCCATGTCCTGGGCGGTATCCATGTTCGGAACTGGAGCGTCGTAAATCGGGGTGGTTTGGCGAATAATGGTGGCCACTCAAGAGACGGTTCCAGAAAACTTGCCGGTTACGAGCTGATCGATTCGCCTTAACGATCCTCGGGGCCATGCTGAGCCACAGCGTTGATCGTATGGAACCTTCCGAGTGGGGCCCACGAGTGGTTGGCGTGGTCGATGTGCGGGCAGCTGGTCGGTACCTGCCGGCGGAATCGGCCGAGGCGGCTAGCCGTCGTACTCTCGGGTTTGACCTCGCCACATTCGGAACGCCCGCCGACAACCAGTGCCGATTGGGACGTGCGGTATGCGGGCGCGCCACAGGTTTGGAGCGGCCAGCCCAACTCCGCCCTTGTCGTTGAGTTGGCGTGTCTTGCTCCTGGCCGGATTCTGGATGCGGTATGCGGCGAAGGAGCAGATGCCGTTTGGCTCGCCCAGCGTGGTTGGGAGGTGATCGCCCTGGATGTTTCGCTGGTAGCGCTGGACCGAGCCATGGCCGCTGCGCATGCGGCCGGGGTGACGGTGCGCGGGATCCATTCCGACCTTGCCGAATCGCCGGACATTGCGGAAGGGTTCGACCTGGTGTCCGCTCAGTACCCCGCGCTGCCCTGCACTCCCGGACACAAAACTGAGCGGGCGCTCATCAGGGTCGTGGCACCAGGGGGCATCCTACTCGTCGTCCATCACGCCGAGATGGCCTCCCATGTCGCCAGGGACGCCGGATTTGATCCGGCCGACTACGTGAGCCCTTCGGATGCGGCAGCCCTCCTTGGCGACAACTGGGAAGTTGCATTTGACCCGCGACGTCCCCGGGAGTTGATCAGTGGGGGAGGTGCTCACCAT
>JAYVYR010000112.1:0-7040 GCA_043784065.1 Acidimicrobiaceae bacterium
GCTCCGTCGTCTTTGATGCAGTTCAGCGGGCCGCATCGAAGGGCCACGCGCTGGTCCTGGCCGACACCGCTGGCCGGCTTCACAACAAGGTCAATCTGATTGAGGAGCTCAAGAAGATCCGTCGGGTGTCCGACCGGCCGCCCGGCCGAGTCACCGAAGTCCTCCTCGTGCTGGACGCCACCACCGGCCAGAACGGCTTGGTTCAGGCCAAGGTCTTCCTCGACGCAGTGGACGTGTCTGGTGTGGTCCTGACCAAGCTCGACGGGACGGCCAAAGGGGGGATCGTGGTGGCCATCCAGCGCGAGCTCGGCCTGCCGGTCAAGCTGGTCGGCCTGGGCGAAGGACCCGACGACCTGATCGACTTCGACCCCCAGGCGTTCGTCGACGCCCTGTTCTGACCGTGAGTATCTGTCCCGCGATCCGCCATCCGGGCGCACCAGGGGTGCGGCCCCGTCAGGTAGCCTGAGGGCCCCATGTTCGAAAGCCTGACCGAAAGATTCGACGGCATCCTGACCCGTCTGCGGGGTCGCGGGCGGCTGTCCGAAACCGATGTGGACGATGTCCTCCGCGAGATCCGCACCGCCTTGCTCGAGGCTGACGTGGAGATCGGCGTCGTCCGGAAATTCACCACTGCGGTGCGCGACCGTTGTGTCGGACTCGAGCTATCCCACAGCCTGAGCCCGGGCCAGCAGGTCATCAAGATCGTCAACGAGGAGCTTGTCGCCATCCTGGGTGGTGAAACCCTCCAGATCCGCTACGCCAGCCGGCCCCCGACCGTCATCCTGCTGGCTGGACTCCAAGGGTCGGGTAAGACCACCGCGTCAGCCAAGCTTGCCCGTTGGTTCAAGCAGCAGGGCCGCAATCCATTGCTGGTGGGCGCCGACCTCCAGCGCCCGGCTGCCGTCGAGCAGTTGCGGGTGCTGGCCGGTCAAGTTGGGGTGTCGATGTTTTCGGAGGCGTCGGACCCGGTGGCGGTAGCCACGGCCGGCCTCGACGAGGCTAAGCGACTCGGCCGCGACGTGCTGATCGTGGACACTGCCGGCCGGCTGTCGATCGACGAGGCCCTGATGGACGAGATCCGGCACATCGCCGGTGCCGTCCAACCCGATTACACCTTTCTGGTCATCGACGCCATGACCGGTCAAGACGCAGTGTCGACAGCTGAAGCGTTCCATGCCGCCCTCCGTCTCGACGGGGTCATCCTCACCAAGCTCGACGGCGACGCCAGGGGCGGTGCCGCCCTGTCGGTAAAAGAAGTCGTGGGCCGTCCCATCGCCTTCGCCTCGACCGGCGAGAAACTCGACGACTTCGATCAATTCCACCCGGACCGCATGGCCGACCGCATCCTCGGGATGGGGGACGTGCTCACGCTCATCGAGCAGGCCGAACGGACGATGGACAAGGACGTCGCCACCAAAGGCGCGGCGGCCATCATGGAAGGGCGTTTCACCCTCACGGACTTCCTCGAGCAACTCGAACAAGTCGAGAAGATGGGTTCCATCTCGGGGATCATGGCGCACCTTCCGGGCATGTCCAAGGAGATGAAAAAGGCCTCTGAAGCTGTCGACGACAACCAGATCGGCCAAGTCAAGGCCATCATCTTCTCGATGACCCCCAAGGAGCGGAAGGACCCATCGGTCATCGACGGTGGCCGCCGGGTCAGGATCGCCAACGGCAGTGGCACCACCACTGCCGACGTCAACGCACTCCTGAAGCAGTTCAAGGAGATGCAGAAGATGATGAAGGGCTTCGGCAAGGGCGGCATGGGTGGGGCCCTCGGGGGCCTCGGCGGGCTGCTCGGACGGGGCGGGCCCAAGATGTCCCCCAATGCCATGGCCGACATGTCCTCGATGATGGAGAACAGCGATCTGGCCGCCCTGGGCGCCGGTGCCCCAGGCGGCGCGGCCACCCCGTTCGGCGGAGGAGGGGTCGCCCGGCCGGCCAAGAAGGGCAAGGGCGGCAAGAAGGGCAAAGGCGGCGGTCGGGTCACGCCCAAATCCGGTTGACGGTCGCTGCCGACAGGACCCGTATGACCAGGGTGTCCAGGGTTGAGGAGCGCAGAATTCGCCCCTGTTGCACACGACCCCCCGCTTTGGTGGGAGACTATTGTCCGCTCGTGGCCCGGAAGGTCGCACTGCGTCCGTTCCATCACCCAGCGCTTCCCTTGGAAGACACCATGCAACAGAGGAGTTCACCGTGGCAGTAAAGCTCCGCCTCGTGCGGATCGGGAAGAAGAAGCAGCCGACGTACCGGCTGGTGGCGGCAGACAGCCGCTCGCCCCGCAATGGGCGGTTCATCGAGATCGTCGGGACCTACGCTCCGCGCGGCAAGTCACTTGCCGAGCCGGACGCTGTGGTCCAGATCGACAATGCCAAGGCCGTGAAGTGGCTGTCTCAAGGTGCCCAGCCGACCGAACGCGTCGAAAAGCTGTTGAAGCAGTCGGGCGCGATGGACGAATTCGAGTCGGCCAAGGCGTCTTTGTGACCGACGAACTGACTGCGGACTCGGTGGATGACGTCAACACCATCGACGACGGGTTCGACGACCACGACGATGACGCTGGCAACCGGGTGTCCGGCGGTACGCCGCTTGCCGTCGTCACCTACCTGGTCAACTCCATCGCTTCGGATGGCGAGGCGGTGGTGATCAACACCGAGGAGCGGGGCGACTCCGTCCGATTCCGGATCCACGTCGCTGCCGAGGACATGGGACGGATCATCGGGCGCCGTGGTCGGGTGGCCCAGGCCATCCGCACCGTAGTTTCCGCCGCCGGCGCACGCGACGGCGTTCAGACCAGCGTCGACATCGTCGACGACTGATCACGCGGTGACCTTCCCGG
The DNA here is from genome assembly GCA_043784065.1 of Acidimicrobiaceae bacterium. Classification (GTDB taxonomy): domain Bacteria; phylum Actinomycetota; class Acidimicrobiia; order Acidimicrobiales; family RAAP-2; genus Bog-756. Next base: position 2,840 of record JAYVYR010000112.1, read on the forward strand.
CCCCCGGCGACGGCGCCGACGAGGCGCCTGGTTCCGCTGGCCCGCCCGCTTTGCTCGGCGTGGGCAGAATCGTGAAGCCCCACGGCCTGCGGGGCGATGTGATCGTCTCACTGACCACCAATCGCGCAGAACGCGCAGCCGTCGGCTCGGTGTTGCTGGCAGAGGATGGCCGGACCTTCGAGATCGTGCGCTCCTCGCCCCATCAGGGTCGCTATATCGTGACCCTCGACGGGGTCAACGGCATCGATGCGGCCGAGGCACTCCGCGACACTCCGCTGCTGGCCCCGCCCATCGTCGACCCCGATGCGCTGTGGGTCCACGAGCTCATCGGCTCGATGGTGGAGGACTCGGTCGGCACCGAACTCGGCCGGGTGGCCAGCGTCCATGCCAATCCGGCCAGCGACCTGCTGGTCCTCGACGGGGGCGCCCTGATTCCGCTTCGGTTCGTGACCAGTACCGAGCCGGGGGTGACCGTGGTCGTCGACCTCCCCGACGGGCTCCTCGACCTGTTGTGACCGATGCCTCGATCCCGGACGATCGGCGATCTGAGGGCGTCACCGGGTTCCGGGTCGATGTGTTCACCCTGTTCCCCGAAGTGATCGAGCAGTACGGTTCCGCCTCCATCCTCGGACGGGCCCGCAGCCGCGATCACCTCGATCTGCGCACCCATGACATCCGCGACGCTACCCACGACGTCCATCGGACGGTCGATGACTCGCCGTTCGGGGGGGGAGCGGGCATGGTCCTTGCTCCCGAGCCGGTGTTCGAAGCCGTCGAGACGGTGGCCGACGGACCGGACGGGCTGCCCCGACCCCTGTTCCTCCTGTCGGCTTCGGGGCGCCGCTTCGACCACGATGTGGCCCAGGAGTTGGCGGCGCTCCCCGGCGGGTTCTCGCTCCTGTGCGGTCGGTACGAGGGGGTGGACCAGCGGGTGGCCGACCACCTGTGCGACGGAGAGCTTTCCATCGGTGACTTCGTCTTGGCCGGGGGGGAACTGGCTGCGTTGGTGGTGGTGGAAGCGGTGGTCCGGCTCCTGGCCGGGGTGCTGGGCAACGAGCAGTCGACCGACGAGGAGAGCTTCGCCTCGGGGCTGCTCGAGTACCCGCAGTTCACCCGGCCGGCTGACTTCCGGGGCCACGAAGTTCCCGCTGTGCTCCGATCGGGGGACCACAGTCGGGTCATGGCCTGGCGGCGGGCACAAGCGCTGGTCAGGACGTTGCAGCGCCGGCCCGACCTGGTCGCCGACCGGGGCGGGTTGACCGACGAGGAAGGCCAGCTGTTGCGCACGCACGGCGAGGTGCGCCTACTCCGCGAACACGGCTACGATTGAGGAGCCTCGTCGGCGCCGGGCAGCCCCGGTGTACGCAATGACGGCCTGTTCGACGTCGCATGGTTGCGAAGGGCGTCGTGCCCGGGTCGCCGATGGGGGAGAGAACGAACGAACGCCGAAAGAGACGCGCCCTATGAATCCGACCGACATCATCGACCGCGACAGCTTGCGGGACGACATCCCCGAGTTCCGCCCCGGCGACACCGTCCGGGTGCACGTGCGGGTGATCGAGGGCACCCGTGAGCGCGTCCAGGTGTTCCAGGGTGCCGTCATCCGGCGCCAGGGCACCGGCGTACAGGAGACATTCACCGTACGCAAGGTGAGCTTCGGCGTCGGCGTCGAGCGGACGTTCCCCGTCCATTCCCCGGTCATCGACCACACCGAGGTCGTGTCGCTGGGCGACGTGCGTCGGGCCAAGCTCTACTACCTGCGCGACCGCAGCGGTAAGGCCGCCAAGATCAAGGAACTGCGGACTGCCCGCTCCTGATCGTGAACCGGAGGTGCCGACGGTCGGCTCGTCACCGGGCATGATGGCGCGGCCCGTGCTTCGATGATCAGAGCAAGCCTCCGATGAGCGAAGAGGACCTCGAGCGGTACGAGTCGGAGATCGAGCTGGCCCTGGTGCACGAGTACCGGGCCGTTGTCCCGCTCTTCTCTTACGTGGTGGAGACCGAGCGACGCTTCTACCTGGCCAATTCGGTCGACGTGACCGTCCGTTCCGACACGTCGCCGGCCTGTGTCGAAGTGGTGTTGAACGATGCCTGGGTATGGGACATGTATCGGCCCGCCCGCTTCGTCCCTTCCGTGCGCATCCTGACCTTCCGCGACGTCAACATCGAGCGGCTGCCCGACAAGGACCTGTGAACCCGTCGCCGTCTCCGGACCCGGACCACAACCGGTCGCTCGGTGCTCGAGGCGAGGAAACCGCCGCTGCCTGGTACGAGAGCCAGGGCTACGAGATTCTCGAGCGCAACTGGACCCGACGTGAGGGGGAGGTCGATCTCATCGTGCGTCGTCGGCGCACCGTGGCGTTCGTCGAGGTCAAGACCAGGTCCACCGATGCCTTCGGCACCGGTGCCGAAGCCGTGCTTCCGGCCAAACAGCGTCGCATCCGCCGGTTGGCATCCCGATGGCTGGCCGAATTGACACCGGCGTCGGGGCGAGCCCTGGTTGACTTGCGCTTCGATGTGGTCGACATCACGGCTGGCGACATCGACGTCATCGAAGACGCCTTCTGACGTTCCGCTCGTCAGCGGTCACGTCTCGTAGGCTCATCGGATGGCTGATGCTTGGGAGACCCTGATCGTCGAGCGGGCAGGCGGCGTGCTTACCGTCACCATGAACCGACCGGAGCGGAAGAACGCCGCCAACGGCACCATGTGGCGCGAACTTCAGGTAGTCCTCGAGGACGTCGCCACCGACCGGGACGTCCGGGTTCTGGTGCTGACCGGTGCCGGCGGGGCGTTCTGCTCTGGTGCCGATCTATCCGACCCCGCCGACGTGGCCGGCCGTCCTGGAGACCCGTACCTGGTGCAGATGCGAGCGTTGGCCGACCTGGCGCTACGCCTCCACAGGCTGCCCAAGCCGACCATTGCCAAAGTGGGAGGTATCGCCGCTGGAGCCGGCATGTCGATGGCGCTCGGGTGCGACTTGGTGGTGGCTTCCGAGTCGGCTCGGTTCTCGCAGATCTTCGCCAAACGGGGACTGTCGATTGATTTCGGTGCCTCCTGGCTCCTGCCCCGGCTTATCGGGTTGCACAAAGCAAAAGAGCTGGCATTTTTCGCCGACATCCTGAGTGCAGCCGAGGCCGAGTCCTTCGGCCTCGTCAACCGGGTGGTCCCCGACGACGAGCTCGACACCTTCGTCGATGATTGGGCCCAGCGGCTGTCCGAGGGGCCCACTCTCGCGCTTTCGATGACCAAGACCCTGCTCAACAATTCGCTGGCAGTGTCGATGGATCAGGCGCTCGAGGACGAAGCCCGGGCCCAGGCGACCAACTTCGGGACCCGGGACACCCGTGAGGCGTTGACCGCATTTGTCGAGCGACGTCCGCCGAGCTTCGAGGGTCGCTGAGCTCGGGCAGAGCGACGGGCAGGACTCAGGTCAGCGATCCGTTTTCGGTAGTCCGAGGCTGCCGACAAGCACGACCCGAAAGGTGACCCTGCACTAGCGTGACACCGGACGCAGCCGCTCTGGCGCGGGTGATGTGCGGCTGTGGCTCGACGGGGAGGTCCACGTGACGGATTTGGACTCGGGTGCAGATGCCGACTCAGCCGTTGTCGTCGATGATGTCTGGCGTAGTTTCGGCTCTGCTTCCGCCCTTCGAGGCGTGGAGTTCAGGGCGTCGGCAGGCAACGTGACGGGAATGGTCGGACCAAATGGGGCGGGCAAGACGACGCTGCTCCTCATCTTGTCGACACTGCTCGCCCCCGATCGGGGTCGGGTCCGGATCGGGGGCCTGGATCCGGCGACCGACTCCGCCGATGTTCGGCGATTGCTCGGGTGGGTCCCTGACGCTTTCGGTTTCTACGAGAACCTGACGACCGAGGAGTACCTGGAATTTTCGGGTGAGGCGCGTCTGCTGTCCCGGCCTCAGTCGCATGACCGTGCCCGTCAGTTGTTGGAACTCGTCCGCCTGAGGGAGTGGGCCAATCGGCCGGTCCATGTGCTGTCCCGCGGCCAAAAGCAGCGGCTGGCGTTCGCAAGTGCACTCGTCCACGAGCCGGCGGTACTCCTCCTTGATGAACCATCGGCCGGACTCGATCCCTCCAGTAGGGCCGAATTTCTGGTGTTGGTGCGCCGCTTGGCCGATGCCGGCACCGCAGTGGTCATCTCCAGCCATCTGCTCGCCGACCTGGAACAGGTGGCCGA
>JAYVYR010000113.1:0-12409 GCA_043784065.1 Acidimicrobiaceae bacterium
GCCGGCCCGATAGGTAGCGTCGACGTCGCCCAGCAGTTGAGGGCCTCGACTCGACTGCCGCCTCTGCAGGGTGACGGTACCTGTCGGGTAGGCGTCAGCTCCAACCGGCAGTGTCGGTGTCGCCATTCGCAGGCCGGGGGTTGACGAGGAGAGGGACCAGGTCCCTCGACTCCTCTGGATATCTGAAACCCTGACTAGGGAGCGTGTGTGCCAACCGGGGACCGAATCGGGTGTACCGAACCGTTCAGAAACCGGCGATGCCAACTACCGGCGCGGCAAGCGGCTTTCCGCCCATTGAGCCTTGAAAGGAAGCAGAGCCGTAGGTGAAGACTCCGCCGTCTGCGGCCACCAGCTCGTAACCGCTGCCGTTGGCGGTCATCGCCATGCCCACGACCGGCGAGTTGAGCACAGTGCCACCCGCCGAGCCGAGGAAAGGCGTATCGCCGAAAGCGAAGATGCCGCCATCCGCCGCCACTTCCCAGTACCCGCCGGTGTTCGGGTCGTTCACCGTGGCCACCACCGGGGCGTTCAGTCGCTCGGCGCCTGTGGAACCGGAGAATGGCGCATCACCGAAGCTGAAGATGCCCCCGTCAGCTGCCACGAGCCGGTAACCCTTCCCGTCGGCGGTAGTCGAAATCCCGACGATCGGCTTGTTCAGGTGACTTCCTCCCATGGAACCGAAGAACGGGACGTCACCGAAGGCGAAGACACCGCCGTCTGCGGCCACCTCCCAGTAACCCCGGCCGTCAGGGGAGGCCGCCATACCCACCACCGCCGAGTTGAGGGGTCTACCTCCCATGGAGCCCAGGAACGGGGCCCCTCCGTAGGTGAAGATGCCACCGTCGGAGGCCACCTCCCAATAACCACCGGACGAGGGAGCCATGGCCACGCCGACCACTGGACTGGCCAGGTGCTCAGACCCGGCAGAGCCACAGAACGGAGTGGTGGACGGAAAGCTGAAGAGTCCGCCATCCGATGCGGCAAGGACATATCCGGTAGAGACGGCCGACGGTACCTGGCATGCAGGAATGACATGGGGAACGATGCCACTGCCGGTCGTGCCGGTCAGTTGCGGATCGTGATGGAACATAGACCACGAGCCGGGACCGACGGGAGGGGCGGGGCCAGTGCGGGGGATCTCGTAGTGATCGATCCGGCCGACGCCGCCGGTAACGCCGGCAACGCCGACATATCCCGCCAGGGTGATGCCGATCGTCCCGTTCGGGTCGGCGGTGACCAAGGGCGCGTTCTGTAGGCCGAGGGACGGGCTCAGGGTCGCAATCTGAGTACCGGTTCGGCCGTCGAACACGTCGGTGCCGTTGATGGTGGGGACGATGACGTCGTTGTGGCCGGAACCGCTGAGGTCGGCCGTCACCACCGAGCCGATCACCCGGCCGATATCGGTCTGCTTCCAGATCGTCCTCCCGGTGGTGCCGTCCAGCACCCACACCGACCCGGAGCCCCCTGAACCCTGGTCGGTGCCCTCGACCACCTGAAGCGTGCCGCTGCCGAGCACATCGGAAAGGGCCGGCGAGGAGAAGGTACTGCCGTCGAGCGTCGCCGACCACTGCAGGTGGCAGCGCGCGTCATAGGCCAAGAGCGCATCGGTGGTAGATGCGCCGGCAAAGTACGCGCCGGTCCCGGTGACGATCCCCGTGGCTCCGTCGGCCAGGAACCCACCCACGGCGGGGGAGGAGTCAACGACCTGATCAGTGTCGGCCCGGCAGATCTGGTTGCCTGTTCCGGTGAGGATCCGGATGTGACCGCCATCGGTATAGCTCTGACCGCGGCCAGAACCGGTTGTCTGGTCTCCACCCACCACGATCTGCGTCTTTCCGGTGCCGTAGAGGTCGGCCAGTGAGGCCGTGGCGTGGGTACTGTCCGAGTTGAAGAACGGCCAGCCCGTGAGCGGGGTTCCGCTGGCGGCATCGAGCGCATAGGAGACCTGCCCGAGTGAGCCGGCGAATGTCTGCATGGCGCCCGGGGTGAGGCTGCCCACCGACAGGCCGGCCTGAACGCCGCCGGCCGGCGAAGTGTCGGACCGTGGATTGAGTACCGGGGTGAACCACTTTCGCTGACCGCTCGGCGAGAAGCCCTGATAGCCACCGGACGCCGGATTGAAGTCGTTGCCCGACCCGACCAGGACGGTGGCGAGGCCATCTCCCGGAAGCACCGACGGAGTCGAATCGATCGGACCGTTACCGCTGTACGCCGGCCAGCCGGTGGCCTCGACTGCGCTCGATGTCGGGCTGGCCAGGTGGATTCCGTAGAGGGCGCCGCTGCGGTCGCCTACGACCACCGATGGTTGACCGTCGAGGTCGGCCGGGACAGGTGACGACAGGGCGATGGGCTGGTTAGGATCCGCCAGCAAGCCTGTCGACCAGGTCTGCGCCCAACCGGCAGGAAGGCCGACCGAATTCGGGCGAGCCCAACCGGCGGAGCGGTGGGCGGAGGTCGTGAAGGTGGACCCCGAGGCCGATGCCGGTCGGTGGTCGATGGGAACGGACACTGCGACTCCGACCACGACCACGGCAACTGCAAAGGGCCAGTATCGCCGCGGATGAGCCCCCACCGGCAGCTCGGATGCAGTACTCGTTCTTCCTATCCGGATCACGGGTTGCCGCACCTGGTTTCGTTCACGCTGATCAAGAAAGGTTACGAGATGCGCCGACACTTCGGGGATCGGGCGTTCTGACAGGGAGTTCGGTTACTCAGTTCAGTTCTAACGATGGGGTCGCTCTGGTCAACGGGCGGGTATCGCTCATAGCTTCAGGGCTTCGCATGGCATTGATGTAGCGCCGGCGCCCTGCGTCCGGTCTGCCCATCGATCAACCAGATACCCGAGACGGGGCGGCGAATCTGAGCAGCGCCTGACGATCGGCCGCCAGAACGAAGCCCGCCCGGATCGTCGCGGCCGCATCCGACCGATACAGCTGCAGGTACTCCGCCCGCGTCGGGTAGCGCGCCGCCAGACGGGCTGATGGCAGCGGCAACGTCGACCCCAGAAGCAGGCAGAGCAGCGCAGGATTGGGACCAGGCGCCCCGGAGAGGACATCCACGGGCACATCGACCGGGGGCGTCCGGACCCCGCCCAGCGCGATGCCGTCCCCACTCCGCGCAATGTTGGGCGAGACGTCCGAGGTCAACGTGAAGAGCGGTGCCGTCGGAGGGGCGGTGCCCGTGACCACCCACGTGCCGAGCGCACGAAATGCCGCCTTGGCCACCAGATGCATCGGGCCGTTGTTGATCGGCGCTCCGCAGTCGATGGTCGAGGAGATCGGGCCGAGCAGATGCACATCGGCGTGGGAAGTTCCCGCCACTTCCCACAGCCGGAACTTGGAACTGTCCGGTTGACGGGCTGCCACCGAATCAAGGACGCCCGTGACGTCCGACTCGGCCTGGATGTCCATGATCGGGACCGCGGTGTCGGATCGGAAGACGGTCGGTTTCAGTCCGGTGATGGCACTGCTGAGGTCGGCATATTCGCCCGGCCTGACCAAGGGAAGCGGCACCGAAGCGCGACTGTGGATGAAGAAGCCATCGAACTCGCCGGTCAGAGGCTGCACCCCGTTGACATAGGTGGTGAGGGCGATCGCCGATTGCGATTCACCTGCCGCCAGGACCTGTTTGGGTCGCAGTCCGCCCATCGATGCTCCGCCGGCCCGGACAGCCCGTGCCACCTGGGTGAACACGTCGAAGGAGTAGCCGTCGCCGGGGTGCTCGAGCGATCCGTAGCGGACTGGGTCGATCGCCACCAGCCCTTTTCCGGTCACGCTGGATGTACCGGGTACCGTCACCAGCACCGGTCCGCCCACCACGCCGATCTTCTGAGCCGAAACGCCGACCCACACATCGCCCCGCCGCAAGATCTCCTCCCGCAGGCTGGCGTACTCGGGATCGGCGTCCACTCCGCCGCTCACATTCAGCCATTCGACGACGACGGCGCCGCTGAACCTTGCGGGGTCGACGGGACGCCGGACCACCACTCGGGTCCGGAACGAGGCCGAACCTTCAGGCACGAAGGTCCACCGACCGTCACCGGGGAGACCGTTCGTGGTCCGATAAGAGGTGGAGGTGCCGACAGCGAAATACTCGTGTTGCACGTAGCCCGTACCGCGCAAGTTCTCACTTGACGAGGAACCCATGAACACACCGTTCCCACCCGCGATCTCCTGGGAAAGGTCGGCCACCGGACCGGCGGGACGAGGAGTTGTTCGCAGTATCGAGCCGGCCGACCCCGAACTCTGCACTGGCGTCGTGACCGGTGCTCCGGATGAACCGTTCGAACAGGCGGTGGCGATGGCTGCGATCATCGAGATGGCCACTAGGACCACGGGCCTGCTTCGCCAGTCTTGTTCCGACCTGCGTGGATGGGGCAGACCTAGTTCGGGCCGGTCGCTAGTGGTCACTTCATCTCCCCCGGTCGGTGGCGTCGATGCGATCGGCTCACAACATAGAGAATTTCGGGCCGCACGCTGAGGAGACCGATGGCACGCGAGACTGGCGGCATGGTGTCTTGGCTGTTCCGCAACCGATCGACCGGACGCATCACCATCGCTCAGCCACCCAATCTGAGCATCATCATCTTTACCGTGCTGGCTGCGACCCGCTGGATCTTCACTCCCGTCGGAGGGGTAGGCACAGTGCTCGACTTGGCGGCCGGTGCCGCCCTGGCATGGTGGTCGATCGACGAGTTGATCCGCGGAGTCAATCCGTTCAGACGCATACTCGGGGCCGGAGTGCTGGGTTGGACAATCGTGAACGTAGTCCGGACAATTTTCTGACGAGCATCTCGGCCCAGTCCTGACCATTCATGCGATCGCCGTCTCCGGAGAGCGAGGTACGTTCTCGACCACCCGTGCCCCACCTCCGGTCTCACCATGTGATTCCGTCACACGATCAGGACCCGTTAGTCCCGTCACAACCGCTGGCTACTATGGGAGCAGTTACCAATTCCATTGCCGGGAGCTGAGAGTTGACGAGGGACAAGGTGCTCGAAGCGACGGTGCGCCGCCTTGTCGATGGAGGCACATTCGACCGCGGGCTCGCCTATGCGCAGAGCGGAGCTGTCCTCGAGTACCGCTGGATGGAAGGCGACACCCGCCTCTTGGGGGCAGTGAGGGGATCCGGGCGGAGCTCTTACGTCACATCGCTCATCATCAGTCGCAACGGTAGTAACGCCATGGTGAACATCCAGGGGAACTGCTCTTGCCCGATGGGCTTCAACTGCAAGCACGTGGTTGCGCTGGTCCTTACCGCCGGGTCCGGTGGGGCACGATCCGAAAGGATGCCGGCCAGGGCGGCTCCGCCTGCCCCATGGGAGCGGACGCTACGTCGCATTGCCGGAGACGTGCCCGTGGACGATGCCGAAGGACCGTCCCCCTTGGGGCTCCAGCTCGAGTTGTCGGTAGCGGCGGATCGTCGGGGCAACGCAAGTGCCTCGGCCGCCAGGATCCGGCTGCGACCCGTCACCCCGGGCCGCAACGGCACTTGGGTCAAGACGGTGGTCAACTGGTCGAACCTCGACTACTTCTGGCTTCGGGGTGCGTCCGAGGAACGGACCGCCGAGATGGTCGCCCTCCTCAAGGAGCTGCTCGCCCTGAGCCGGGTGCAGGTTTCGCGCTACTACTCCCGGTACAGCGATGATGGAGTCTGGCTCGACTCGATCAGTAGCCGGCGGGTCTGGGACCTGCTGGCCGAGGCCGAACTACTAGGACTGCCCCTGGTCGGCGCGGGCAAGCCACCCGTCGCTGTAACCCTCTGTTCCGGACAGGGCGAGGCCCGGATCGATGTCATCCGAACCCCCGGCGGCATCGAGGTCCGGCCCAGGGTGGTGGTGGGCGACAACGAAGTCCCGACCGACAGTGCGCTGCTCGTGGGCTCCCCCGCCCACGGCATCGCCTGGTGGACAAGGGATCCTGCCTCCGGCACCCCCGGGCACGTCTACCTCTCCGCTCTGGCCTCGACCGTCGACGAGGCACTCGGGGACCTCCTCATGGGCGAAGCCATTCCGGTACCGGCCCGAGACGAACGGCGGTTCCTCGATGAGTTCCACCCGCTCCTGAGCGAGCGCGTGACGGTCACGTCGAGCGATAGGTCGGTGGATCTGCCGGCGCCGGTACCCCGACACCTCGAACTGTCGGTCAGCTCTCCCGGCGGCACCCGGTGCCTGTTCGAATGGTCCTGGGTGCGGGGCTCAGCCGAGTTAGGCAGGCACTCCGGACTGTGGTCCTCCACCGGACGCCCCGATGAGCAGCAGTTCGAGGCTGATGTGATGGCTACCGTCACCTCGGCGTTGGTGGACTCGGTGCACCTGGTGGAAGCCGACGAGCTCAGCGTCCGGCTGGTGGCCGACGGCATGCTCAGCGGTATGGTGGCCGTCGATTTCGTCACCAGGGTCATGCCCACTCTCGACGGACTCGACGGAGTGCAGGTGGTGGTCGTCGGCGACCTCCCCGGATTCCGGGCGGCCGACGATGCCCCGGTGGTGTCCCTTGCCGGCACCGACTCCCCTGACCGGGGTGACTGGTTCGACCTGATGGTGACCGTCTCGGTGGACGGCGAGGACGTAGCATTCCGCGATCTGTTCGTGGCTCTGGCCGAAGGACGGACCCACCTGATCCTGCCCTCCGGTACCTACTTTCCGTTGGACGGCGAGGAGCTGCGTCAGCTGGCCGAGCTCATCATCGAAGGGCGCTCGCTGTGGGAGGCCCCGGACGGAGCAATCCGGGTCAGCCGGTTCCAGGCGGCCTGGTGGGAGGAGATGCGGACACTCGGGGTCATCAACGCCCGGGTGGCCGAGTGGGAGTCATCGGTGAGGACACTCATCGATGCCGACGACCGGATCGAGTATTCCGTGCCGGCCGGGTTGCAGGCCGAGCTCCGCCACTACCAGCGGGACGGGTTCAACTGGTTGGCCTACCTCTATGACCACGGCCTCGGTGGAGTCCTGGCCGACGACATGGGTCTGGGGAAGACGGTCCAGGCGCTCGCCCTGATCTGCCACGTCCAGGAGAAGGTCTCCAACGGGCCACCGTTCCTGGTGATCGCCCCCACCAGCGTGGTTCAAAACTGGGAGGCTGAATGTCGGAAGTTCGCTCCCGGGCTCGACGTGATCGCCATCAGGGAGACGACGGCTCGAAGTGGAGTGTCGCTAGCGGAGGTGGTGGCGGGTGCCGACATCGTGATCACTTCGTACGGCCTGTTCCGACGCGAGTTCGACGACTACGACGCCGTCGATTGGGCCGGTCTCTTCCTCGACGAGGCACAGTTCGTCAAGAACCACACGTCGCAGGCCCACCGTCGGGCCCGCATGCTGCAGATCCCCTTCAAGGTGGCCGTCACCGGGACGCCGATGGAGAACAACCTGATGGAGCTGTGGTCGTTGCTGGCCATTGCCGCACCCGGCTTGATGGGCGACGCCAAGCGATTCACCACCTACTACCGGAACCCCATCGAACGGGAGGGCGATGCTGAACGTCTCGCCCAGCTCCGCCGCCGCATCCGCCCCCTGATGCTCCGGCGCACCAAAGAGCAGGTGGCGGCCGATCTTCCAGCCAAGCTCGAGCAGGTCCTGGAGTTGGAACTGGTCCCCCGACACGCCAAGGTGTACCAGGCCTACCTCCAGCGCGAACGCCAAAAGGTCCTCGGAATGCTGGGGGACATCAGAAAGCACCGGTTCGAGATATTCCGGTCGCTGACGCTGCTGCGCCAGGCCAGCCTGGATGTCGCACTTGTCGACGAGAAGCACGCCGGCGTGCCGTCGACCAAGCTCGATGTACTCATGGAGATGGTGGAGGAGGTCGTGTCCGATGGGCACCGGGTGTTGATCTTCAGCCAGTTCACCCGCTTCTTGCAGTCGGCCCGATCCCGGGTGGACTCGGCCGGGATCGACCTCTGCTACCTCGATGGAAAGACCAGGAATCGAGCCAAGGTCATCGACCGGTTTCAGAACGGCGAGGTGCCGGTGTTCCTGGTCAGCCTGAAGGCGGGAGGGTTCGGTCTGAACCTGACGGCCGCCGACTACTGCATCCTGCTCGATCCATGGTGGAACCCGGCCACCGAGGCCCAGGCCGTGGACCGGACCCATCGGATCGGACAGACCAAGAAGGTCATGGTCTACCGGATGGTGGCCAAGGACACCATCGAGGAGAAGGTCATGGCTATGAAGGCCAAGAAAGCCGCCCTATTCGCCAACGTCATCGACTCCGGTGAGCTCGCCTCCGGGGCCCTGACCGCCGAGGACATCCGCAGCCTGATCGAATGACACCGGTGGAGACGGCGGCGTAGCCCGTCCCGACACCTGACGCCTGCCCACCAGTCGCGGATTTCTGATGAGTTGATGCGCCACGAAGGCGCGAAGGAATTAAGTCCCGTAGACTATCGATTCACGCTAAGTGGGGACCCCTCGATATTGTCTGGCCACTTAGGCCGGATTCGATCCCGTCGCCTCCTCTGAGCTCGTCTCAAGGAGTGCCATGCCTGACGTCCCGAGTAAACCCCCCGTGCAGTCGCGCCCTCACGCCCCAATCGGTGACCTTCGCCCGACCGCGGTGGTCTACTGCGAAGCGAATTTCGGTGCCCCGGACGGCAAAACAGCCAATGGGCTGGTCCGCCATTCCGAGCGCTATCGGATTTTGTCCGTCATTGACAGCATCCAGGCAGGTCGTGACTCCGGCGAAATTCTCGGCGACGGAACCAACGGTGTCCCTGTCGTGTACGACCTGGCGTCATCGATCGCATCCGCCGGCCGCACCCCCGACTACCTCGTGTTCGGCATGGCCCCGGCGAGCGGGATGCTTTCCGTCGAAGAGCGCCGGGTCATGCTCGACGCCATGAGACAGGGCATCAACCTGGTGAACGGCCTGCACGAATTCTTGAACGACGATCCCGAGTTCGCCGCAGTTTCCGCCATCAACGGGACAACGATACTCGACGTGCGCAAACCCCCGGAGAAGAAGGACCTGCGGATGTTCAGCGGTCGCATCGCCGAGGTCACGTGTCCTCGTATCGCCGTTCTCGGAACGGACAGCGCCATCGGCAAGCGGACCACGGCCACGATCCTCACCCAGGCGCTCAACGATGCAGGTATCCGAGCGGTACTCGTCGGCACCGGCCAAACCGGTCTGATCCAGGGTGCCCGCTACGGCGTGGCCCTGGATGCCATTCCCTGCCAGTTTTGCTCGGGCGAGATGGAAGCAGCTGTCGTCGAGGCGTTCGAGGGCGAGCATCCGGACGTGATCGTCATCGAGGGTCAGGGAGCGCTCAGCCACCCCGCCTACCTGAGCTCCACCTTCATCCTCCGCGGCGGCCAGCCGGATGCGGTCATCCTCCAGCACGCTCCCGCCAGGACGGCGCGAGGTGACTTCGCCGGCTACCCGATGCCCGATCCGGCCACCGAGATCAACTTAATCCAGACGTTTGCCAACACCAAGGTGATCGGGCTCACCATCAACCACGAGCAGATGACTGATGTCGAGGTCACGACCGCGATCGCCCGGTACGAGGCCGAACTTGGCATTCCGGCGACCGATGCCCTGTGGCGGCCCACGGCCCGCTTGGTCGACATGGTGCTACGTGCCTTCCCCCAACTCGTCCGGGAGCCATCCACTACCGCTGCATGAGTGCGCCGCGGCTCGAGATATGTCTTGACCTGATCCGGCACAACACTCGCAATCTCGTCGGTCGGTTGGGCGACCGGGGGATTGACGTATGCGGGGTCACCAAAGCGACGCTGGGCTCACAGGAGATCGCGGCCGCGATGCTTGCCGGCGGCGTCACGTCGCTCGGTGAGTCGCGGATCGAAAACGTCGAGGCCCTGCGACGGGCCGGAGTCAATTCGGAGATCATGCTCGTGCGGTCGCCGATGCCGAGCCAGGTGGAGCGGGTGGTGGCCGCTGCTGACCTCAGCCTCACTACCGAGTTCAAGGTCATCTACCAGCTATCGGTATCCGCCTGTCAGCAAGGTCGCCGTCATGGTGTCGTGTTGATGGTCGAACTGGGCGACCTCCGTGAAGGCATCATGCCTGACGATCTCCTCAAGGTTGCCAGTGATGTCCTGGAGCTGCCTGGCGTCGTCCTTCGGGGCATCGGCACCAACCTCGCCTGCCATAGCGGTGTCGTTCCCGACGATTTCAACATGGCCGAGCTGTCCGCCCTGGCCAACTCCCTCGAAGCGACACTCGGCGTCGAACTGGACATCGTCTCCGGCGGCAACTCGGCAAATCTCGACTGGGTCCTGAGCGCCGCTTCGGTAATCGGAAGGATCAACCACCTTCGCCTCGGGGAGTCGATCCTGCTGGGTCGTGAGCCCCTCCGACGTTCGGTTCCCGAGGGGCTCGAGACCGACACATTCACGCTGGTCGGCGAAGTGATCGAGTCCAAGCACAAGCCGTTCCAGCCGCGCGGCAGCCTGGCACAGTCGGCATTTGGCCAGACTCGACCGGCGCAGGCCACTCGGGAGGCAGGTACCCGGGTGATCGTCGCGCTGGGTCGCCAGGACGTCGATACCGACGGTCTCGCTCCACCTGCGGGCTACGAAATACTGGGGGCGAGCAGCGACCATCTTCTGCTCACCACGGACTCCGACCCGCCTGCGATCGGATCAGAGCTCCACTTCGGCCTCAACTACAGCGCACTTCTCCGGGCGATGACCTCACCGTTCGTCGCTCGCCGGTTCCTGGACTTGGACCTGGACCTGGCCCCCGCCGCGGACGGCGCCTGAGTGGACCGGGGGCACCTGGTGCACGACTCCAGCTGAATCGTGCCACGAGCGTGGTACCTCCCCCTACCCTGTGGAGGTGGACGAGTTCCCCGCCGGCACGGCAACATGAAAGGCTACGACTCCATCCCGCTCATCGGCTGGCTCGCCACCATCCTCACCTTGGCCAGTGGCCTGCCCCAGACCATCAGGCTGGTACGCACCCGTGACAGCCATGGCGTGAGCGCGTGGACCTATGTCCTGTGGGCCGCCACAGCCCTGTGGTGGGCCGGGTGGGGCTTCCACGTCGACTCGGTTCCCATGATGGCCGTCAACCTCCTCCTGCTCCCCGTGTTGATCACCGTGGTAGTCCTCTTGGAGCCGGATCGCCGGCAGCTCATGTTCCTGCTGGCATCTCCCCCGCTGCTGATCCTCGCCCTGCTCGTCATTCCCCCGGTGGTGGCGGTGGTCGGCACGGTGTTTGCCTGCCTCCTCGCCGTGCCATCGGTGGTACAAGCCTTCCGCACCGAAGATCCGTCGGGGATTGCCATCGGCACCTGGGTATTCCTGGCCATGGCCAGCGTGTTGTGGGTGATCTACGACGTCGGCATCGGATACCCCTTGACGGCGACATCCCTGGTCGTCCAAGCCGGCCTGTCGTGCGTGGTCGTCGGCCGCACCATCCTCGATCGGCGTCGGTTGGCCGCACACCAGGCCGCAATGTCGGCCGGACCGGTCCGGCAAGTGCAAACCGGAGGGCGCTGAGCACCTTGTCCTTGGGATCCGAAATGGTGCGTCCCCACCACCGGAAGGGTGGGCTACCGACCTTCACCGGGAGATTGCGTCCGGCGACGATCCGCCATGCCGGTTGCTTACGGGAAGCCGGTGTCTACTATGGAGATGATTGGTCCGTTGAGCGCAGGTCTCGGCACCTGAGAGTTCCAGATCGGGCATCCGGGCATCCTGCGGGAGCAAGGGTGATGGGCATTGCCTCAACTCAGGTGCTCGCCAAGCACGACCTCCGAGAGGATCCCTTGTCCGCAGAGCAGCGAAGAATTCACCACCAGGCGAGTCACGCGGTCTCTAACGTGACGACGCTTCTCGGATCCTTCACCGCCATCTTCATTGCCGTGACACTGGTCGCGCTATGGGGGATCGGCATGCTCTTCGTCCCTGGTGGCTTCTTCAACTCCCACTACGAGATGGTGGTCACCTCGATCACGACGCTGATCACCTTCGTGATGGTGTTCATCATTCAGTCCACTCAGAATCGCGAGAGCCGGGCCATGCAGACCAAACTCGACGCACTTCTGATCGCCAAGCACGGTCTGGACGAAGCGGATCTCCTCGGACTGGAGGACAAACCCGACGCGACTATCAAGGATGTTCAATCTGGAGTCCACGATGCTGATCGGAGGGAAGCAGAGGAACGCAGGCAGCTAGTCGTGAGTCCCAACGTGGGTGTTCGGCCGTCAGAACATCAGCCATGAACTCGAGTACCGGTGCGCCCCATCGGAATGCAACCGATCGGGAAGGAAGCCGCCTTCCACAATTGTCATTGTGTTGTCGACAGACGTTCGCAAAACACAAACAGCCTTCGGCCACTTCGTCACCAGCATCGTCAGCAACCACGGGTGAACCGTGCGACCGCAATTGCGATCTCAGGCGGTGTGATGCAGCCTGAACTCGAACGTGTGGTGGCCTTCCGGT
>JAYVYR010000114.1:0-4507 GCA_043784065.1 Acidimicrobiaceae bacterium
GTCGGCCTGGCCGGTGGCGCCGTCGCCGTCGGCGCGCTCAGAGGCACTCCGGCGGGTGCGGCCGCCCGACAGTCCGGCAGGAGTAACGGAACTGCTGACTATGCGGTCCTCACCACCTCCAGCTCGGCGACGATCACCGTGCTCCCGCCCACCGGGATGCCCTCAATCGACACCGCCAACATTCTCACTGCGCTCAGCCAGGCCGCCGCCGGCACCTCGGTGACCCTCCAGTGCAAGCCGGGCTTAGCCTATGTCATCAACCAGGAACTCCCGATCCCGCCGGGCGTCCATCTGACCGCCACCGGAGCAGCCAACGAGGTCACCGCGGCCGGAATACCGAAGAAGCCCGGTCAGTACATGGCCACCCTCCAGCAGGCACCGGGAACCGCATTACGGTGCGTCGTCGGTTCGGCGGCCTATCTGGCCGGCCTCTACGGGCCCGCCAACCCGGGCAACTACCCCACCTACAACAACCTATACAACAACGGCACGCCCAACACCACCGGTGACAGCGCCATCGAGATCGACCATGTTGCCTTCGACGGTCAGAACGGCGGCTCACAACCGGGAAACACCTTAGGACATGGGATCGTACTCTTCTCCGACGGGTCGCGGGTCCACGACTGCTTCATCTTCAATACCGCCCAGGCCGGGATCGTCGTCACCGACGCCAACTATGCCGGGGCAGCCGGGACCGGTCCGCTGCTCGACAATCGCATCTACGACAACCAGTTGCTCAACACCGGATCCCAGGCGATCCTGGTGACCAACACCCCAGGCTCCACCGGCTGTCATGACGGCTACCTCCTCAACAACAATATCGAAGCGCCCTCCAAAGAGGTGGCATCGACTACGTCAGGGCCCAACCTCAGTCCCGGAACCGGGCTTCCCTATGAGGCCGTGCGACTCGAGAATGCAGCCGGTTGGTGGGTAGTCAACAACCATCCCTACCAGGTGCCGGGCAATGGGTGGTACCTGGCGAACATCTGGGGGCTCCACTTCGTCGACAACAGCACCGACGACTTCGGTGCCGTACCGGTGAACGGCGCCACCTACGTTGGCTACGATTTTTACTTTTCCACCCCGACGGAGACCACACCGCCATCGCTCCATCCGGCCTTCATCAACGGCAATCAGATCTCGGGCTACGAGGGACTGAACACCAACAACCACAATGCCGGGGCTGGCAATCAGGCGACCAATGCCACCAACACCATCTTGTACTTCAGGATCACGATGCAGCTGGCCAGCCAGCTGAACCCTGTCCCGGCTTCGTTCATCGAGCACTCGGACAACAGCGCCCACCAGAACTCCCAACCGGCGGCGAGCATCAGCGGAGGCACGGTTATCGCCGGTTCGTCGATCGTCAGCTTCGGGACCAGTGTGGTCGGTCTCCTCCAGACCGGCATGAGTATCACCGACTCGGCCGGTCTGATCCCCGCCGGCACCTTCATCGGAGCCGTCAGCTCGAACGGAACCTCCGTCACCATGGTGGACATCAAGGGATTGCCGGTCACCGCCACCGGCTCTGGCGGCAATGACCTCATCTCCTTCCCCCCACCGACCTCTGCGGGATGGACCTATGTCAACGAAGTCGGAAGTTCGACGTTGGTAGTCCACCGGACCAACGAGCTGATCAGCCCGACGATCAACGATGCGCCGGTGACCTCCGGTGCCGGAGGAGTGAGCATCGTCGACCCCGCCGACTTCGCTGGAGGCCTGCGGATCAGCGGCTCTCCGAGTGCCGGCCAGACGATCGTGGCCACGTCAGCAATGGCCGCGACGTGGGGAGCACCTCCGGCTGGCACTCCGTCCGGTCCAGCGGGTGGAGTGCTCGGTGGTACCTATCCGAATCCGACGTTGGCACCGTCGCTCAGCGCAACCCTGACGTCGTCGGGGAGCTACTCGATTCCCACGATCGCCACGCGGCTTCGAATCACCTGCGTAGGGGGCGGAGGAGGAGGAGGAGGTGGTGGAGCGGCCGCAGCGGCGATCGCCCAGGCCGGCGGCTCGGGTGGGGCAGCCGGCACGGCATCAGTGCAGTTCCTCGCGGTGACCGGTGGTCAGCTGCTCACCGTCACCATCGGCAACGGCGGGGGTGGGGGGACCGGCGGTGCAGGGGCCGCGGACAGTGCCGGCGGCAACGGCGGGGGTGGGGGGGACACGACGGTCAGCGGGACCGCGATCTCGATCCGGGGAAGTGGAGGATGCGGGGGCAAGGGAGCGGCCAGAGGATCCACCGCGGTCACTCCCGGGGCCGCCTACGGCGCCCCCGCCGGAACCTTCACCGCTTCGACAACTGGCGGCAGCGGAGGAAGCTCAGCGCGGCCCGGCGGCTTTCCGATTGCAGACTCCCCGGGCGGCGGCGGGGGCGGGGGCGCAGCGGGAGCTGGACCGGGCGGGGGCGCCGGTGGCGCCGGAAGCGCACTGGGAGGAGGAGCTGGTGGAGCCACCGGTGGCAGCTCGCAATCGGCTGGGGGCCCTGGCGGCTCCGCGGCAGACAGTGGGGGTGCCGGCGGCGGGGGGGGTGGAGGCTCGAACGGCGGCGCGGGGGGTGCCGGGGGTGCCGGCGCACCGGGCTTCGTGGTAATCGAAGTCGTCGGCTGACGGGTCACGTTAGGCGGCCTCCCCGCCAAGCCTGGGCGCCGCCGTGCATCCGCCGGCCTCAGCGGCGCGTGCGAACCCGCTCGATGGCGTAGGCGAACGGCCCGCAGGCGATGCCGGCCAACTCGAGGATCACGTGCGAGGTCGGCGTGCCGAGGCCGACATCGCTGCGTCGGTCCCGGGCCAACTGGCCGGCTCCTCGCATCGAGCCCCGCACCATGGCCACCTTGCCGGGCCGGAGGAACTCGCTGCAGGCGGCAGCCGAAAGACCCTTCCCGTAGCCGAACACGATCTTCCGCAGGTCGGCCGGGCCCATGGCGTGACGGTGCCAGACGACGGCGGACGGCTGAAATCGGAGTTCATGGCCAGCACGCAGGAGGCGGACGAACATCTCGGAATCCTCGCCGCCGCGGCTGAGCGTTCCGGCACCCAGAGCCTCGTCGAACCCACCGAGATCCTGGACGATCCTGCGGTCGACGGCGCAGTTCGCACCGGTGCCCAGATCGCCCGTGGATGCCGGAAACGCCCGGATAGGACCATGCTGCTCCATCCGGGTCGTCCCGGGCTCCAGCTTGTTGCTCCACTTGTAGATCTTCCGCTCGAAGAGCGCCTGGGACTCGGTCTCGATCTGAGCGGGGGGTACGATCCCCGTAACGACGGCCACCGGACCGCCCGTCGCGAACCCCCGGTGCAGCTCACGGGGCCACTCCCGGTCGGCCAGTGCGTCGTCGTCGGTAAAGGCGACGTAGTCCGTGTCGATAGCGGCCAACGCGCAGTTCCGGGCGCGCGACAGGCCGGGCTTGGGCTCGACGACCCGACGCACCGCAAACCCACGGGCGACGAACTTCTCTACCACCTGCGCCGTGGCTTCCGATCGGGGGGCGTTGTCCACGACCACCACCTCGTAACGCCCCGCTGCCGCCGCACATACCCGCTCCAGGCACGATTGGAGGAGATCCGGACGGTCCCGGGTGCAGATGGCGATCGTCAGGTCCCCCGACGGGAGCGCCGGTGATTCGGGGCGGGTCGGGGCGAGGGCCCTTTGGGCGAGCAGCTTGGTGATCGCCTCGTCGGGGTCGTCGCCAGGGACCAGGACCAACCAATCGACCGGCCCGCTCTCGTCGACTACCAGGATGCGGGCACGATCGTGACAGTCACTCCAGGGTTCGACGGCCCCCTCGATGGCGATCCCGTCGGCCCTGCAACGTGCGATCCCGAGCCACGTCCGAACTGTCATCCCCGGTGCACCTGACATGCAGCCTCTATCCCCTACAGCACTGACGCAATTCGATCTTAGCTGAGGGTAGCCCCATCGGCATCCGGACCGATCATCGTCCCTGCTAGCCGCCTGACTACCTCGATGAAATGACGACCGGGCAGTCATCATCCCACAGCGCTGGGCCGTCCCAGATGCCCAGACCCTATCTGCAACCGTCAGTCGCCCACCGTGGCCTCTCGCACCTCGGTGGCACCTTTCCGCTGCAGGTTGCGGACGATCTGCACTGCGAACACGCCGGCCACGGCAGTGCCGGCCAGGCGACCCATCGTCCCGGCACCGTGGGTCGGGAGGTAACGGCTGGCGAGGACCAGGACCGCGGCGGCGGCCAACTGCACCCACAGCAGGATGGGCGGGCGGGGGAGGTGGAAGAAGCGCCGGCTCAACGAGGCCATTCCGCAGGCCAGGGCCGTATAGGTGATGAGGGTGTCTAGGGCGGCCCCATTGATCCCCAGGTGAGGGATGAGAGCCAGGTTCAGCCCGATGTTGGCCAGGGCGGCGACCACGGTCACGATGGCCACGATCCCCGACCGCCCCTCCGACAGCATCAGTCGGGAGTGGACGAAGGCGGTGCACACCGGGATCGTCGAGACCACGACCAGGACGATGACGGCGAGGAGCCCGTCG
>JAYVYR010000115.1:0-7501 GCA_043784065.1 Acidimicrobiaceae bacterium
CGCAGCTCGAGCGCTCGGTGTTGGAGAGCAAGGAGCGCGATGAGCTCCATGCGATCGCACAGGCCCTGTCTGTGAAGACCACCACCCGGACCAAGAAGGCCGACATCATCGACGGCATCCTGAAGGCAACCGGAGTGGGCACCGACGAAGCCCCGGCCGCACCCGCCGCCCGAGTCCCACGGACGCCCCGCGGCCGTTCGGCCAGTACATCGACGACCAACGGCGACCACGCCGATCCGGAAGCTCCGGCCCGCCGAGCCCCGGCCACCTTGTCGTTCGGACCGGACGACGACGTGGCGACTGCCTCGTCAGCAGCCCAATTCGACGATGGGTTCGACAGTGCCCCGGCCGCCAAGTCAGCCAAGGCGTCTGAGGACACTGGTACTTCGGAGGTTGGCGGTCGCGGCCAGCAGGGCGGTGGCCAGGGTCGCCAGAACAACCAGGGCAACAGCCCTGGAAACCAGGGTCGCCAGAACAACCAGGGCGGCCGGAACCAGGGTCGCCAGAACAACCAGGGCGGCCAGGGCAACAGCCCCGGAAACCAGGGCAACAACCAGGGCAACCGGAACAACCAGAACAGCCAGAACAACCAGGGCAACCGGAACAACCAAAGCCAAGGCGGCGGTAACGACGACGTGGGCAACCGCCGCACGAACCGCCGGCGTCGCGGCCGCGAGCGTCCGGGCGGTCAAGAGGGCGACCTGCAGGGCGGCAACCAGGAGCAGCAGTACCAGGGCGAGCTCATACCCGTCAGCGGTCTGCTCGACCTGCGCGACGAGGGCTACGGATTCTTACGCTGTGACGGTTATCTTGCCTCGTCCAAGGACGTGTACATCTCGATCAGCCAGGCCAAGCGGTTCGCCCTGCGCAAGGGCGACAGTGTCGAGGGCTTCTGCCGTCCGGCCGGCACCACCGAGAAGTTTCCGGCTCTGCTCCAGATCGACAAGGTCTCGGGGATGGACCCTGAGGTGGCCCGCCTCCGCCCGCGATTCGAAGATCTGACCCCGCTCTTTCCCGACGAGCGGCTGCACCTCGAGATGTCGGGGGAGAAGGAGGATATGACGGCTCGGATCGTCGACCTCCTGTCGCCGATCGGCAAAGGCCAGCGCGGCCTCATCGTGTCGCCTCCGAAGGCAGGCAAGACCACGGTGATGAAGCACATCGCCCATTCCATCGAGGCCAACAATCCCGATGTCCACCTGATGGTCCTCCTGGTCGATGAGCGCCCGGAAGAGGTCACCGACATGCGCCGGTCGGTGAAGGGCGAGGTCATCGCCTCGACGTTCGACCGCCCGGCCGATGAGCACACCGCTGTCGCCGAGTTGACCATCGAGCGGGCCAAGCGCCTGGTCGAGGCCGGCCGCGACGTCGTGATCATCCTGGACGGCATCACCCGGCTGGCCCGTGCCTACAACCTGGCGGCCCCGGCCACCGGCCGGATCATGTCGGGTGGCGTGGACTCGGGAGCGCTCTACCCGCCGAAGAAGTTCTTCGGTGCCGCCCGGAACATCGAGGAGGGCGGATCACTGACCATCCTTGCAACCGCCTTAGTGGAGACCGGGTCCAAGATGGACGAGGTCATCTTCGAGGAGTTCAAGGGCACCGGCAACATGGAACTTCGGCTCGACCGGCGGTTGGCTGAACGGCGGCTCTACCCGTCGATCGACGTCAATGCCAGCTCGACCCGCCACGAGGAGCTCTTGTTCGACCGATCGCAGCTCCAGCAGGTGTGGAAGCTCCGCCGAGTTCTCAATGCCCTGGCCAACGAAGGCAGCGCGGCCGCCGGTCTGGAGCTCCTGATGGACAAGATCCGCACCACCGCCAGCAACGACGAGTTCCTGGCTGAAATCGCCAAGGGTCCGGCCACCTGACCCCTGATCCACCGCGCTCGTCGACAGGGTTAGACCCGTCGGTCGACGTGAGGATCTGCTCCGCTAGACTGCAGACCCTGCTCTCGGGTATCTCCCCGCTCCGGCAGCGCCACAACAGGAGAAGACCATGAAGACCGACATCCACCCCGAATACATCGAGTCCTCGGTGCGCTGCTCCTGCGGCAACACCTTCACGACGCGCTCGACCAAGCCCGAAATCACCCTTGAGTTGTGCAACGAATGCCACCCCTTTTACACAGGCAAGCAGAAGCTCGTCGACTCCGGCGGCCGTGTGGAGCGCTTCCAGCGTCGCTACGCAGCGAGCGGCCGGAAGAAGAAGCCGGCCGCGCCCACCGAGAGCTGAATCCGATGCTGTCCGGCACCTTGGCTGTCCGGATGCAACCCAGCGCTGAACTCCCAATGCCCCGACCAGTGCATTGCGCAGGCGGCGCTACCCTTCTCCCGTGCTCAACGACCGACTGAGGGAACGCCTGGTCGACCTGGAGCATGAGTACGAGTCGGTTCTGGCTGAGCTCAACGATCCTGATCTGTCCTCGAACCCCAAGCGGCTGCGCGACGTTTCGCGACGCCACCGTGAACTCGAGGAGGTCGTCAGCTGCTTCCGTCGGCTTGAGTCCGGCTACGCCGACGTCAAGACCGCCCGCGACATGGTCGCCGACTCCGCCGGTGCCGAGCGCGAGTTGGCCCAGTCCGAGTTGGCCCAGGCCGACGAGGACATCGTCCGGCTCGAAGAGGAGCTCCGCCTGCTCCTCGTCCCCCGTGATCCCAATGTCGGCCGGAACGTGATCCTTGAGATCCGAGGGGCCGAGGGTGGCGAGGAGGCCAACCTCTTCGCCAAGGACCTGTATGACATGTATGCCCGATACGCGGCGTCCAAAGGGTGGAAGGTCGAGGTCCTGTCGTCCAGTCCATCCGAGCGCGATGGCCTGAACGAGATCACGTTCGTGGTGAAAGGCGAGAACGCCTGGCAACGCCTTGAGCATGAGGGTGGTCCTCATCGGGTGCAGCGGGTACCAGTCACCGAGTCCCAGGGCCGGATCCACACGTCGTCGGCTGCCGTTGCCGTGCTGCCCGAAGCCGAGGAAGTCGATGTCGACATCGACGCGGGTGACCTGAAGATCGATGTCTACCGGTCGACTGGTCCGGGCGGGCAGTCGGTCAACACCACCGACTCGGCCGTGAGGATCACCCACCTGCCCACCGGCATCGTGGTGGCCATGCAGGACGAGAAGAGCCAGATCCAGAACCGGGCCAAGGCCATGATCGTGCTGCGGTCCCGGCTGCTGAAGGCCGAACAGGACCGACAGGCCGCCGAACTATCGGAGCAGCGCCGCAGCCAGGTCGGGGGCGGCGGTCGATCTGAGAAGATCCGGACCTACAACTTCAAGGAGAATCGAGTCACCGACCACCGCATCAAGCTGACCCTCCACAAGTTGGACCGGATCCTGATGGGTGATCTCGACGAGCTGACAGATGGGCTGATGGCCGACAAGCGCTACCGTCAGCTGGACGAGGGTTGAGTCGACGGTGATGACGGACATCGGGGCCTCTGTCGCTGCTGGCGCCGCCGCACCGGGCGACCGGGCCAAATTGGTGGCCGAGGTGTCCGCCCGGGTCGGATCGTCGCGGGAAGCCGGCTGGATCGTGGACCACGCCATGGCCGCTGCTGCCTTCACCGCCCCACTCACCGCCCCAGTCACCGCCCCACCGACCATTCCGTGGGCCGCGGCATTGGCCCTGGCCGATCGGCGGGCGGCGGGTGAGCCGCTGCAGTATGTGCTGGGGATTTGGGCATTCCGTTCCCTCGAGTTGGCCATCGACCGACGAGTCTTGATCCCCCGAGCGGAAACCGAACAGGTCGTGGAGGTTGCTCTGGGCGAGCTGGCACGGATTGCACGTGGCCGCTCGGCCGAGGACGGATCGCTGGTCTGTGTCGATCTGGGCACTGGGTCGGGAGCTATCGCCCTGGCCCTTGCCTCTGAGGGTGTCCCTTCCGGCCGGCCTCTCGAGGTCTGGGCCACAGATGCTTCGACTGATGCCCTGGACGTGGCCCGCGCCAACCGGGACGCCCTGGCTGCGTCTGACCCGGTGGCCGCCGGGCGGGTGACGTTCGTCCAAGGATCGTGGTTCGACGCCCTGCCTGACCGATTGGTCCACCGGGTCGACCTCATCGTGTCCAATCCGCCCTATGTGGCCGAGGAGGAGTACGACGACTTGGAGCCCACCGTGCGGGAATGGGAGCCCCGACAAGCGCTCGTCGCCGCTCGAGGGCGCAGCGGAGTTGCCGGTCTGGCCGACATCGAATCAGTGGTGGCCGGGAGCGGCGCCTGGTTGGCCCGGTCGGGTGTCCTGGTCGTCGAGCTGGCCCCGTCCCAGGCCTATGGGGCCATCGACGCCGCCCGACGGGCCGGGCTGTCCCGGGTCGAGACGGCACGCGACCTGGCCGGGCGGCTGCGCATGCTGGTCGCCGAGCGGTGACCCGTGTGCTGCAGGTGTCCGATCCGGCCACGGTGCTTGAGGCGGCGGCAGCCTTGGCCGATGGGGCCGTGGTGGCCCTGCCCACCGACACGGTCTACGGGCTGGCCGTTGATCTGACCTTGCCCGAGGCCGTCGAACGGCTGTTCGCGTGCAAGGGCCGACCGGCCGACGTACCCGTTCCGATCCTGGTGGCCGGACGTGATCAGGTGGCCCTGGTGTGCGGCGAGTTGGAGGAGGCGGCCCGTGCCATGGCGGACCGATTCTGGCCCGGGCCTCTGACCCTGGTCGTGCCCCGTCGCCCCGGGTTCAGTGTCGACCTGGGTGGCCCAGACTCGGCTCACCAGACGGTCGGCGTCCGCCGCCCCGACCACCCCGTGGTGGTGGCCCTGTGCGAACTCCTCGGGCCGTTGGCCGTTTCCAGCGCAAATCGGCACGGGGCAACGCCGGCCACCACGGCGACTGAGGTCGTGCGAGCCTTCATCGGCTCCGATCAGCCCACCGTGATCCTCGATGGTGGCACGTGCGACGGCGTACCCTCCACGGTGGTCGAATGCCGGGGACCTGTGTCACGCTGCCTCCGCGAGGGGGCTCTGCCCTGGTCGGTGTTGTACGACCCCGACGACCTTGACGACCCCGATGGCATTGGACAGCCAGGGGCGGTGCCTGGACGCGGGGTTGACGGTGCAGGTCCCGGCGGGGGACACTTGGGGAGTGAAGCTCGTTGAGTTGTCCCGACGCGTTGCCGTAATCATTATCGAGTAGGCACATACCGCCCCCGGTGTGTGCCTCTTGACCGTCCACCTGGTGGGCGGTTTTTCAATTGCCGCCATTGCAGACACCGATAGACCGGCTGCAGGTGGCACCGGACAGAGCCGCTTCGAACAGACAACCTCCCCATCAACCTCTCCATCGAGAAGAGAAGGACAGCGGACAAGTGAGCAGCTACAAGGTTGGCGTGATCGGCGGCGACGGCATCGGCCCCGAAGTCACGGCTGAAGCCCTCAAGGTCGTCCGGGCCGCTGGGGTGGTCCTCGACACCACTGAATACGACCTGGGTGCCGACCGCTTCATCCGCACCGGCGAAGTGCTGCCCGACAGCGTGCTCGACGAACTCCATGGATTCGACGCCATCCTGCTCGGTGCCATCGGTGCCCCGGTCGGCTCCACCGAGGTACCTCCGGGCACGTTGGAGCGGGGCATGCTGCTGCGCCTGCGTTTCGCTCTCGACCTCTACATCAACCTCCGGCCCTTCACCGGCGTTCCCGGCGCCCTTCACCCCGATTGCGACTTCATCGTGATCCGCGAGAACACCGAGGGCACGTACGCTGGCGAAGGCGGATTCTTGCGCAAAGGCACTCCTTTCGAGGTGGCCACCCAGGGCTCGGTCAACACCCGGCACGGTGTCGAGCGTTGTGCCCGCTTCGCCTTCGCATTGGCCGGGACCCGCCAGCGCAGTCATCTGACCCTGGTCCACAAGACGAACGTACTCACCTTCGCTGGCGACCTTTGGCAGCGAACGGTCGATGAGGTGGCACCGGACTTTCCGGATGTCAGTCGGGACTACAACCACGTCGATGCCGCCTGCATCTACCTGGTGGAGGATCCCGCCCGCTACGACGTGATCGTCACCGACAACCTGTTCGGCGACATCATCACCGACCTGGCCGGTGCCATTGCCGGTGGCATCGGCTACGCCGCCTCGGCCAATCTCAACCCCGACCGCACCGGGCCGTCGATGTTCGAGCCCGTACATGGGGCGGCCAACGACATCGCCGGCACCGGCAATGCCAACCCGGCTGCCGCCATTCGGTCGGCCGCTCTCATGCTCGACTTCCTAGGCGAGGCTGACGCTTCGACCGCCGTCACCAATGCGGTCACCGAATTCATCAACTCCACACCCGACGTGACCCTCTCGACCTCCGAGATCGGCGACGCCATCGCAGAAAGGCTCTGAGCCATGCCCATCACCCCCACCGAAAAGATCTGGATGGACGGCGAGCTCGTCGACTGGGCCGATGCCACGGTGCACGTGCTGACCCACACCATGCATTACGGCTCCGGCGTGTTCGAGGGCATCCGTGCCTACCCGACGGACCGCGGCGTGGCCGTGTTCCGACTGCGCGACCACATTGAGCGCCTCTTCGTGTCGGCCTCGGTCTTCATGATCGAGATCCCCTTCAGCGTGGACGACATCGTCGAGGCCACTCGTGAGGTGGTCCGGGTCAACGGCATGACCGACGGCTGCTACATACGGCCGCTCGTCTACCTCGGCTATGGAGAAATGGGCCTCAACCCGATGCCGTGCCCGGTCAACGTCTCGGTGGCCTGCTGGCCCTGGGGTACCTACCTCGGCGATGACGGAGTGGCGAACGGTGTGTCGATGAAGATCTCCTCGTGGCGTCGTCACGACCCCAATGCCGTCCCGACGGCGGCCAAGGGCACCGGAATGTATGTGAACTCGTCGTTGGCCAAGGTCGAGGCCATCAAGGCCGGTTACGACGAGGCCATCCTTCTGGCCCCCGACGGGAACGTCAGCGAGTGCACAGGCGAGAACATCTTCGTGGTCCGTGACGGCAAGCTGCTGACCCCGCCGAGCTCCGACTCGGGTGCCCTCGAGGGCATCACGCAGAAGTCGGTGGAGCGGATCGCCCGCGACCTGGGCCATGAGGTCCACTACCAACAGCTGATCCGCACTGATCTCTACACTGCCGAGGAGGCATTCCTGACCGGCACGGCCGCCGAGGTGGTGCCGATCCGAGCGGTCGACGACCGCACCGTCGGGGCCGGCAAGCCGGGCCCCATCACCCAGCAGATCCAGCAGACGTATTTCGCCGCCGTGCGCGGCGAGCTCGATCAGTACAAGGACTGGTTGGACTATGTCGAGTGACGGCCCCACCCTCAACGATGACTCGTACGGCCCGGCCGGAGCGAGTCGTGCCCAGACCCATGGCCATGGGCATACCCATAGCCACGGCGGGGGACGGTCCCACTCCCACCCGTTGACGGCGGGCCAAGAGGCCCACATCCGCGGGCAGCGGTCTGTCGACCATGACCACCACGAAACCAAAGGCGGTCACGACTTCGCCCTTCCCGCTCTCCCGGACGCGGTGGACGTCTTCGACACCACGCTG
>JAYVYR010000116.1:0-8259 GCA_043784065.1 Acidimicrobiaceae bacterium
GATCACGACCTGGCGGATACTCATTGACCCGACATGTATGGCCGAAGGGTTCACTGTGGTGACCCACGAGATCCACGACTTCGGCAACGGTTCGTGCAAGCTCACACGTGCCCGCAAGCTCGATGCCAGCCATTCCACGATCGGGGAACTGGTGTCCGGGCGCATGCATGCCGGTGGCGAAGGTGGAGGTGGTGGCTATGCCTGGGTGCTGAGCGACCTCAAGTCCCTACTCGAGACGGGCGTGGGCCTCACTGGTTGAATGGGTGGCGACCGACCATGGCGGTCAGTGGAGCAACATGACCGGCTCGCCCTGACTATTGAGGCCGTTAGCCGCAATAGTGCAGGTCCCACCTCGAGGTGTTCCGCCGTTGTAGGCCTGGCGGACGCAGTTCCGCATGGCCAGTTGGCCCCAGTAGTTCGGGTGGATTGACTCCTGGATGTAGTAGTCACTCCCGATGGTCGAGATCGTGCGGATCTGGTTGATCCACTCCGTCTGATCGACGGCTCCCGCCGCCTGCCAGCTCGACAGACCCTTCTCCTCGGTCAGCCCCACAGTGTTTTCGCACAGACGCCGGCCGTTGAATGCTGTCGACAGATCCATTACCTTCACGTTGGTGGCCCCGACCGTTGTGACGGCATTCTTCACTGACGCATTGATCGTCGGCAGTGCCGAGCCATTGGCCCAGTTAGCATCAGAATTCCAGAACCCGCAGCCGCCAGTGCTCTGGCGGGTGAGTCCCGACTGGCTGTAGCGGAACCCGGCGCTGGTGGGAACAGGCGAGGGGTAGGTCTGGGCGACGATGGCGTACATCGAGTCGGTGTACCCGGCATTGGACATCGCTGTACGGATGTTCCTTATCGCCCCGACGATGGCATTCGTCTGAACGGATACGTTGGATGATGTGAAGTTCGACGTGACTGACGAGTCAGATTTGCAGTAGTGGGGCCACCACGAAGGCGATGTGAGGAAGTCGGTTACGCAGCTCTGGACGATCGAGGCGAAGTTGAAATTGTTGCCGCCGATCGACAGCTGCACCATCGTCACGTTGTGGGTGGATGCGTACTGCTGGAGCAGGAGTGCCTGCCCTTGGTTTCCGTTGCTGTCGCTGTAGAAATCGAGGCCGGGCTTGAAATTGCCACTGGAATCGAAGTAGGTCGATGTCGTTGCGCCGGAGCACGCCAGGTCGAGACCGGCCACGCCTCCGCCGATGTACGCCTCGTCCGAGGCCGAACGGTGACACCGGTTGATGGTCTCGGCCGTGTGCGTGGCGTTGTCGAAGTAGGCGGTCGAGCCGAGTGCATCGATGGAGGACTCGCCGCTGTTGGAGTTGCCCGCCCACCGGCCGGCCTCGCCGGAGATGTAGGAGTCGCCGACCGTTACGACGGTCGGCGTCCCGATTCCAGGACTGGCGGCTTGCGCTCGGACGGTCGAGCCAGCGAAGACGGCGGTCATCGAGCCGCACGTGATCACGATCGCCACGACGATCCTTCGGCTTCGGTGCGACGGACTGCGTGTCGGCAAACGTGTCGAACTCCCCATGTGCACTTCTCCTTTGCCCGGCGCGAACCTATGCGAAACGCGCACGATTGACCACCTACCGAGAGCATGGTGACACAGAGTGGCATCGTCCGGAGGGACTCCGGGAAAGTTGCGACGTGGACCGGCGGCCCTCGACCTGAGCGGGGGTTGCGATCCGGTTACACCTCGGGTTGCTCGTCGGCCAGGTCGCGCAGTCTGTTCTTGAGCAGCTTGTCGAGCGTTCCGAGTGGGAATTCTTCGACCACGTACACGGCGCGAGGCACCTTGAAGGTGGCCAGCTGGCTCGAACAGACCTCGATGACCTGGCGCTCGAGCTCGGCTTGGTCAGGGGCATCGGGGGCGGTGATCACGAAAGCCACGACCACCTGGTCGAGCCATTCGTGCTTCTTTCCGACGACTGCGGCCTGGGCCACCCCGGGCACGGTGGTGACGACGTCTTCAACCTCGCGAGCCGAGACGTTCTCGCCACCGACCTTGATGAGGTCTTTGTCCCGTTCCTGGTAGAAGACGTTGCCGCCGGCGCCCATCTGAACCATGTCGCCGGTCTTGAACCAGCCATCTTCGAATGAGGCATCGTTTGCCTCGGGGTTATCGAAGTACTCGAGGAAGATCTGAATGCCGCGGGTCCCGCGCATCCACAGCTCGCCGGTCTGCCCTTTGTCGCACAGGAGCCCGGTCTCCTTGTCGACGACGGCGATCTCATAGCCCGGTGACACGTGGCCCATGGAGCGGGTCGGCAAATTCTCGCGGGGTTTGCCGGCCACGGCGTGAGACACCAGCTCGGTCATGCCATAGGCGGCATAGATGTCGATCCCGAACATCTTGTCGAGGTCGGGGAGGATGAGCCCGAACACTCCTACCCGCAGTGTTGTCTGGGGATGATCGGGCTGGCCCAGGGTACCGAAGACGAACGGCATGAGCGAGATGTGGGTGATGTCGTGACGCTCCACCACCTCCCAGAATCGGCTGGTTGACCATTTCGGAACCAGCACGGCCGTGGCCCCGACGCCCAGGACGGGGAAGAACGACCAGCTCTGGGCATTGACGTGGAAGAAGGGCAGGTAGATGAGGTAGCGGTCGTCCGGGCCCAGGTCGATGTTCTGGGGCCCGAGGCGACTGGCCCAGATGGCGTTGGCGTGAGTGTGCACCACCGCCTTGGGTTTGTTGGTCGTTCCCGAGGTGAACATGATCCCGAAGGGGAGGAGTGGTTCGGCCGGCCGGCCGGGCCAGTCGGAAGCCTCGCCGAACAGATCGTCGAAGGACTCGAGCGGCACGCCCATCTGGTCGGCGGATGCCCCTCCGTCGCTGTCAGCACTGGTGACGGCTACCCAGCGCAGACTCGGTCCCGACTCGACCACCATCGCCGCGTACTGGGGCTGGGTGATGGCTGCCACACACTGGGCCTTGTCGATGAAGTACGTAAGCTCTGCTCCCACCGACTTGGTGTTCGTCGTAACTCCGACTGCACCGACGGTGCCACAGGCGAGCCATGCCAGCACCAACTCCGGGCAGTTGTCCGAGTGGATCAGCACCTTGTCGCCCTTGGCTACTCCCCGACTCACGAGACCGGCCGCCAAGCGATGGGTGTCCTCGAGGAGTTGACGGTATGTCCAGGTGCGCCCCTCGCCCGTTGGCGAGTCCCAGATGAGTACCGGATGGTCGGGGCGGTGCTCGACCCAATGGGAGAGCAGCCAAGGAATGTCCTGGCCGTGCATCTGGAATTGCTGAAGGGCATCGAGGTCCATCGGGTCAGTATGTCCGACATGACGGTTGGCGTGAATTCGGGACGGAGTCCATCACACACGACCGGTAGAGCAGACCGCCAGGTAGAATTGAGGGGGTTATGTGTGACAGGGCCGTCTGGTCGCCCTCTGGTGCCATGGTCCTGCTACTCGATTGGGGAGGCTGCCTGATGACACACCGTCGCCCGCGGGTGCGCCGTGAGGACACCCGTTCTATGTTTATCGAGGCTGGCCGGTCGATCCTCCGTGAAGAAGGGTTGGCCGTCGGAGGCGAGGCCCTCACGTTGAAACGGGTGAGTGATCGGGTGGAGGCCGACTTCGGAATTCGCTATACCAACGCATCGATCATCGGCCGCATCTGGGCCAGCCAGTCCGAGTATCAGACCGATGTGCTGGCATTGATCGCCGCCGATGACAGCAATTCCGAAGTCGAAGAGTCATTGGACCGCATGGCTTCGTTCATGGCCACTATGGATACGTCGAGCGATGCGGCTCGTCAGTGGTCGCTCCAGGAGTTGTGCCGAAGAGTGAGCGCAGTGCATCTCGACACTCTCCGGAACTCGACCAACTGGTCGCTCTGGATCGGAATCTGGGCGATTACGGCCGTGGGATCCGCACCAGAGCGCCGCCAGCGGATCGACGAAGCGCTGCGCCAGTCCTATCTGGACGTGACCGATCAGATGGAAGCGATCTACTCCTCACTCCTCGACCTCCTGGGCTACCGTCCCCGCCTTGGTCTCACTGTTCGTCAATTCGCAGTCGCCTCAGCCGCGCTGACGGAAGGCTGCGTCCTGCGGGACCGGGTCGATTTCGAGCAGATGAATGGAATCCGGCGTCCGACGGGCCTCGATGGCGGTGAGCAGGAGTGGACGCTGTTCGGACTGGCACTGTACGCATTGGCTGAGCAGTTCTTCGTTCTCGATCCTGACTGGTCGAGGCCAGCCACCGTTGGGCAGGCGTACCTGAGTACGACGGTCGAATGACACGTGGTCGATCAATTCGACTGACGTAATGCACCGGGCGACGGCATAGAGCGCCAGGAGCCAGTCCTGGAGGAACGACGGTGCACCCCCCGGTGACATCAGGGCCCGCTGGTGCGATGCTCAGATCCGCATGACGACCGAATCCCGCCCCGATCGCTTGACTTGGTAGAGGGCAAGATCGGCGTCATTCAACATCTGCTCGGACGTCAGAGCGGACCGGTCGAGATGGCTCACCCCGAAACTGAGTGTCACCGGAACGTCGAGCGCGGCGGGCAGATCGTGCCGGATGCGTCGGGCCAGTTCGACGGCGGCCTGGGGTTCCGTGTTCGGTAGGAGCACGGCGAACTCATCACCTCCGACCCGGCCTACCAGGTCCACGGTCCGCACGTGATTGCGCAACGCGTTGCCTACGGCAGCCAGGATGTTGTCACCGACCAAGTGTCCGAACGTGTCATTGACACTTTTGAAATCGTCCACGTCGACGAGAAGCAGGCTCAGCGGATGGCCGTAGCGGTGCGATCGATCGATCTCCATTCCGAGGCGGTCATGAAAGACCCGATGGACTGCACACCCGGTCAGCCCATCGGTTGCACCGAGCATCACGATCTCCTCGAGGAGCAGCTCTTCGTGACGCTCTCGGAGTGTCCGATTCGTGGCGGCCGCCACGGAAAGCACCGAAGCCCCGACCAAGGCTGCGAGGAGCATGGCAAGAAATCCGTGGGACACGTGTGAACCAGGATTCACGACGATGACGATGACAGCTGAGGCCACGGTCGAGATCCCGCATGCGGCCGCTTCTGCCGGAGTGAACGACAAACAGGCGTAGCAGATCGGGATGAACAGCAGGAGGACGACTGGGCTTTCGATTCCGTGGTCGAGCACGGCGAAACTTCCGATGGCAAAGGCAGCCAGCACGGTCCACGTAACCGAGAATCGGCCCCGCCAGGACTTTGTCGCAATTGTCGATGCCAGGAGGAGGTTTGTGCAGGCAAACGCGAACCATACGAATGCCATCGCATACAGCGTGGATCGGTGCGGGCCATGAGGGGTCAATCCTAGATACGCGATGATGGCGACCACCTCGCCGAGGAAGACGCTGAAGCCGATGGCAATGTGGGTTCGCCAATAGCGCTCCGTCTGGTTATTGCCCAAGGGCACCACCGGGTCCACTGAGCCGGTCCTGTCGGCCCACGTCGGCCTGATCGCCCGGCGCAGGTTCATGTCACGTTGTCTCCAGAATGGGCGGGAATCGGATGTGGAGAGGGACCGTCGGGAGGACGGACAGTTCGAGCTCGTGATTCCGTTGGAGAAGTGATTCCACCCTGCAGACATCGGCAACTGACCCGATGGACCTTGAGTCCGAATCCCTTCAGACTGGGAACAGTCGGCAGCCGGCCAGATCATGCGGGTCCGGGTCAACGCCCTCCCAGCCGTCCTGATCATGCCGACCAGTAGGCGAGATTTTCGGCTCCCATCATGATTGGGTGGGATCGGCTGCGATGGACTGCGGTGCCCTTCCAGTCGTCGTCACGGTAACTGGTGGACGACGAGGGGAAGTACACCGGAGACGCCGCCCTCGCGCAGCAGCACTGCGGCAACTGTCATGGTCCAGCCGCTGCGGTAGGTGTCGTCGACCAGCAGCACCGGCCCGTCGGTCGGGAGTGTCACCCCGTTGACGAGGTGCAGTCCGGCCAGTAGGGCGTCCGCCCGCAAACCCGAGGCGACTCCGCTTGGCGGGGTAGGACCGGTCGCCTTCAGCGCGTCGAGGATTGGCAGCTTGCCAACTTCGCCGATGCGGCGGGCAAGGTCGCCTACCAGCTCAGGGTGGTGGCGGGACGGCACGGGCACGATGGCGACGGGCCGTTCAGCCCAGCTCGACCGCCAACGGGTGAGCACCGTGACCAGGCCGGCGACGACTTCGTCGTCGAGGGGACGGTCGGGGCCAGCCACAGCCCGGGCTGCTTCCCGCCATTCGGGGGCATCGGCAAACAGTAGTGCCCGACCGACCTGGGCACCGGTGATCTTGCCGGAGTGCCCATCTGTCAGGCCCTGCGGCCAGAGCTTGCGAGGTTCGAGGACGAGGTCGGCACTGCGCAAGTAGGTCGTGGCGGCGGCCGCCGTGTCCTTGTGGATGCTGTGCCCTGGTCCGGGTAGCTCGCCGGTGCACACCGAGCACCGGCCGCAGGGGCCCGAGTCCGGGTCGTCCAAGGCTTGCTGCAAGAACTCCATCAGGCAGCCGGCCCCGGCGGCGTAGGAGCGCATCAGGTCGGCCTCGGCAGTTCGGGCGGACCGGATGGCCACCCACTTTGCCGCATCGTGGTGGTACTCCTTCCCGGTGGCCCGCCAGCCAGCGGCAACGCGCTCGACCACGTCCTCGACGGCGAGGATCTTGCATAGGGCTTCGAGCTTGCCCCGTCGGGCACCGGTCGCCGATTCGAGCGCAGGCAGACTCATGGGTTTGGCGGCCTCGGCCAGCGCGGTGAGGACAGCATCGATGGTGGCTAGCTCGGGGATAGTGGCGGCGGCGAAGTACTCCCAAAGCCGCTCGTCGGTCTCGGCCGGGAGCAGCACGGCCTCGGCCCGGGCGATAGCCCGGCCGGCCCGGCCTACCTGCTGGTAGTAGGCGACGGGTGAGTCCGGAGAGCCCACATGGATACAGAATCCGAGATCGGGCTTGTCGTAGCCCATTCCGAGTGCCGAGGTGGCCACCACCGCCTTCAGCCGATTGGCTCGCAAGTCGTCCTCGACACGGCGCCGGCTCTCGGACTCGAGCTTGCCGGAGTAGGCGGCCACAGAATGACCTTGGGCGGCGAGGAACCCCGCCAGACGCTCGGTTTCGGCCACGGTCGGCACATAGACGATGCCGGATCCGTCGAGCATGGACAATGCGTCGTCGACCCAGGCATAGCGCTCGAGGGCGCCGAGCCCGGGGACGACCGATAGCCGTAACGATGCGCGGGCCAGACTGCCCCTCAGCACCACGGTGGCCTCTCCCATCTGGTGGGCCACATCGGCGGTCACCCGTTGGTTGGCCGTGGCCGTGGTGGCCAGCACGGGGGTTCCTGGCGATGCGGTGAGGATCCGGGTCAGGCGTTGGTAGTCGGGGCGGAAATCGAATCCCCAGTCCGAGATGCAGTGGGCTTCGTCGATGACGATCAGGCCGGCGGAATCCAGAACGGGGCCTATCCGGCGGGCGAACGTGGGATTGGCAAGCCGCTCCGGCGAGACGAGCAGGACATCGACGCTGCCGGCGCTGACGTTGTCCATAACTGCGTCCCAGTCATCCAGATTGGTCGAGTTCACGGTGGCGGCCACCAGGCCGGCCCGTTCGGCAGCGTTCACCTGGTCGCGCATGAGGGCGAGTAGCGGCGAGACGACCAGCGTGGTTCCAGCGCCGTCGGCCCGGAGTGCGGCCGTGGCCGCCCAGTAGACCGCCGACTTGCCCCAGCCGGTGGCCTGGACGACGAGCACTCGGTCGCGGTCGGCTACCAGTGCCTGAACTGCGGTGCGCTGGTCGTCGTGGGCCCGTGCAGCGGGGCCGGCCATGGAGGTGAGCACGGCGTCGAGGTGGTGGTCGGCCAGTTCGATCAGCTCGGCACGGGATCGTCCGGCGGTCATCGGGCGTCCGCCGCCTTTGCGGAAGGAGTCGGAAGTGGGGCGATCATGTGGTGAACAGGCACGCTCGGACCGTAGCGGCAACCTGCTTCAGGCTTCCCGGCCGGCGCCGTGGCCATCGGTGCACCTTGCCGGCGCTGGTGACAAGCGTGGTGACTGCCGCCTTGGGACCAGCGAAGATGATGGCTCTGGCGGAAATGAAGCTTGACCGACGATGGGTGGATCTGTGGTTCCCCCTTGGTTGGTTGGTTGGGTGGGTGGGTTGGTGGAGTGGGTTGCCGGTTCCACTGGAAGCGATGACAGAGGCGTCACTTGACGAGGGAGTGAAAGGACAACAATTCGGGATGTGGGTGAAGAACAGCTCGACGTTTCGACTTAT
>JAYVYR010000117.1:0-22294 GCA_043784065.1 Acidimicrobiaceae bacterium
GCCCACCACCAGCCCAGAATGGCGTTTAGGATCAGTCCCAGCAAAACTGCTGTCGCCAGGATTCCGTCGATCATGGTGATCCGGCCTTCTGCGCTGAGCACCGGGTTCCGAAGCGCCGTTCCGGTCTTCGACTTTCCCGCCGCCAGAGCGAACATCACCATGCCGTGACTGCCGTCCAGGCGATTCCGAGCAGGCTGTGCCGGGGATGGAAACCGAGCGCAAGGACGACAGTGCTTTGAATGGCCAGGTAGACCGCCAATCCAACGAACGCGAACCCGATCAGGCGCATTGCCCGTTGTTGGCGCTCCCGGGCGACGTCGGCGAGTTCCCAGAGCACGACCGTAGAGGCACCGATCTCGATGAGACTGTCGAGTCCGAATCCCGCCAGCGCCACGGAGCGCGCCTCGATAGCCGCCACCGCAAGCACGAAAACGCTCACCACATTCCATTTGAGCGTGGCGGACTCCAGCAGGCGTCCTCGCCTCAGCAGCGCACGGTGCTCTTGTTTGGTGGGTGGACCAGACACCAGGTCAGTGTGTCAGGCTCCGACCCTGGGAAACTAAGGCATGAGGCCAGAATGGCGATCGATGATGGACAACCACCGTCCGCACGGCATCGCCTCAATTTCGGCGGCAAGAGTGTGTTTTCGCACCATCAGGGTGGAAGCCGCTTCCGGAACCCTTGGACATCCGCGTCGTCGACCGACTGCGCTCTGTAACGCCGAAGACAGTCGGAGGACTGGATTTCCAT
Organism: Acidimicrobiaceae bacterium; assembly: GCA_043784065.1. Classification (GTDB taxonomy): domain Bacteria; phylum Actinomycetota; class Acidimicrobiia; order Acidimicrobiales; family RAAP-2; genus Bog-756. Next base: position 751 of record JAYVYR010000117.1, read on the forward strand.
GGATACCGATAGCCACCCCGACTTCTCGAATCTCTCCGCACTGTTCATCAACACGACGCTCACTCGGTCGCCGGAACAGAGCCACACGCAGCACCTGATCGACATCAGTGCGTCGATCATGGCCAAACAGGGCATGCGGGTCGACCAGTTCCGCTCCGTCGACCACGCGATCGCCACCGGCGTATACCCGGACATGCGCGAGCACGGCTGGGCCGAAGACAAATGGCCTGAGCTCTTCGATCGGGTGATAGCGGCCGACATCCTTGTCATCGGCGGCCCGATCTGGCTGGGAGATAACAGCAGCGAAACCAAGAAGGTGATCGAGCGGCTCTACGCCCATTCTGGCGAGCTCAATGACAAGGGCCAATGGCTCTACTACGGAAAGGTCGGAGGCTGTCTGATCACGGGAAACGAAGACGGCATCAAGCACTGTGCATCAAATGTTCTCTACAGCATGCAGCACATCGGGTACTCCATCGCACCTCAGTCGGATGCCGGATGGATCGGTGAAGCCGGTCCGGGTCCAAGCTACGGAGATGTGCTCGAGGACGGGAGTCGTGTGGGCGTGGACAACGAGTTCACCAATCGCAACACAACCTTCATGACCTGGAATCTTCTCCACCTTGCCTCCATGCTCGAGAGCGCGGGCGGCTTCCCTGCTTATGGAAACCAGCGCAGAGAATGGGATGCCGGATCGCGATTCGACTTCACGAATCCGGAGTATCGGTCCTAAGAGGCCACAGGCCATGAATTCGGCAACCTGTCAGAACGCTGGTCTAACTGATTGCTGAGCAACCTGCGGACCGGGGGGATGGCGGTGGAGGATGGCCCATGGTTCAGTGGCCTTTCCCGCCCTTGGGCCAGTGTCTCCAGGAAACCCAGGCCGGCTCCCTGAACCGCATCGATGCCGACGCCGAACTCTCCTTCGCCGTCCTCAAACATTGTGGTCTCGAGCTATGACGAGACTGTCATTGTATGCCGCGAACCTCCTTAGGCCTCGGCCGACAAATGCCTCTGACCGCTATGCTGGGTTGGAGCGCCCGCCGAGCGGCCTCGAAGCGGTCGAGTCGATACCGGGAGAGGTACCGCATGACTAGTCAGATCTGGACCGTCGGGCACTCGACCCGATCCGAGGGTGAACTGCTGGGTTTGCTCGCCCTGAACGGCATCGAGACGTTGGTTGATGTGCGGAGCTATCCGACGTCCCGACGGTACCCGCATTTCAACCGGGAGGAGATGGCCCGGTGGATCACAGAGGCTGGCGTCGAATACCGGTACCTGCCATCCCTGGGCGGTCGCAGGAAGGCGCAGCACGTCGACCCGGCCGCGAACGGTGCATGGCACAACGCCTCGTTTCGGAACTATGCGGATTACACGATGACCGACGAGTTCGCCAAGGGAATCTCAGAACTAGATGGGATCGCTGTAGCCTCGAGAACGGCGTACATGTGCGCGGAGGCGCTGCCTTGGCGCTGCCACCGGTCCCTCATCTCCTCGGTGCTCGTAGCAAGCGGATGGGAAGTCACCCACATTTTGTGCGACAAGAATCGACCTCATGTGTTGGGCCAGTGGGGGCCTGATCCCGTGGTAGACGGTGGCTGCGTCACCTATCCCGCCCCGCAATTGTCGTTGGCCATATGACATCCCGGTTCAAACCCATTCTGCATGGTTGGCCGAGCACCCGTATCAGGACACCGCCATCGGTGGTCCGCACCTGATAGCGACGAGGTGGGATGACCTGATCCGGCCTCCGTGCTGCACCGGATCGAGTCCACCCGGAGCTGCGCGCCGAGCCGGCCAGCGATCTCGAGCTGGCTGTCGTCGTTCGTCGTGCTTCGGGCACGGCGTTGCCCTAGAGATCCTCCAAGCTCACAAGGGGATCCGCTAGGAGGGCGGCGTCAACTCGACGGCCCGAGCGAACCAGAGCGGTGATGGCGTCACCCTGGTCCCAGATGTTGACGTTCATGCCGGCTAGCGCCCGGTCCTGGCGAAGCCAGAATGCGATGTACTCCCCCTTGGACACGTCGCCGCGGAAAACGACCTGGTCGTAGTGGCCGGCCTCGACGTAGCCCCGGTACTCCATTCCCATGTCGTACTGGTCGGAAAAGAAGTACGGCACATGGTCGTACGCGGTGGCACCGCCCATCATGTTGGCTGCCGCCACCGGTCCCTGGTTGAGGGCGGCCGACCAGTGCTCCAACCGGAGGTGGCGACCGAGCGACGGGTAGTAGGCGTTGGCCACGTCTCCGGCCGCAAACACGTCGGGGTCGCTACTGCACAGGTACTCGTCGACGCAAATCCCGTCGTCGATCGTCAAGTCAGCCATCTCAGCCAGCTCCGTGTTGGGGAGTATGCCGATACCCACCACAACCACGTCGGCGTCGATCAGGCTGCCGTCGGCGAGGCGCACCCCGGTGGCCCGGCCGTCGACACCGATGATCTCGGCCACCTCGACACCCGTTCGTAGCTCGACCCCGTGCTCAGCATGGAGGGCGGCATAGATTCCCGCCATCTCCGGACCGAGAACGCCCAGCAGTGGCAGCTTCCCCATCTCAAGCATGGTCACATCAACATCCGCGGCTCGGGCCGCGGCTGCCGTCTCGAGGCCGATCCAGCCCGCCCCGATGATTGCTACCCGTTTGGCCGTAGAGAACGCCGCCTTGATCGTCTTGCAGTCCTGCAGATCCCGCAGGTAGAGCACTCCATTGAGCTCACTACCGGGCACACGCAGGCGACGCGGCGACGAGCCAGTGGCCATCAGCAGTTTGTCGTAGCCGACGGGCTCACCGTCCTGCGCGATCACCTGGTGGGCCACTCGGTCGATGGCAGCGACCCGATCGTCGAGGCGCAACTCGATGTCGTGGGCGGCGTACCACCCATCGGGGTGGACGTAGATGTCCTCCTTTTCCGACTTGCCCTGCAGATAGTCCTTGGACAACGGAGGGCGCTCGTAGGGTCGCTCCACCTCCTCGCCCAAGAGCACGACCCGACCCACGAACCCCCCGGTGCGGAGGGCCTCAGCTGCTTTGGCGCCGGCCAAGCTAGCGCCAACGATCACGAACGCTTCTTGTGCAGTCATTCTCTTGAGAGCCTTCCTCGGTCGCGGGCGATGGTTGCTCGGAACACAACGACGCTTCGGGCCGACCCCGCGGCGTTGGAGGGGCGTCTGTGTCGGCTAGAAGGGGGCATCGATGTCGACGATGTCGACGACCTTGTTGGTAACGAATTCGCGGATGCCGAACTCGGTGAGTTCGGTGCCGTAGCCAGAGTTTTTCACGCCTCCAAAGGGGATGTCGGACTTGACCATCGTCGGGTGGTTGACGAAGACCATGCCGGTCTCGACCCGCCGGGCGACGCGCTCTCCGCGGACCAGGTCGCAAGTGAACACCGACCCGCCCAGTCCGAAACGGGAGGCGTTGGCCACCTCGACCGCCTCGTCTTCGTCGGCGACCCGGAAGACCAGGCTGACCGGGCCGAAGAACTCGTTCTGAAACGCCGGGTTGTCCGGCTTCACGTCAGTGAGGATCGTCGGCTGGAAGAACGCTCCCTGCGTGGGGACCGGCTCGCCCAGCGTCTCTGCGGTCGCACCGTTGTCGACGGCCGTCTTCACCTCGTCCGTGAGCTTGTCGACGGCTTTCTGCGTGCTCAGTGGGGCGAGTTGCGTTCCTGGGTCATGCGGGTCACCGGCGCGCAGTGCAGCCACGCCAGACCGGTACTTGTCCATGAACTCGTCATAGACCTCGTCCACGATGATCAGCCGTTTGGCCGATGTGCAGACCTGCCCGGCGTTCCAGTGCCGTCCCATCACCGCCCACGCCACGGTCTTGTCAATATCAGCGTCCTCGAGAACGATGAACGCATCGGAGCCACCGAGCTCCAAGGTGCTCTTCTTCAGGTTCTTGCCGGCAGCGGCGCCTACGACCGTGCCGGCGCGCTCACTACCGGTCAGCGCGACGCCACGTACCAATGGATGGGCCAGGATGTGCTCGGTGGCGGTGGTCGGTGCGAACAGGTTGGTGAACACGCCCGTGGGAAGCCCCGCATCATCGAAGAGCTTCTGCATTGCCAGTGCTGCGGCCGGTACGTTCGCCGCGTGCTTGAGTACGAGCGTGTTCCCCGCCAGGATCTGCGGGGCACCAACGCGCACGACCTGGTAGAAGGGGAAGTTCCATGGTTCGATCGCGTACAGGACCCCAAGCGGTTCGAACACGATCGTGACCGTGCCCTCCTTTGCATCCTTGACCGGAAGGGGCTCGTCTTCGAGGAACCCGGGGCCGTGGTCGGCGAAGTAGTCGAGGATCTCGGCGCAGAGCTCCACCTCGAGTTCCGCCTCGGCGGTGATCTTGCCCATCTCCAAGGTCAGAACGTCGGCGAAGGTTCGCTTCTCGGCGCGAAGCAGTTCGGCGGCACGCGTCAGGACCTTCGATCGTTCACCGAGCCCGGTGGTACGCCAGCTCAAGAACGCTTCGTGGGACTTCTCGATGGCGGCGTCGATCTCCACCTCGGACGCGTACGGATAACTCTTCACCAGCTCGTTCGTATACGGGTTCACGGTCTCATACGCCATGTCGTACCTCGCTCCATCTTGCTCGTCGTGGGAAACAGGACACCGGTTCGGTGAAGAGCCTCAACGCACCTACTCTTTCGGCTGTCATGCGCAGTGTCGGCTGGCGATCGCCGCGGCCGAGGAGGGTGCCAGCTGCAGAGTCGCATGACCGGAGGGCCCCGACGTCCAAGGCGACAGCCACCGGGGGAGTTCCCACTACGCCGACCAATCCTGGTCACGCACCGGACTGGCCGTGGCCAGTGCCTTCCGCACACCGTCGGCGTCGAGGTCGGCTCCGTAGACGGGCGTGCCAGGTTGCTGGCGCCACGAGTCGTCGAGGCCGCCGTCGTCGACTGAGTCGAAGCCGAGCGAGTCGACGAGCTCCATGACGACAGCTTTGGCGTCGGCATCGTCACCCGCCACCGGGAGGGCAATCCGGCCATCGGTCCCGGCGGGCACTCCGCTGGTGAGCAGATGTTCGGCGTAGATCCCATTGAACGCCTTGACCACGGTGACGCCCAACTGCTTCTCGACCCAACGACTCTCCGTCATGCCGTCCTCGATGCCGGCGATCCGACCGTCACGCTGTTGGGGGTAGTAGTTGCAGGTGTCGATCACCACCACGTCGTCGGCGGCATCGTTGAGGAGGCCGGAGGGAAGGTCGGGAACTGCCTTCATCGGGATGGTCACTATGACGACGGCGGCCCCGGCGGCCGCCTCGGATGCCAAGACGGCGGTGGCCCCTGTCTCGGTGGCGAGTTCGCTCAGGGTGTCCGGGTCTCGCGAGTTGGCCACCGACACCTCGTGCCCGAGTGCCGTCAGACGGCGGGTGAGATTTCCCCCGATGTTGCCTGCGCCAATGATGCCGATCTTCATGTGTACTCCTCGGATTGGTGACTACCTGTCGATGTGATGGGTGCTGCGGGTGCGGCACCGGACAGACCTGTCGGGCGCCCGGCACGCCTCAGGCGAGAGTCACCGAACCCATCCGAGACACCCGTTCCGTCGGCCAATCTGATGGCACGGTCGGCCTTTGGGTTGGGCACCACGCGGAGCACCAGCATGCGTCCACCGAACCCGGAACCCTCGGTGGTCACGACGAAGCGGTCCCGTGATCGTCCGACAGCTGAGCGAGCAACGCATTCGCCGCGGGTGCCGACGATGCGGGGTTCTGCCCGGTGATCAGCGTGCCGTCCACCACCACGAAGGGGCCGAAATCAGCGGGCCCCTTCGAGTAGTTAGCGCCCGCTGCCACCAGCATGTCCTCCAGCAGCTCGGGGACGACGTCGGTCAGGCCCACAGCCGCCTCCTCGCTGTCGGAGAATGCCGTGACATCCCGCCCGGCGAGAAAGGGCGTGCCGTCGTCGTTCGTCACGTGGGCGAACGCCACCGGGGCGTGGCATACGGCGGCAACAGGCTTGCCTGCAGCGACGAACGCCTCGATCAGGTCTATGGAGCTCTGGTTGTCCGGGAGGTCCCACAGGGGCCCGTGACCTCCGGGGAAGAACACGGCGTCGAAGTCGCCTGCTGCCACATCGGCGAGCGGGAGTGTCGTGGCCAGCCGATCCTGGGCGGCGACGTCCTCGTGGAACCGCTTGGTGTCGTCGGTTTGTCCACCGGGCTCGTCGCTGACCGGATCGATCGGCGGCTGCCCCCCGAGCGGCGAGCACAGGGTCACGTCGACACCGGCGTCGGTCAGCACGTAGTAGGGGGCGGCGAACTCCTCGAGCCAGAATCCGGTGGCCCGCCCGGTGTCCCCCAGGGTGGCGTGGGACGTGAGCACCATCAATACGCGTGGGTTGTGACTAACGGCTTTCATGACTGGGACCCTAGCTTCGGGTGCGGCCATCCCGAGCTCTGGGCATCGTGCACGGGCGATGGCCGGTGTCGTCGTCCGCCGGGAGCCCGGAGCGTCGGTGCGGGGGGTGTCCGGCCAGGTCGCGTAACTCGTTCCCGACGGACGGAAGGACGGACCCGGGTACTAGATCGATCCGTGTGGCCGGTTGCTGCGACATGGCTGCCTCGGTGGTGGGATGCGTCGCCGGGCGTCTTGAGCAACGTGCCTCGATTTCGCTCCTCCATTGCGGAGGGGGACCCGACTCTTGCGGACCGTACACCTCTTCGCGGTGACGTGCTTTGGGGTTCATGAGTGATCGTCCGGCCGCATCGGCAGACCGCCGATCACTAGGGGGGACGAGCCCACCGTGGCATCGACCGATCTCGTTGTCTGCATGCTCCTCCGCGGACGCTCCTCCACTCAACCGTTTGGGGACCGATCAGCACGCGGCGTCGAGAGCAACGAAGCCGGTGACCTTCTTGTCGTTCCCTACCTGCCGGCTTTGATCGGTCAGCCCCCGGCCCTGCCCGGAGTGCTTCACACCGTCGAACGGAATACCGGCCTCCGGATCTGCGTGGCTCAGCTGGCCCGGGCATCGGCGAGCAGCCGGTCGTCGTCGGTCATTTGCGCCCGGGCGAGCTCGTGGATCATCTCGACGACCTCGGGGTGTTCATCGGGCTCCCATCCCTCGAGCAGGTCGCCCAGGGTGTCGCGATGGGCCGCCGTGAGCCGCTCGATCGCGTCCTTGCTAGGCGCCGTCACTTCGAGGCACGGACCATCTCGTTTCCCCCGCAGGCGATGAGTCTGGCGGCCTCAAGCTCCTCCACCCCCTTGGTCAGCCGGTCGGGATCCACGTGCTGGTCGACGGCGACCTCCTCGACGGTGGCGTCGGGCCGGTCCGCCACCCGGGACAGCAGCCAGCACGCACCGGCCGGGAGGTCGAGCCCGGCGCGGCTCGCCAGCATCTCCCAGTGCTCGTGCCGGTTCTCACGCCGAATGGTCCGCTCCAGGATGCGCTCCAGTTCGTCGAGGGAGTTGCGGGGCGACGGCAGCCCCAGGTTCTCCGCGGGCTCCGAGTCCCGAATGGCCAGCCGCGGTGGAACCTCGGGCAGGGTCCAGCTCAGCAGGAAAGCCACGAGGGCGATCGGCACCCCGATGAGGAACATCGTCTGGATGGTGTGGGCTACGCCGTCGATCACCCCGGCCTGTATTGCCGGCGGCAGTTGGCGGATGGCGTCGGGATTGTCGGCGCTCAGGCTCAGACCATGGGGCGGGGCGGTCAGGTGGAGGGCGTGGAGCACGTTCGTCACCAGGAGGTTGGCGAATATGGCACCGAAGACAGCGGTCCCGAAGGACCCGCCGATCGACGGGAAGAAGGTGACGCCGGTTCTGGCCGTGCCCAGCTCCTAGTGTCCTGAGTCAGCGATTCGCATCAGATATCCGCTGAGGGATTCGAGGATCTCGTCGGCGGTCTTGTGCCACACGTAGGGACGAGGGTTCTCGTTCCAGCTGCCGACCCAGCTTGTGATGGAGTCGGCGAGTTCCTTGACGCTTCGGTGGGTGCCCCGTCGGATTGACTTCTCGGTGATCTCGGCAAACCATCGTTCGACCAGGTTCAGCCAGGAGCTGGACGTCGGGGTGAAGTGAATGTGGAACCGGGGATGCGCGAGCAACCACTTCTTGATGGCCGGGGTCTTGTGGGTCGAGTGATCGTCGATCACGATGTGGACGTCCAGTCCCTTGGGGACAGACTTGTCGATGAGCGACAGGAACTACTTGAACTCGATGGCCCGAAGTTGGGCGGTCAGCTCGTGAGTGACCTCCCCGGTGGCCAGGTTGAGGGCGGCATAGAGGTCGATGGTCCCGTATCGCTTGTAGTCATGGCTCCGGCGTTCGGGCACCCCGGGGAGTAGCGGAAAGATCGGCTGGGTGCGATCGAGCGCCTGCACCTATGTCGTCTCACCGACGCAAAGGACAACGGCATGGTCTGGCGGGCACAGGTAGAGCCCGACGATGTCGCGCACCTTGTCGACGAAGAGCGGGTCCATTGACAGCTTGAACGTGTCGACGAGATGAGGCTGCATACCGAAGGCCCGCCAGATCCGACTGATCGCCGACTGGGACCTGCCTGTCGTCTTGGCCATCGACCGCGTCGACCAGTGGGTGGCGTCATCGGGCTTCTCCTGCAACGTCTTGACTATGACCGCCTCCACCGCATCATCGGTGACGGTGCGAGGAGAACCCGGTCGGGGTTCGTCGAGCAGCCCGTCGAGTCGCTTGGCGAAGAACCGGCTCCGCCACTTACCGACAGTGGCCTCGGCCACGCCCAGGCGTGCGGCCACCTCACGATTGGTCGGCCCCTCGGCACAGGCCAGCACGATCTTCGAACGCAGTGCAAGAGACTGCGGACCTGTCGGCTGGCGCGCCCATCGCTCGAGCGTCTCTCGCTCGTCGTCAGTGAGTACCCGCAGCTTCTTCGGGAGTCCGAGTCTCGGCATATGCACCCCCATGGTCACATGCCAGAATGCGCCCCCCAAGTTCGAAATTCCCCTTCAGACGATATTTTTCGTGGATTCACGACTTGAGACACCAGTTGAGGACGGCGTTCTGGACCGCCGCCGTCAGCACCTGGAGGATGAGACCGGGGCCGAACCCAAAGACCGCCATGGAGACGGCGGCCGCCCAACTGGAGGTGTGCACCCCGAAGAGCGACAACAGGTAGAGGCCGACGGTCATCAGGGCTGTGCCCACAACGGAGAAGGCTTTGTAGCGGCCCCACCGGCTCACCAGTAGTCCTCACCCGATCGATGCCACGAGTTGCCCGCCCATCAGAGGGGTGGGAAGAGGCGCAGCCCCGACTGGATCGCGCTCACCCCACGCACGTCTTGAAAGGACAGAAGCCGAAAAGTCAGGGCGCCGAACGTGGCGAAGCCCACTACGAAGCCGATGACGGCGGCGCTGAAGACCCGGTCGGCGAACAGCGCGAGCGGGATGATCGGCTCCACCGCCCGTCGCTCGGCCAGTAGGAAGAGGACCGCTAACAGCACCCCAGCGATGGCCGGTGCGATGATGCACGGCAAGCCTCACGGGTAGGAGGACCCGCCGAGCCTGGTGAAGAGGACGAGCGAGGTGGCTGACAGTGCGATCAGGCCGGTGCCCAGGTAGTCGATGACATGGTGCACCCGAGCGGAGGCCGCAGGAAGAGCGACCGACGTGACCGCCAGGGCCACGGCGCCGATGGGCAGGTCAATGGAGAAGATCCACCGCCACGACAGGTAGTCGACGAAGAAACCCCCGATCAGCGGGCCGATGACCGCGGTCACGCCGAACATGGCCATGAAAAGCCCCATGTACCGGCCCCGATCATGAGGCCGCCGCCACCGAGCCCCTGGACCGCCCGGAAGACAATCAACTCGATCATCGACGCACTCAGACCGGCCACCGCGGACCCGACGAGGAAGATGACGATGGCCGCCTGGAAGAAGATCTTCCGTCCGTAGAGGTCGCCGAGCTTCCCCCACAGCGGTGTCAACACCGTAGAGGCCAGAAGATAGGCGGTCACCACCCAACTCAGGTGGGACGCGCCGTGCAGGTCGCCCACGATGGTGGGCAGTGCCGTGGAGACCACGGTCTGATCCAGCGCGGCGAGGAACATGCCCAGCATGAGCGCGCCGATGATGATCAGCACCTGGCGTTGCGGCAGTGCCGCCGCTGGCTCCTGGAGTGCTTCGGTGGTGGTTTCGGTCATGGTGGCGACTGTTCCCCTCGGCTCCCTGACGAACCAAGGCACTACCGGGGCACGAGGGTACGCTCCCGCGGTGGGTAGCTTCAGTAGCTCCCTGTCTGGGGATGCCGGGAGGGCAGGGGAAGGCTTCAGTGCGATTGCGGGAAGGCAGGTTCGGCGCCGCACCCCGGTCACGAGAGGGTATAGCTTCGCGTTGACGTTCATCGTGCAGTGGTTCACTGGACTCTAAGCAGTTCAGGTCGGGGCCCATGGAGCGCTCAACTGGAAGTCGAGGAACAATGGCGACGGAACAGACATTCGTGATTGCCGGTGCCAGTCTGGCCTGCGACAAGGTCGCCGGGACACCTCGGGCCGAGGGATTCGAGGGTCAAGTAGCGCTCGCGGGCGAGGAAGCCGAGCGAGTGGTCGACGCCCGGCTGAGCACGAAAAGCGATGGAACCGACCTGATGCCCGACGAAGTCGACCAGGTTGGAGAGGAATCGTTCCCGTGCAGCGACCCGCCTTCGTGGTGGTCAGGTCGGGTGCGGCGCGAACCCTCGCCTTCAGAGGCAAGAGGCAAGGAAGAAGGGGCCAAGCCGTGAGCAAGCGAATGGTGCAAGAGCGTCGGGTGTACGAGAAACTGGGTCGACACGATGATGTCCGCGTGCTTGTCGACCGCATCTGGCCGCGAGGAGCCACAAAAAGGAGAGCCGATCTTGATGAATGGTGCAAAGACATAGCGCCGTCGACAGCGCTCCGTAAGTGGTTCGGCCACGATCCGAAGCTGTTCAAGGAATTCACTCGCAGGTATCGCGCCGAGCTCAAAGACCAAGAACGCGCCGCAGCACTCGTGCACCTGGAGAACCTGGCCAAGCACGGAACGCTGACGCTGCTGACGGCCACCAAGGATCCCGACATCAGCGAGGCCGCGGTATTGGCGGATCTCATTCGAGGTTGACACCAGTTAGTCGGGGGCAAAGACCTGAAGAGTTGGAGTCCATCTCACTTTGGTCCGGCCTGAACGAGACCTCGATCCGACCAAGTCGTGCGACGATGGTCGGGAGCGTCCGTCCATTCGATGCCCGTCCGCCTGCTGGTGAGTTTCACTTCAACTTCACCTCATCACTCTGTTCCTCCTTGACCCCGCTCAATTCGACTGGTGCTCATGGGTTGTTCGGAATTGCCGGTGGCGCTCGTGGACCGGATGAGGCCCTGTCTGACCGATCCATTCGGTACCTGCGTTCGTTCCGTTCTGCGCCATCGGTCATCAACGCCCTGCTGCGCCAGCGCATTCAGATTCTGCCCAGTATCATCGGCAGTGAACGGGTCGCCGAGCACCGACGAACCCCCGCAGGCATCTGGGATGCCGAAGAGAGAGAGCCCAGTCGTGTCAAATGAAGGTTTCCATGAACCACTTGAGCTTCTCGACGAGGCGACTATCGATCACCACCGGGCGATGACCTCGCTGTACGAGGAACTCGAGGCGATCGATTGGTACGATCAGCGGGTGAAGGCGACTGCTGACGCCAGCCTCGCCGCGGTCCTCGCCCACAACCGCGATGATGAGAAGGAGCACGCGGCGATGACCCTCGAATGGCTGCGCCGCCGAGACCCGGCCCTAGATGACAATCTGCGCAGATTCCTTTTCACCTCTGAGCCGATCACCGAGATCGGGCACAAGACCGTAGACGCTGGACTCGATGCATCATCTGACTTCGATCAGTCTGGATCCCTGGGCATCGGCAGCTTGAAGGGGACGGGGCGATGAACCACTTACGCCGGGAACTCGCCCCGATCACCGAAGCCGGATGGAGGGCGATCGACCAGGAAGCCACGGCTCGGCTCACCACCTACCTGGCGGCCCGCAAGCTGGTCGACTTCGTCGGACCCCATGGCTGGTCGCACTCGGCCACCGACCTCGGCCGGACCTCCATCATCTCTGGGCCTTCAGAGGGCGTCGCCGCCGCCCAACGGCTGGTCTTGCCCCTGGTAGAGCTCCGGACCGAGTTCAAGGTCGCGCTTAGAGAGATGGACGATGCTGAGCGGGGGGCCAACGACATCGACCTCGCGGAGCTGGAGAAGGCGGTGCATAGGATCGCCCTGGGGGAGAACGTGACTGTCTTCCACGGGCACGGGGCTTCTGGGACAATGGGCATCACCGAGAGCGCCTCACACGAGCCGATCGTGCTGGGAGCCGACGTGGAGAGCTATCCCAACAGCGTCGCCCGGGCGACCGACGTGCTCCGCCAGGCCGGCATCGGCGGGCCCTACGGGCTGGCACTGTGCCCGGACATCTACACCAGGATCGTCGAGACTGCGGAACACGGAGGTCATCTGCTTCTCGACCATCTTCAGAGGCTTCTCGGAGGTCCTTTGGTGTGGGCGCCAGGAGTGGAGGCAGGAATCGTACTGAGTCTGCGAGGTGGAGACTTCACCTTCGATTGCGGGCAGGATCTTTCCATCGGTTATCTCGGTCACGACGCCGACTTCATCAGATTGTATTTGGAGGAGAGCTTCAGTTTCAGGGTCCTCGAGCCAGACGCGGCCGTGGCGCTTCAAGCCGCATCGTGAGGATGGCGGGAGTACGGCCATGCGATGGCACAGAGCACCACGTTGAGGATCCGTGCTCGGAGCGATCGTTGCCGCATCCGAGATGTCCAAGTGTGCTCTGAGCCCCCGCACCCGGCGATGCGGACGCCCGACGATTCGAACTCATGTTCAGCCGAACATGGCTGCAAGTCGCCAGCGACGAAGAGGTTGGAATGAGGAACCAAACGTTCACGAGCGGTCGGGGCCGCGAACTACGCCCTCAAGAGGGGAGATGTTGTGTTGCTGGCAACCGGTAGCCGCTGGGGACGGCTTCCAAACCCACGTAACTCCCTAGCACCAGCTCCCGACAGGGGTTCCCTATTGAGCCAATGGCTGGCTGGAAGCTGCAGAAGGCCACAAGGCGTTTGTCGAATCGCAAGATGGCTGGCAAACCCCTACGTCCGATCAGAGACTCAAGCGAGCGGAGGACGACGACGGAACGAGGTGGGAACACTCACGTACCTGATCACGCCCACTAGTTCTCTCTAGATCCACGAAGATTGGAAGCACCAATGGAATCCGTCAAGGCTCAGGAATTGCTTGATGCAGAGCGCCTCCGCGTCGAGCGCCTGCTCGCCGAAATGGACAAAGCGAGTGGAGATGACCGGGCTGCAGCAAACGCGCCTGGGGACATGGACGACTCGGCCGAACCGCTCACGAAAGAGGGTACGGACGAATCGATCAGGGTGGAACTGCAACAGCGGCTCGCCGCCATTGGCCGAGCGGAACGACGTCTTGAGAGCGGCAGTTACGGGTTCTCAGTTCGCAGCGGTCACCCGATTCCCGACGATCGCCTCGAAATCGACCCCGTGGCGGAGTTGACCGTCGAAGAAGCTCGACGGACCACCTGAGCCGGCCACCGGTCGGGACCGGGGAGCCGGACGACCCTGAGCGGCAGGACGCAGCCGTGGTAAGTACTAACTCCAGGAGGAATCGCATATGGCCAAGGTGCTCTACACCGCCCAGGCCCTCGTGGGCGTCGGCCGTGACCGGGGTCACGGCGTTGCCAGTGATCAGGCGGTTGATGTCCAGTTCAGTACCTCCATCGAAATGGGAAGCAAAGATGGAAGAGCGGATCCTGGTCAGCGCTTGAGCGCAGGCGATGCCGCAGGCTTCGAGGGCGCGGTCGGCGGTGTGGGACGACAGAAGCAAGTTGAACTCGGCGTCGTTTCAATCGACTCTGAGGCGAGTGTGACCACACCCAAGGACGGAAATCTGCCATGTTCCATAGTCCCAAGTTGAACTTGACCTCGTGACGGGCCGAAGGGCCCGATCACGTCAACGCGCTGGGCCCCATGGGACTGCTCGGAGTTCGGTTGACACTGGAGAGGCGGAATGGCCCTTCCAGATGGGTCCCCTTTCTCCGGCGAAGGTAGGTGGGTGCCAAGATGCTCCCGAAGTGCCTGGGACATCATGCGGCCGCTGAGTTGCAGGATGTTCGGGAACAGTCCCCCCCCCCACAACATTTCCTCTGCCCGATGACCCGGTGCTCGCTCTGGCGGCATCGGCGGTGCGTGATACGGGGCATTGGGGGTGGGTGGTGGACCCATCGTGGAACCTCACCTACCTCACCTACCTCACCTACGATCATCGCCTGTCGTTTGGTGCCGGGAAGCTTGCAGAACTGCCGTTCGGCGGACACCTGATGGGGCCGGAGCCGGTGGCGGCATATCGACGCATGGTTTACGGACTGACGACAACGGCGCTCGCGGAAAACATGCTGCGTACCATTGGCGAGTTCATGCTTGCCGGCGCATCGGGACACCGCACGATGTTGCGGAGGTCAGTGGCCCCCGAGTTGGCCCACATCGTCGACGAACTCGAACCGGACTATCGCACCGTGGCCTCCCTCGAAATTCGTGTGCTGACCTCGTCAACAAGATAAGGGTCCCGATCGTCGCCGTGCGCCTTCGGGACGAGTCGGGACGCCTCGCCGCCACGGTGATCATCATGAAGCCTGAGGCGAGCATCGTGACCCCCGGCCTCCGTGATCACCCAAAGCGATCCTCGGCACCTCAAGCTCATGCATCAGGTCGCTCGCGCCGGGCGCCGACCTGCGACCATTTTCATTGCCGACCTTGAGGGCTCAACTCCACTTTCCCGAAGGCTTTCGACGGCCAGCTACTTCGCCCTGGGACGGCGACTGGTGCAGGCAGCCGACCGATGTGTGGTCGACGCCGGTGGAATCGTCGGCCGCCACGTAGGCGACGGCGTCGTAGCCTTCTTTTTGGCGGAGGCTCTCGGGACGGAGTCGGCGGCGGCGCGGGCATGCATCGATGCAGCGCTCTCTCTTCGAGCAGGCAGTGACTGGTGTCGCTCTACGCAGCAACCTTGAACCTGAGGACGTGGGACTTCGCTTCGGTCTCCGTTGGGGATCGACGCTCTATGTCGGAAGCACTACGACTGCTGGACGCAACGAGGTAACGGGACTTGGCGATGAGGTCAACGAGGGGCTCGCATCGAAGCGTGTGCGGGTGGTCGGCGCGCTCTGGCCTCAAAGGCCCTCATCGAGCGTCTCGATTCCTCGGACGCTGCAGGCCTCGGACTCGACCCGGACCGGCTCACGTACACAGTGCTTGGCGACTTGGAGACGGCAACGGAGGAGGCCCGAAGGGATGCTCCATCCATCGCCGTCGGCGACATCTGAATCGTCTCAATTGTCCTACGCGCCTTGCGTTTCGTGGAGAGCGGTCCGACGAGCGGTTCGCCAATCTCGAGAGCGATGATGTCGAGCTGATGATCCAAGAAGCGGAGGGTCTGGGGAGCCAGTTCCGCACCGCCCCCTGGAACACCCGTATGGCCGGGGCGTCAACTTCCAACTCAGAGTCGATGACTTCGATCTAGTGCACGCCCGAGCCGTTGAGGCGGGCCTCAACATCACTGCTCCGATCGATGAGCGCTGCTACCAGGTCGACGTCGCCGAAAGCGGCGACCGTTGGCAGCTGAAGGGACCAGCCGAGGCCGGCAATCGTCCGTTCGTTCTGGCTGATCCTGACGGCCAATTGTTGCGTTCACACCACGATCTTGGCCTGCGACCCTCCAACAGTTGACGCTGCCCGGCGGAACCTGGCGACGCTCCCTCATTCACCTCGAGCCTGATTCGTATCTGCTCACAGCCCTGCAGGTGATCGCCGGATGGAGGTCATGCCCTGTTGGAGATCTCGACCAACTCCATGCGGTCACTGCAGAGCCACGGGATTTGCCATCTAATTTGTTCTGTGGCTAAATAGCGATAGTGACAGATGACCAAACAGGTGTCTTTCGGGCGCTCGCCGACCCGACTCGACGTCAGATCCTCACGGACCTGCGGCCTGGTGAACTGGCGGCTGGGGAGATCGCGGCCCGCTTCCCGATCAGTGGACCGTCGATCTCGCGGCATCTGAGCGTCCTGAAAGGTGCAGGGCTTGTCGTTGAACGCCGAGAGGCGAACCGCATCCTCTACTCGCTGGTCGAAGAACGGCTCGCTATTTCGGTCGGCAACTTCTTATCGGCCGTTTGCCCGGAGCAGGTCGTGATTCGCCACAAGCGCCAGAAATCGGAACGTGGAAGGGCGACTCGATGAGATGTGCTCCTGGCTCAGCAAATAACTGCCTGGCAGTGACCGGCAAAATACCGTGCGAATAGCGATCACGGGAGGTACGGGCTTCGTTGGTGGTCACCTAGCCGAGCAATTGTCTGCAGCTGGTCACGAGGCTGTCCTCCTCGCTCGAGGAAATGATCAGCGACCGTGGGCACAAGAGGTCTGCAACCTCCCTGGAGTCTCCTCTGTCGAGGTGAGCGTGAGCGATGAGAGCGGATTGACCAGGGCTTTTACGGGCTGTGACGCAGTAGCTCACTGCGCGGGAATCAACCGAGAGATCGGATCCCAGACGTACGACGCCGTCCATGTACAAGGGACTGCGAATGTGGTGCGCGCCGCCGAGAAGTCAAGAGTGCGCCGCCTGGCGATCGTCAGTTTTCTGCGCGCTCGACCCGATTGCGGATCCGCCTATCACGAGTCGAAATGGGAGTCCGAAGAAATTGTCCGGGCATCGAACTGCGACTGGACCGTGCTCAAACCAGGGATGATGTTCGGTCGCGGCGACCATATGCTCAACCATCTGAGCCATGCCATCTACACGTTCCCGTTCTTCTTGGGGATCGGGAATCGTCGGGTCCGGCCGCTCGAAGTCGGTGATGCCGTGGATGTCCTGATGGCATCGCTGATCGATGGTCGGTTGGTCAACCAGACCATTGGCTTGGTTGGTCCGACGGAGATCGGTTTCGACGATGCAGCGCGCCTTGTCGCGAAGGTGCTCGAAAAGCGGCGCCTCTTCGTCCGTATGCCGCTCGCATTCCACTCCCTACTCGCCCACGTCGCCGAGCGGTCCATGACGGTCCCACTGATTGCCACCGCTCAGGTGCAGATTCTCCGGGAGGAAGTCATCCAGCCCGTGATGGCACCGGATGCACTTCCGGCGGACCTGGAGCCAGCCACCCGGTTCGATGAGGAGGCCATCCGTGTGGGATTGCCGGCGCCCGGACCGTTTCACCTCCGCGAGCTCCGATTATTCTCGGATTCTGCTCGAACCGGAGGAGGCAATCCCGTGCTCGTCTTCGACGGTGACTGTGGGTTCTGCACGGAAGCTGCCAAATGGGCGGCTCGGGAGTTCCGGCAGGGTGAGCGGGCCGAAGCCTGGCAACTGCTTGGATCGGATGTTCTCGATGGATATGGTCTGAGCCTCAAAGATGTGAGCGAGGCCGCGTGGTGGGTAGACGACAATGGTCGCCGTGAGCGTGGCTATCGCGCCATCGCAATGGCGCTTCTCGCCGGTGGCCGATTGCGGCGCGCAATGGGCCATCTCTTCCTAATCCCTCCGGTGAGCTGGATCGCCGCAGGCGTCTACGCCTTGGTTGTTCGGTGGCGCTACCGACTGCCCGGGGGAACGCCGGCCTGCAGGATCGATTCCGGCAAGCAGTCGAAGGCCTGAGGACGAGAAGTGCGCATCGTCAGGCCCGGAAACGCCGCCTCGATTGATCGGATGTTGCAGACTGTCGCAAATGCTGACCCGACCTACGTGGGGCAGGGCGCACTCCTCACAGGCGAGCTCCCTGACAACTTTCACCACCTGGCCGAAAGCACAAAACTCGGCCATGGCGCTCGGACGTTTGCACATGCCTCGGAAGGGCTTCGCACCTGGAAGGCCCACCGACTGACGGGTATGCGGGTGTTCCCTGAAGGTGCGCCTCTCCAAGTTGGGACAACCGTCGTCGTTACCGTGGGAATCAGCTTTGCCGCCATCGCCGCTCCGTGCCGGATTCTCGCGGTGATCGACGAACCCAGTCGCTTTGGCTTCGTCTACGGAACCCTTCCTGGCCATCCCGAACAAGGTGAAGAGGCGTTCGTCGTCACGATCGGAGAGGACGAAGACGTTCAGTTCAAGGTCACTGCGTTCTCACGTCCGGTCGATCCGCTCACCCGCGTGATCGGTCCCCTCGGTCGGACGATTCAGTCGGCAGCCACATCGGGATATCTGCGGGCAATGCGCAAGTTAGTGGCCCAAGCAGCTCAATTCTGACGGTACCGAAATGCACGGTGAAACTCCGAATGGCGATGACTGACTCGCCTCTTGAGCGTCCCCGAACACCACCCCAGGTCCTAGTTCGTGGAGGATGCTGCTAAGGCGATGACGTGGGCCCTGACCATGCCTCCCCGATCAACCACCCCTACGTCCTTCATGCACTCAGTTTCGAACGGCGCCACCGAAGCTAGGTCGAGGATGGTCCAATGCTGCAGGCAATCAAAGCGGTCCCAAGAGACCGACAAGTCATACCGACGAGCACGGTGAGGTCGGCGGCCACGATTCTGCCCATCAGAATCCTGTCATGAACGTTCAAGATTGGGTGGGGTCCGACGTGGAGCGGGAGACCCAACATCGGCCGGGAGAGCATCGATCGCGTTTCGAATTCGGGCCAGGATGCCGAGAAAGGCTTCGAGCTCCATGGTGGAAAAACCGGCCAATGCGGCGGTCGTAGCGAGGACGACCTCGGGCAGGAGTCGATCGAGCACCCCGTGGGCCGCCGGAATAACGTCCACAAGAACCCGATGGCGGTCGTCGGGATCCGTGAGGCGCTGGATGTATCCATTGCGTTCCTGGGTGTCGAGCACGCTGGTCCGGGTGCCGGTCGTGATGTGCAGGTGAGTGCTCACGGCCCCAGTGGGTATCGGAGCCCCAGTCCCCTCGATGATGCCCAGTGCTTTGTGCGCGGCATAGGACAGTCCGTGACGACGTGCCACGGACGCAATCAGCGCCTCGGCAAGGCCACTGACTTCTTCGAGTTCCCGAATGACCCCTACTCACCGTTACGCCGGGATACATCCGTCACCGGGTTGCCTACACTCGGGAGCCCCGACAACGCAGTGCCGATCGACCTGAGGAGGCCTGGATGGACCGAGTGCACCACCTCCGAAATCGCATCGCCGCAGGAAAGGCCATCCTGGAGTTGGCGGGTGAGGCATCGCCGATCGTCGACGAACAGTTCCTTTCGATCGCACACCGCCAGGCGGGAGACAGTGGGTTCTTCCAGGTAATCGATCGCACCTACCTCGAGGGGGACCGCCGGCCGGACTCGATCAAGCACACGCCCGGACACACGCTGTTGCCGCCGAACCCATATTCGAATCGTGAGATGGCCGACACGCTTGGGCTCATCGATCTCATGCTCCCCGGACAGGTGGAAGTACTGATGGCGCTGTTCTCCAAGGAAGCGCAGAACCTCAGAATGTTCGAGCGGATCGAGAGCACTCCAAATTCCCACGGTGAGAAGTTCCTGATCGTCAGCAACCACTTGAACCTGCCCGACCAGGGGTTCACCATGGGTTTCTTGCACCGGGTCGCCGCCGAGCAGGGTTTCGACAGGTTGGAGCACCACCTTATCGCCGTCGTCGGCAGGCTCATCGGCTACTTCAATCTGGGTCAGTTGAACGTCGTCGACGGAATCCTCCGCAAGGTCGGAAGTGTGCTCAAGACATTCCCGAGCAGCGGTAGCGAGTCAATGACCGAAGACGAGCAGGAGGTGCTCAGCCTGTTCCGCCGCGTCTGCAACAACCAGACCAAACAGGTCTTTGCCGAAGTCATGGACTTCCGGGACGGCCGGATCATCTGCATGGCACCAAGTGGCGAAGAGGACAAGTTCGATCCATCGATGAACATCGTCAGGATGCGGGCCTTCGGTGACGGAACGAACGAATTGATGATCGATGCCTGCGAAAAGGGCGCTGTGGTGATCCCGGTCTTTGTCGACTACGGACCGGAGGCGAGCATCGTCCGCTTTCTGGGCGAGCGAAGCGTCGCATCGGGAGTCGACTGCCACGATGTCGGACGAGACATCGCCGCAGTCGGAACGTACGCCCGTGCTGAGGCAAAGCACACCCACCCCGGTGTCGAAAGATTCAACTACCCCGTTACTTACGGTTGACCACAAATGGCTCGAGCGGTCACTGGGATCCTTCCGACGACACTTCCCGTTCAGGAATCCAGAATGCACACCACCCGACCAGTACTCGGCGGCGCCCGGATATCGCCGAAGAAGTCGATGAAGCCCCATCCCCTGCCCGGTCGAACCCGGTCGAACGGAGCGGCTCGCCGGTCTCGGGCAGCGTCGTCAAGCTCGTGGACAGCACCGGCTAGCCGTTCCTCGCCATGATCCCAGCCGTGCTCGCGGGTCCGAATGCATCATGCACGCCGGTCGATCTGACGATCACCACCCGGAGTGATCCGACTGCACCCCGTCTGCCGAAACTTCAGGTCCTCGGGAAAGGGAGTTTCCTTGCCCGTCTCCAGATATTGCTTCAAGCTCAGGAGAAAGTAGGCCCATCTCCCACTGCAATGGGCCATGAACTCCGTCGGCTCCCGCCAGTCGGCGTGCGTGAACAGCACCACCGTCTCGTCGTCAGCTCGGGTGAGATCGAAGTTGAGCTCGGTCCCGACCCACTCGTCAGCACCCTCGACGCACCTCCAGCTCACGTGGCCGTGAGGACTCAGCCGAATGACCTCCATGACGGCGGTGGGTTCCGGTTGACCGAAGAAGAACTGGATTCTGTTCCCCTCGCTCGACCCCCTCGGACGCCGTCCCAGGTCCACCATTCGGAGATCCCCTCGGTCGTGGCTATGGCGTCGTACACGCGTCCCAGTGGGGCTGAGATGACTACCCGATGTCTGATGTCCGGCATGTGATTCTCCTCTCCACGGGAGTCACCCTCACATGATGCAGTTACGGCTGCAGAAATGTTGCCGCCGTATTGAGGCGGTCGGGTACGACGCTTCACCACATCCACCGGCCGCGCTTTTGGCCGACGATCAATCCGGCTACGGCGAGGCTACGCGTGTGATGGGACACCGTGGGCTGGCTCTTTGCCAGAGGGCGGCGAATCCAAATTGCAGCTGCAGACTTCGTCGACCGACACCACGAGGGACAGCAACCGAAGTCGGACCGGATCAGCCAGGGCCGCAAAGACGAGGGCCATTGCATGAGCCTCCTCCTCGGAGAGCGCCTCCTGCACGAGCGGGCTACAGCACGTCACCACTGCGTCTTCGACGATTCCAAGCGTTCGTCGCGCCATCGCTACTTCCTATTAACAATGATCAATGTAAAGTTCAGACTACAGATTGACAAGCCTCAATCTAAAGGCAGGCACCATGTCGCGCATGCAGTTTGCCCTCAACGTCAGTGACCTCGACAAAGCGATCACGTTCTACTCGACTCTCTTCGAGCCTCAGACCTCCGGTAGTGGAGAGCACCAAAGTGTTGAAGTCCATCACCCGGCTAGCCGGTAGACGATCGGGCGTTGATCCCCGGCCAGATGGGC
>JAYVYR010000118.1:0-10947 GCA_043784065.1 Acidimicrobiaceae bacterium
CGCGACGAACTCGATGCCGTGACCAGACCGCTCGGCATCACACTGCTGCCAGCCGCCGAAATCGACGGATTGCGCCTTATCGCCTCGTTGACGTTCGAGGGCTACGGGCCGGCGATCCTGCCGGCCACTGCCATTCCCGGGTTCCTGCGGGACCGGTTCCACCCGGTGTCGGTAGTTGGGCTCCCCCGCCGCAGCGTCGGAGTGGCCCAGCGCAGCCGTGGTCTGCCCTCCGCTCCCACCCGTGCCCTTATTGACCTGCTGAGGGCCACAGTGGCTCTGCCCGACGGTCGGCCCCAGGGACTGTACGTTCCGGCGTAGCGACTGCGCGTCCTACCGCTTTCGTTTCGGTTCTCGGTTTCTGGACGTCGACCCTTTGTCGCCCCGATCAGTTCTGTGACGGGTCGGCCGGAAAGGTCGCCACGACGGCCAACGCCCCGCCCTGACGTTTCAGCACCCGCCGCCACAGGCCCTCGGGATCGGCGGAGATGGCATCGCGGGCCTCAGCCCGCACCACGTACCACGACCCTTCATCGATTTCGTCCTCGAGTTGACCGGACTCCCAACCGGCGTACCCGCTGAACAGGCGGGCCCCCACGATCGAACCGGCGAACGACGCAGGATCAGCCTCGAGGTCGACCGTACCCACCGGTCGATCGTCGTCAACCATCAGATGCCAACCGGCCGGGCGGTTGGGCGCTCCGTCGACGCCATCGGCCCGCGATGCCAGTCGGACCAGGCCGATCAGCGAGTTCCGGGATACGGGTCCGCCGGTAAACAGCTCGGCCGGTGTCGTAGCCACCTCGTGCCACCGGGGCAGCAACTGGTCGACCCCGACACCGCCGGGCCGGTCAATGACCACGCCCAACGCACCCGGAAACCCGTGCTCGAGCAACAGGATGACTCGACGCGAGAAGTTGGGGTCGTCGATTGCCGGGGTGGCGATCAGCAGGTACCCGACCAGTGACTCGGGCGCCGACTCGCCGGCGTAGGGGTCGAACTCGCGAAACGGGTCGATCGGCACCTCTAGATGATGGCCCAGCGGAGTGAGTGTTGCGGAACCTCATCTCGAGCAGCCCCACGACTCCCCCATTCAATCAATTGGCCGAAACCCCCCTGCAGAGCCTGATTGTCCAGTCACCCACAACCAATGAACCGTGGGCGCTGCCGCGGATGGCCACGAGTGGCGCGTCTGGCCCCGGTCGGTGAGGCTGTGACCATGGCTCTAGTCAACGTCACCGCACCTGCGCCCCATGTCCGCACCGTCACCCTCGACAATCCCGCCCGGTTGAACTCGATGTCCTTCGCACTGGTAGGCGACCTCTACGCCGCCATTGCCGATGTGGCCGCCGACAACGACTGCCGGGTGGTGGTGCTGACCGGGGCCGGCCGGGCGTTCTGCTCAGGTCTCGAACTTGAGCACGCCGGACTCCCGCCGGGCACCGAGGATCTCGGGCGCCATCGGATGGGGCTGCGAGCCATGGAGTACATGGGTGGTGTCGTTCCCGCACTCCGCAACATGCCCCAGCCGATCATCGCCGCCATCAAGGGACCCGCCTACGGCGGCGGAATGTGCCTCAGCCTGGGCGCCGACATCCGCCTTGCCGGCCGGTCAGCCGTCTTTTGCGGCGCTGGGATCACCAACGGATTGACCGGCTGCGAACTCGGAGTCAGCTGGCTCCTCCCCCGGGCGATCGGAACGTCCCGGTCCAATGAGATCATCCTGACCGGACGCAAAGTGGAGGCCGATGAGGCCGAACGGATCGGACTGGTCTCCCAGGTGATGGGAGACGACGAGGTGCTCGACAGGGCGTTGGAGATGGCCAGCCAGATGGTCTCACTCAGCCCGCTCGGCCTGACCCTGACCAAGGACACCCTTTGGGGCGCCCTCGAGGTGGGGAGCCTTCAAACAGCTGTCGATCTCGAGAACCGCACCCAGCTGCTGGCAGGGTTCACCGGAAACTTGAACGAAGCCGCCGCCGCCTTCAAAGAGAAGCGGCGTCCCGTCTTCACGGAGTAGGAACGTGGCCAAGGCCCGGAGGGGCAGGAAGCCAGTCCGCAGACCCCGCGATCCGGACGCGACCGGGGGTCAACGCGAACACTGGCGGGCCGACGGAGCGCCGAAGACGGCCTACGCATCGGTCGATGACGCCAACCGGTACGGGCTGCAGGCGCTACTCGAGGACGGCGTGCAGCTCGAGCCCTACGTCTGCGGAATTTGCCGGCAGTGGCACGTCGGGAACCGTCGGAACTGATTCTCAATTCACCGAGTTGGCAGTCACCACCCGCACCATGCGCTGCCCCGCGACTTCGCCCGTGAAGTGACGTGATGGTCCGAAGTGCCGATCTCGATCAGGAGGCGGACGCACTGTACCGTCTGGACGGTATAGTCACGTCATGGTCACCACCACATCCGGGTCGTCTCGGGCGCGAAGCACCAACAGTGCGGTCCCTCGGGACAGCGGTGCAACCAAACGGCGCATTCTCGATGCCGCCGAGCAGATCGTGCTGCGCGACGGTGTCGGCCACCTGACCCTGGAGGCTTCGGCAACTGAGGCCGGCCTTTCCAAGGGGGGTGTTCTCTACCACTACCCCTCCCGTGACGCGTTGGTGGCTGCCATGGTGACCCGGATCATTCAGGAGTTCGAGGACGACATCGCCTCCCATCTGCCCGAGCCCGGCTCGGACGAGGCCGCACGCCCCGGCGCCTACGCCCGTGCCTACGTCCGCGCCACCTTGGCTCCGGCCGCACCCGGCCAGGAACGTTTGGGTGCGGCCTTGCTGGCCGCGGCTGCGGCTGAACCGGAACTGCTGATTCCCCTCCAGGAGGCAGCAGATGGCTGGCAGGCGCGCCTGGTCGACGACGGACTCGACCCCGCCATGGCCACGGTCATTCGCTTGGCCTGCGACGGTCTGTGGCTGTGCGACCTGTTCGGACTGGCCTCGCCTCAAGGGTTGCTGCGTGCCGAGGTAGGTTCCGCATTCGAACAGTTGGCATCCGAGCAAGCGGCCTCCGGTCAACCAGTCGGAGCATCGTGATGGCGCAGCGCGGCCCAGCGTCCCCTCTCGCACCGCCGTCCGACGCCAGCGTGAAGCTCATCCGCACCCTGGCCGTCACTGTCTTCCTCGAGTGGCTCGGGGCGACGTCGATCGTCCCCATGCTGCCGCTGTACATCCGCCAACTGGGCGGCACCGACATGCTGGCCGGACTGGTGATGGGTTCGTTCTTCTTGGCCGGGGTCCTCTTCCAATATCCCCTCGGGCGCCTCGCCGACCGGGTCGGTCGAAAGCCGGTCCTGCTCAGCGGCCTGTTCATCTACGCAGCGGCCAGCTTTGCCTTCCTACTCCCCATCGTGCCGGCTATGGCCGTCCTCCTGCGTGGGCTCCAGGGCCTGGGCGCCGGAGCGTCTGCCATCGCCGCTCTCGCCATGGTGTCGGGTGCCGTCGCCGTCGAACGACGCGGTCGGGCCTTCGCCTCGATCTACGGTGCCCAGATCTCGGGCATGGCCGTGGGGCCGCTCATCGGCGCAATCGTCGGTGCCCAACATATGTGGATCATGTTCCTCGGTTCGGGCATCATGGCCCTGGCCGCCACCATCCCGGCCATGCGCATCGTGGAATCACTGGAGGAGTCCGCGCTACGTGATGCACGGATCGCCGACGATGGCACGGCAAAGAAGTTGGCTCCGGTGCGGTGGAACCGGTCCATGTCCGGAGCGATGATCGCGGGAGCCGCCCTCGGACTCACCACTGGCGTCTACGACATCTGTTGGACGCTGCTGCTGGTGTCACGCGGGGCCGCCGGATGGCAGATCGGCATCTCCTGGACGCTGTTTTCCATTCCGTTCGTGGTTGCCGCCCGCCCCAGTGGCTGGTTGGCTGACCACATGGACCGGCGCTTCCTCGTGTTAGGTGGACTCGGCCTGGCCATGGCGTTCTGCGCCACCTATCCGTTCGTCAGCGCGGTCCCGATCCTGATCGTCCTCGGCGCCACCGAGGCACTCGGCTTCGCCGCGGCCCTGCCCGCGCTCCAATCTCTTCTGACCCAGGGGTCGGACTCGTCCGAGGTCGGGCGCGTCCAGGGGATGTTCGGCACCACCCAGACGGCGTGCACTGCGCTATCGGCCGCTGCAGCCGGCGCGGCGTTCGCAGTGGCCCGGTGGCTGCCCTTCGTGACTACGGCCGTCATCACGTTCGTCGCCCTCGTCGCCACAGCGGTCATCTGGCGAAATGTGGCCGGTCATGTGCACCCGCTGCTGGAGCTGCTCGACGTGGCCGGTGCCCACGCCGACAGCACCACCGCCGAAGAGCCGGCGGGTATGGCCGGCAATGGTCGGCCCGTCTCAGTTCAGCTGCCGGTGGGCGTAAGTACCGAAGTGCAGTAGGCGCAGCGGGTCGCAAGGTCCGGCACCTTGGACATGCACTCGGGGCACTCCCGCATCGGCTCTTCGCTCGGCGCGCGTCCCACCTTGGACATCAACGCATTGACCGGTTTGATGACGAGGAAGAAGATGACGGCTGCCACGATCACGAAGTTGAGCAGCGCAGTGAGCACCACGCCGTAATTGATAGCCGAGCCGTGGAGCGTGAAGTGCAGCGAGTCGAATTGGGTGCTGCCGCCAAAGATAGCTTTGATCAATGGAGTGAAGATGTTCTTGGTGACCGCCGCTATCACACCGGTGACGGCGACGCCGATGACGACGGCGACGGCCAGGTCCAGCAGATTTCCTCGCAGCAAGAACTCCTTGAATTCCTTGATCATATTCGCTCTCTTTGGTTCATGAAGGGGCGCAACGCCGGCCCGGGTGGTGACAAATCTAGGCACCGCGGTCGTAGGTGGCAACGACGACCCCCGTCCGGCCATGGACCGGGCCGGATGACATCGGAACCGCTGGGACCTGAGTGGTTATTCCAGGCCCTTGTGGACGGTCGCCTCCCATCGTCCCGTCGAAGGGACCAGACAGACAGCAGCACTGGCCCGAAGCAGCCATCCGACAACAGCTCTGTTGTCGGCGTCTGCCGGCACCTCGGCCACCAACCCGCGACGCGGATGATCCTGGGTGACCTTCCAGCCTTCTGGCACCGCCAGCCCGAGATCCCGCAGCCGCCGGGCCACCCGTGGGCCTGAGGCATGTTGGAGTCCGATGGTCGTGGGCTTGGAAGCCCTGTTCTCGTGTGGCTTTGCCGGCATCCAGGTGATGACCGGTTTTTTGTGCGTTGATCCTCCGAGAAAAGCGAACGGACCAGGTTCGGGAGGCTCATGCTCCTGTTCGATGATCGGCTCGATATTGATCCATCCGATTCCACCAGCCTGAACAGTGGCCATGGTGGCAAGTAGCTGGGCATCATCGCGGGCGTCGAAGCCGAACGATGTGGGTCGGGTCCGGCTCACGTCTGGAGGTCGCCCACCGCACCAGCCAGCGACTCGAACTCGGCCCGCCACGATCCTGGTGCGACCAGAGGGCGCACCACGAATTTGGAAAACCCGACGTCGAGGAAGGCCTCCAGGAATCGCTTCAGCCCGTCTAGTCCCGCCGGTACCACGTCCCTCGGATCGACACCCTTGCGAGCCCGTCCGAGCGCGGCCACCAACTTGTCGTCGAGCGGAACGGGGGCGTAGGCGAGCGACACTCCGAAGTGCTCCCGGCTGATCTCGCGTCCTGCTGCGGCGGCGGCGTCATCGATGACATCACGAGCGGCCACCACTTCAGCGGGAGTGCACGACGAGGGGAGCCAACCATCGGCATAGCGGCCGCAGCGCACCAGTGCCGCCGCCGCCATGCCCCCGGTCCAGAACTCCAACGGTTGCTGGGCCGGGAGGGGCGAAAGGGTCACTCCCTCGAAGTCGCCCAGAGCGCCGTGATGGTCGACAGTCTCTCCCGCCCACAAACGGCGCAGCAGGGGAAAAGCTTCCTCCATCCGCGGGCCCTTGGCTTTGGGAGAGACGCCGACAGCCCCGGACTCGGGAGACTGGGCCAGACCGGGTACGAAGGTGACCAGTAACCGGCCGGCCGACAACCGATCGAGGGTGGCCAGTTGTTTGGCCACTCGGACCAGGTTCCGTCCGGGAAGGAGCAGCGTGGTGCCGAACTTCAGCCGAGGATTGTGTGCGGCGGCGTAAGCAATGGCAGTCAGCGGGTCGAGCGTCGGTGCCGTCAGTACCTCGGGCAACCAGAGGGAGTCGAAGCCGAGATCGTCGAGGTCGTCGACCAGACTGCACAACTCTGCCGGGTCACCATCGAGGGCCCCCATGCCGATGCCGATACGGATCTTCACGGCGCTTCCAATTTCCGGCCGTCGAAACGGTCGATGGTGGCGAACTCCTCAACAGGACCCCGTCGCAACTTCGACACCTGGCGCTTCGGATGTCCGAGGGCCAGCACTCCGGCCACCGTGTGGGTGTCGGGCACATCCAGCAATTCCGTTACCGCTCCCTCGTTGCGGACCACCATCGTGGTCATCACACCGGCCAGACCCTCAGCGCGGGCAGCCAGCAGGATGCTCCACGCAAATGGATAGATCGAGGCACCACCCACCATCGTGTAGTGGTCAGCGTCGCGATCGACGGTGGCCAACCTGCGCATATCGGCCAACAGGACGAGCATGACTGGCACCTCGTCGAAGTGCTCTGCGAATCCGCCTGGGCCTGCGGCCGCAGCGGCCGCGATGTCGTCGACGTCGGCGAGGGCCTGTTGCTCGAGTTCGCGGTCGGTGATGACGGCCCAGGGCGTCAGCCCGGCGGACACCTGGGCCAGGTATTGATACCAGCTCGGCAGATAGATATCACGCAGCGCCTGTCGGACCCCATGGTCCTGGACAACGATCACTCGCCAGGCTTGCCGGTTGCCGCCGTTGGGGGCGAACCGGGCCGTTTCCAACAGGCGGTAGACGGTGGCGTCATCTACTGCTCGGTCTGTGAACTCGCGCACCGCACCGGTAGTCCGAAGGGCCTCAGTCAGCTCGATCATCTGTCCCCCAATTCCATCTGCGCCGTCACTCAAGGCCGCTACAGGACGTCAAGGATGGCGTCGGCGGCGCTGACCGTGAGGCCGCTACCGGGCTCGACGTGGAGCACAGTCACCACACCGTCCTCCAGCACCAAGGCGTAACGCTGAGACCGAGACCCGAGACCGATGCCGCTGCCGTCCATCTCCAGTCCGATGGCCGCCGTGAACTCGCCGTTGCCGTCGGCCAGCATGAGGACGGAGTCCCCGACGTTCTGCGATTCGCCCCAGGCGTCCATGACGAAAGGGTCGTTCACGGAAATGCAGGCCACCGTGTCCACGCCCTTGGCGGCAAGCTCCGAGTGGCGGATCACGTAGCTGGGCAGGTGGTAGTCGGAACACGTCGGGGTGAAAGCCCCGGGCACCCCGAACAGGACGACTTTGCCCGACCCCAACACCTCACGGGACTGGACATGGGTGGGAATGCCGCCCTTCGCCGTCATGATCTGTATATCCGGGATGGTGTCGCCGACTTCGATGGTCATGTTCGCACTCCTGGTGTCGAGCCCGCTCGATCGGGGCATGGCGGGTGACGCTCTCCAGCCACCCTGCCCGCAGCATACGGTCCGGCGCTTCGCGCCGATCGTTCGCCTCGTTCGACCTCAACCGGTCGCTCCCTTCAGGTCGCCTTCAACCAGTCACCAGGGTAGGGGGAACTCCTCGGGTCCACCACCGGCATCTCCCTCGGTGTTCGCTGACCCGGTCTGACCTCCTGGGCCAGACCACAGGAGAATGGCTGCTCCAACGGCAAAGGCCGCGCCGGACCTGGCGAACAGTCCAAGCTCGGCCGCGGCAACCAGGTGGGGCTGGTGGACGAAGGCGAGCTCGGCAATGAGCAGCGGGACGGTGAAGCCGATGCCGGCTACGGCCGCTCCGCCGGCAAGATGCCTCCACCGCACCCCGACAGGTAGGCGTCCGAGCCCCAGACCAACAACAGCGACACAGGCCAGAGTGATTCCCCCGAGCTTGCCGGCCACCCGTGCCAGGCCTACTCCCCAGAAGACCGCAGCCGCACCCGGCCCAGCCAACATGCCGGCATGGAACGTGATACCCGCGTTGGCCAAGGCAAATAAAGGCAATACGGCATAGGCCGACCACGGTGCGACTTGTCGCTCCAGTCGTTCCGCCGGATCGGGACCGCCGTCGACTACCCGTCCAGGAACCAGCAGGCCGGCCACCACCCCGGCCAGCGCCGGCTCCACCCCTCCAGCGGCCAGCAGCACCCACAGCACCACTCCCCCGACGACGACGACGACCACGACCACGACCACTGCCGTCGATGCCCGGGTGAAACGACGAAGCACCATTGCGAGCACCGTGACGGCCAAGGCAGCCACCAGGGGGAGCGGCCGCAAACGCGACGAGTAGAAGACAGCAAGTACGACCACTGATCCGATGTCGTCGGCCACAGCCAACGTCAGGATGAACACCCGCATGCCAGACGGCACCTGCCGGCCAAGCAGTGCCAAGGCACCGAGGGCGAAGGCGACGTCGGTCGCCATGGGGGATGCCCCAACCTGACGAACCCGGACCCCCGTGGGCCACAGCGGCATAAACCGGACCGGCTCCGGCCATGCCACCTAAGGCCCCGGCCACCGGGACGACAGCCGTCTTCAGGTCGGCCAGATCTCCTTGCCGGCGCTCCCGTCCGATCTCCAAGTTCACGACCAGGAAGAACACAGCCATCAGTCCGCCGTTGACCCAGTCGCGCACCGACACGAACTCGTCGAAGGCCCGTCCTCCGGTTCGGGTGGGGTGCAGCCACACGACGGCATAGGTATGAGACCACGACCCGTTGGCCCAGATCAGGGCGGTGGCAACGGCGGCCACCAGAATCCAGGCGGCGATATCGGACCGCAGCATCCGCTGCAGTAGTGACCTTTCCGAAGGCAACGACGCCTAGATCCTGGAGACGGCAGTCAGCACATTGGCTCCGAACTGGTCGATGGCCGCCAACTGCTCGTCGCGGGTGTCCCCCACCAAAGCAACGGCCACCCAGTCGACTCCGACATCGCCAAGCTCGGCGATGGACGCCACCACCCGATCCTCATCGACAGGGCGGCCGCCCATCGAAAGTCCCTCGGGGATGAAGCACACCGTGAGCGGTGCCGTACGACCCACAGTTTCGGCATGGGCTCGGGCATAGTCGAGGGCCACGGCCAGATCGACCGCTGACTCGAGTGGCGCCGTTCGGGTGCGGCCGGCGAACTTGGCTGGATTGGGAAAGGGAGACCACCCGTCCGCCGACTCGACGGCGCGGCGGATGGCACGTCGACTGTTCCCACCGATCCACAGCGGGGGTCGGGGCCGTTGGCGGGGTCGGGGCAGCATGGTGTTCCCGGCCGCCCGGAATCCGTCCCCGTCGAGCATCACGCTCTCCCCAGTCCAGGCCGCCTCCATGGCGGCCAGGGCCTCGTCCAATCGGTCATTGCGGTCGGCGAACGAGGCGCCCAGGGCATCAAACTCCGATTCGAGATATCCGGCACCGAGTCCGATCACCATGCGACCGCCGCTCAGGACATCGAGGGTGGCGATTCCCTTGGCAGCCAGGAACGGGTTCCGGTACGCCACGATGTACAAGTTGGTGTGGAGCAGAATGGTTGACGTAGCGGCGGCGGCAAACGACAGTGCCACCAACGGGTCCAAAGCATGGTGACCACCATGAGACAGCCATTCGTCACCCGGGAATGGGTGCTCAGTCGTGTAGACAGCGCCAAATCCGGCCGCCTCAGCAGCTGCCGCTAGTTCGCCAATTGCCCCGGGGGCCAAGAACTCCTCGCCACAATCGATCCGATGGGTGGGAAGTCCGTAGGACACGTGCATGGCGTCAGCGTCCGTCCCCGGAACCGGTGAGTTCCCGCATGAACGCAGGCATCCGCGACGGACGGCCCCGCCCGTCAACCGCCCCGTGGACCGTGACAGCGGTGGCACGGGCCTCATCTTCAACGGTCAGCAGGTAACCCACCTGAAACGTCGTCCGAGTCAGGTCCGCCACGACCACGTGGACGGACACCAGGTCGTCGAACCGGAGCGGGCGCCGGTACCGCACGTAGAGCTCGAGAACGGCAAAGTCAATCCCGTCATTGCCCGCCCGCACTTCCTCATAGGGGAAGCCGTTCTCGCGCAGCATGGCCGCCCTGGCCTCCTCGAGGTACGCCGGGAAGTTGCCGTGGTGGATGATTCCCATGGCGTCGGTTTCCGCGAATCGGGTCCGCACGTGGTGCACGTACCGGTAAGCCGACGGATCGAGCGAGGGCTGGAGGGAGAGGCGCACGGCGCCGAGGCTACTGCCCCGTGGAGGCCAGATCAGGCTGGTTCCATTCGATCCAGCCAGCTCCCTGTCGGCCGTCGGATGCCGTGAACCGGACCTGGCCCCGAGGGAACCGACTCACTCGCCCGTCGGATGCCGTGAGCACCAAGGGCGCATAGGCAATTGGCTCGATGGCCAGCTCCAGACCACCGGGTTCGATTCGGGCTCGGGCGGCCGTCGGCATGCCCTCCACGCCAAGTTCCTCGGTCACATCGAGCACCTCAATTGTCGCGACACCGCCCGTCGGGTGTTGTACGTACCCGAGCGGGAGTCGAGACCCGGGGATCCGGATGTCTGCCCCATGCACCCGCGTCCCGTCGTCCAGTCGACCGGCGAACCAGCACCAGCCAAACGCCCACCAGTCGCGGACACCCCACGAGTGATCGCGCTGGCCCTGGCCTTCGATGGCGAGCACCTGGTCGCCGACCGTGACCGTGCCACCAACCAAGCAAGGAATCTCATAGCGTGTCGTCACTTCGTACTGGTAAGGAATGCCGTCGGTCGACCAGGTCAGGTCGAATCCAATCGTGGTGGGCGACCCATCCTCGTTGCGGTAGACGGCCTCCGGACCGTCATGCATCCGGGCTGGTGCTGTTCCGTGCAAGCGCAAACGGTCCAGCGGAGCCACGACGTCGG
>JAYVYR010000119.1:0-5006 GCA_043784065.1 Acidimicrobiaceae bacterium
TTCGATGTCTGCACCGGCCAGCACGTGCAAAAAGATCGAGCCGCCGAGGATGGCGACGGCCACCCGCAAGGCCCGGCGTTGACCTCGCAGCACGCCGCGGCCAACAGCGATGAGGGCCAACCCGGCCAGTGCCACCAGGGCGCCGGCGGCCACGCTGGCCCGCACGGGCAGGAACTGCTCAAGGGTGTGGAGCCGTCCATGGAGGGGCGGCGTGATGGAGTCGAGGAGGTCGATGACCCCAGTGATGAGGATGGCACCCGCCCCCCAGCGGCGGACGCGGCGGGTGTGGCGGTGAGCCTGGCGGAGATCGGGCGCCGGCGGCCACGAATCGCCTACCGGGTAGGAGGCGACCAGTGACGGATGGAGCGAGCCTCCGACCCGCCTTCGGGTGACAGCGCGCTCGAGGGCGCTGGTGGAGGGCAGCTCGTTGTGGGCCAACAGCATCCGCACGTGCAACTCCGCGCCCGACTCGATCTCGACCCAGCTGACCCATTGGCTGTGCAGAAAGACGGGAGGTAGGCCGAGACGACCCCGATGTTCCGCCACCACTTCAGCGGTCGCCCCGACATTGGCATAGAAACCGGTGCCCAGGTTGGTCAGTTCCGACCGGAAGGTGGCCGCCGTGATGAGCCCGGCATAGCCCTTCGCCACCAGGCGCCGGGCGTCGTCGCGGGCGGTGTCGTTGGCCCCGGCAAGCGTCTGCACCTCCTCGACGGCCCCGCCGCCGAGGATCGACCACATCTGCCGGCTGAGCATGCCGAGCACCAGGGCCAGTGCGGCCAGCACGACAAGAGCTAGGACCACGGCGATGATCATCTGGTCGTTGAATTCGGCGGCGTGGGCATGGCGCAGCGCTCGTGCCGGCAGTCCGCCGCCGAGGTGACCGAGCAGCCACGGCGTGACGGCCACCCTCAGCAGGATGGCCACACCGAAGGGGACGAGGAGCCACCAGGCGTACCGGCCGAAGCGGCGGTAGAGGGTACGCGAAACGACGAAGCGGGACAGTGCCGACGGATCGGAGAGTTGGTGCACACCCTTCAGGTATGGAGCGTCCTCAGGCGACTCGTGGGCGAAGTCGAACCAGTGGCGACCGCTGCCGGTGGCGATGCCCGGCTTGGTGTCGGCCGTCGGTCCGACGTGGTCCTCGCCGGCCGCCTCGTAGACATGGGTGCCCGGTTCGACCCGGACCACCCGCTCGCCGGTGCCGGTCCGCACGTACAGGTCCACCGCACCGAGGTGCTCGACTCCGGCGGCGGCCAGACTGGCCACCACGTCCGATGCACCGTCGAGATGGTTGCGCAGTTCTTGCGTGATTTCCGGGGGCTCGTGGGTGCCGCGTTGGCGGAGGATGCGTCGTTCGTCTACTTGGAGGAAGTGCAAGATCGACCGAGCCAGAGCGGGGTGGGCGTCGATGGCGCGTCCGGCCGTGTCGAGGGGATCATCGCTGCCCGTCAGGTCGAACATGTTGCCGGCGATGATGAGGATGCCCGGTCCGTCCCAGGTGTCGAGGGCCTGGGCGAGTTCGGCTGTGAGGGCCAGGGTCGAGGAAGTGGCCAGCGGGGTGAGCAACAGGTCGCTGACCACCATCACCCGTCGACCGAGCGGGACGTCGACCCGGGTACCGCCCGCTTCTGCAATGAAGGTGCCGGCGTCGCCGACGTCTCGGATGCCGGAGACTTCGGGAACCAGAGCAGGAGTCAGCGTGGTGGAGCCGTCATCGTCGGTGTGGATGGTCGTGGTCATTGCCAATCCAGTCTACGGGCCTGCCGGCGTTAGTCTGGGGCGGCCGGGTGCCATGGTTCGCACCGGCCGGAAACTGGGACGATGTCTGTCGGTAGTGCCTGGCCGGAGTGTGCTGCGGTGATCCCGACGATCCGGCCGCAAAGGGGGAGCAATGTCCGAAAACATGAGTCACGATGCGACGATCGAGGATTACCTGAACGAGGAACGGGTGTTCCCGCCGCCGCCCGCCTTCGGGGCGCGGGCCGTGGTGTCTGATCCCGGTGTGTACGCCGAGGCCGATGCGCTCGGCCCCGAATTCTGGGCCGTCCAGGCCGGAGCGCTCGACTGGTTCCGCCCGTGGGACACGGTGCTGACCTGGGACCTGCCGTTCGCCCGGTGGTTCGACGGCGGGACCCTCAACGTCTCGTACAACTGCCTCGATCGGCACGTGGCAGCCGGCAAGGGAGACAAGGTGGCCTTCCACTGGGAGGGAGAGCCAGGCGACACCCGGACCATCAGCTACTCCGAGCTCCTGCTCGACGTCTGTCGCTTCGCCAACGTCTTGCGCGGCCTGGGCGTGGCCCGGGGCGATCGGGTGGCCATCTACATGCCGATGGTGCCGGAACTGGCCGTGGCCATGCTGGCCTGCACCCGCATCGGCGCCGTCCACTCGGTGGTGTTCGGTGGGTTCTCCTCGGTGGCCCTGCGCGACCGGATCCTCGACGCCGACGCCCGGGTGGTGGTGACCGCCGACGGTGGGTGGCGCCGGGGCCAGGCAATCGGCCTGAAAGGCAATGTCGATGTCGCCGTGTCGGAGTCGCCGTGCGTGGATCACGTCGTCGTCGTGCGGCGCACGGGCGATGACACGGTTGGCGGACCGCCGGCCATGATCGCCGGCCGAGACCACTGGTGGCACGAGCTGATGAACGGCGAGGACGTTGCCGCCGGCGGGGTGCCGGCCGACACGTCTGCACCGGAACACATGGAGGCTGAGGATCTGCTCTTCATCCTCTACACCTCGGGCACGACGGCGGCACCCAAGGGCATCATGCACAGCACCGGCGGCTACCTGACCCAGGTGGCCTACACGCACAAGGCCGTCTTCGACCTTCGTGCGGAGGAGGATGTCTACTGGTGCGCAGCCGACATCGGTTGGGTGACCGGGCACAGCTACATCGTCTATGGCCCTCTGGCCAACGGCGCCACCTCGGTGATGTATGAGGGGACGCCGGACACACCGGGCCGGGACAGGTGGTGGTCGATCATCGAGCGCTACGGCGTGACCACTCTGTACTGCGCGCCTACGGCCATCCGCACGTTCATGAAGTGGGGTGCCGCCGAGCCGGCCGCCCATGACCTGTCGAGCCTGCGGCTGCTGGGCTCGGTGGGCGAGCCCATCAATCCCGAGGCCTGGATGTGGTATTCCGAGCACATAGGTGGGGGAAACTGCCCGGTGGTCGACACCTGGTGGCAGACCGAGACGGGGGCCATCATGATCGCCCCCCTACCCGGCATCACCACCACCAAGCCGGGGTCGGCCACCTTCGCACTGCCCGGTATCGGCGCCGAGGTGGTCGACGAGGAAGGCCGGAAGATCGAACGGGGCGGCGGTTACCTCACCTTGACAACTCCATGGCCGGCGATGTTGCGCGGCATCTACGGCGACCCTGAGCGCTTCATGGACACGTACTGGAGCCGGTTCGACGGTCGGTACTTTGCCGGCGACGGTGCCAAAATCGACGATGACGGCTACCTCTGGTTGCTGGGCCGAGTGGACGACGTCATGAACGTGTCAGGACACCGCATCTCCACCACCGAGGTGGAGTCGGCCCTGGTCGACCACCACTTGGTGGCCGAGTCGGCCGTGGTCGGTGCAGTGGACGCCACCACCGGTCAGGCCATTGTGGCCTTCGTGACGCTGATAGCCGACGCCGGTCCGGCCGACGACGCACGCGGCCAAGAGCTCCGTGCCCATGTGGCGGCCAAGATCGGGCCGATCGCCCGGCCCAAGACGGTGATCTTCACCGACGAATTGCCGAAGACCCGCAGCGGCAAGATCATGCGTCGCCTGCTCCGTGACGTGGCCGAGGGCCGCGTCCTGGGTGACACCACCACCCTGGCCGACCCGGCGGTCGTCGAGGAGATCCGCCGACTGTCTGCCGCCTCGCCGGGCGAGGAGTAGGCGTATGGCCGACCCGGGCAATTGGATTTGGCGCGAGGGGAGAATCGAGCAGCCGGGCGAAGCGGTCATCTTCGACATGGACGGCGTGTTGTCGGACGCAGTCGGTCGCCAGCACTTCATCGAGCAGGGCCGACGGAACTGGGACGCCTTCTTCGACGCCTGTGGTGAGGACGCCGTCATTGCCGAGCTGGCCCGTGTCCTCGAGCTGCTCGACCCGAAGCTCCAGATCATCCTGTTGACCGGTAGGCCCATGCGGGTCCAGCCTCAGACGCTGGCGTGGCTCGAGCGCTACGACCTGCGTTGGGACCTGTTGGTCATGCGCGCCCGGGGGGACTACTCCCAGGTGACCTGGTACAAACGGGATTCGGTGGATGAATTGCGCCACTTCGGGTTCGACCTGCGACTGGCCTTCGAGGACGACCCCAACAATTTCGCCATGTTCCACGCCATGGGTATCCCTTGCGTGTACATCCACTCCGGCTACTACGAGTAGCTCGTCTCCCGTCGGCGTTGCCCTCGCCGTTGTCGGAGCGACAGGCACCAGCCGATCGTCAGAGCCGCGAGCGAGACCACGATCGCCGGAGCATCGCCCCAGTGGACGTAGACCGTCGCCCCGGTGCGGCGGTGGAGGACGGCAGGGACCAGCTGGCGGGCACCGAGCACCGAGCGGGCCCGCAGATCGCCACGATTGGTGATCCATGCCGAGTAGCCGGTGGGCGCGGCCTGGAGGAGATCGCGGCCCAGCTGGGTGGCCTGCACCCGGCTGGCGGCGATCTCCTGGGTGGGGATCTGGGCGGTGGCGTAGGACGAGGTGTTGGTCGGGACCATGAGGAGCTCGGCCCCGGCCTGCGCGGGCGCCCGCCCGCGATCGGCGTAGAACACCTCGAAGGAGATCATCGCCCCCAACGGGCCGACGGGAGTGGCGAGCACGCCGGTGCCGGTGCCTGGCACGGCGTCGCGGGACACGGCCGACAGGTTGCCGAGTCGAGCGAAGAACGATCGCCAGGGGACGTACTCGCCGAAGGGGACCCGGTGGACCTTCTCGTAGCGGCTGACGACAGTGCCGTCCGGCCCGAACGCCACCACCTCGTTGCGGAAGGCC
>JAYVYR010000120.1:0-3414 GCA_043784065.1 Acidimicrobiaceae bacterium
GGACAAGGCCGCAACCGACCCTGGCAACTCACCCGGCGGAGCCCGATAATCGGACCCGCGAGCCCTCGCTACGATCACTCCGTGGACGCGCAACAGGTGGTCATCGTCGGCGGAGGAATCCTCGGCACCATGCACGCCCGTGAAGCCTGCCAGCGTGGTTGGGATGTCACTCATCTGGAGGCCGACGCCGGGCCTCGACGGGCCTCCGTGCGCAACTTCGGCCTGGTCTGGGTCAGCGGACGAGCGCCCGGTCCCGAACTCGATCTTGCCATCCGGGCCCGCACGTTGTGGGAGCAGATCGCCGAACGCTCCCCCGCCGTGGGATTCCGACCCGACGGATCCCTGACCCTCGCACGACACGAGGCGGAATTGGCCTTGATGGCCGAAGCAGCCGACCTGCCCGACGCCGCCATCCGTGGCTTCGAACTCCTCGACCCGGCTGGCGTCCGGGCAGTCAATCCCACCGTCCGGGGCGATGTGATCGGTGGCCTGCTCTGCCGGCGGGACGCCGTAGTCGAGCCTGGTCTCGTGCTGGGTGCTCTGCGGGCGACACTCGAAGCGACCGGCCGCTACACGTGGCATCCCTGCCGTCAGGTAGTCGACGTCGACACCGGTCCCAACGGAACAGCAGTAGCCGTAGACCATCTCGGGAATCGCCACGAGGGCGACCTCGTTGTGCTCTGCATCGGCGACCGTCTGTCCGGGCTAGGGGGGCGGGTGGGCGCCACCCTGGCCGAGGCACCGTTGCGCCGTTGCCGCCTCCAGATGATGCAGACCGCGCCGTTTGCAGAACATCTCACCACCGCCGTGGCCGATGCCGACTCGATGCGCTACTACCCGGCATTCGCTCTGCCCGGCCGCTCCGAGCTGCCTGAGCCGGCGCCGGCCACGACCGAATGGGGCATGCAGCTCCTCATGGTGCAGCGTGCAACCGGTGGTCTGACGATCGGCGATACCCATGTGTACGACGAGCCCTTCGACTTCGCCGTCGACGAGCACCTCTATGACGACTTGGCGACCCGAGCCGAGTTGCTGCTCGGCCGCCCGCTCCCTCCGGTCGTCCGTAGGTGGGCCGGGGTATATACCGCCGTCACCGACGATCGCATCTACTACCGGACCAGCCACGCCCCCGGGATCGTAGTGGTGACCGGACCGGCCGGCCGAGGTATGACACTGTCACCCGCCATCGCCGAGCAGACCTGGGAGGGACTGACCTCATGACCAACCCGAACGTGACCTCACCAATCCGGCTGGCCGCACTGGACATGGCCGGTACCACCGTGGCTGACGAAGGGGCGGTGGAGGAGGCATTCCAGTCGGCACTCGATGCTGTCGGCCTGGTGGCCGGCAACCTGGCGGACGACCCCGGCGCCTACATCCGGCGCACCATGGGCCAGTCCAAGATCACCGTGTTCACCGAATTGCTGGGTGGTGACCGCCACCGGGCCGAGCAGGCCAACACCGCCTTCGAGTCCGCTTTCGACCGGGCCGTCGACCGGGGGGAGGTGGTCGCTCTACCCGGGTCGGAAGACGCGTTTGTCACCCTACGGAACGGCGGAGTCCGGCTGTGCCTGACCACCGGGTTCTCCCCCGCCACCCGTGACCGGATCCTCGACGCCCTGGGCTGGCGGGGCCTGGTCGACCTGGCACTCTCGCCGGCCGACGCCGGCCGGGGCCGACCATGGCCCGACATGATCCTGACCGCCGTCCTAAGCCTGCGGATCGACGACGTGGCCGAAGTGGCAGTAGTCGGCGACACCACCTCGGACCTGATTGCCGGAACCCGCTCCGGTGCCTCTGTCGTTGCCGGCGTACTGACCGGGGCCCACTCCCGCGACGAACTAGGCCTGGCCCCCCATACCCACCTGCTCGACTCGATCGCCGACTTGCCCGACCTGCTGTTGGGCTAGCCCGCCGACGTTCCGATCGGGCCTAGCCGAACGAGTGGATCGAACTGAGGTGGTCGAACCCGATGATCCGCCCCAGCGCCACACCTGCCGTCTCCTTGGCGTAGTACGGCAGTGCGGCAACCCCCGTGATGGGTGACGTCTGGGTCGGCGTGGGGTGGGGCGTCAATCCGACGGACGACGCGATGGCCATGGAGCGGGCTACGTGGAACTTGTCGGTGACGACGAGCACCGTGGTGTCACCACGGGCGATCAACAACGGTGCGGCCTCGGACAGGTTCTGCCACGAGTCGCGCCCACCGGCTTCCAGAATATCGGTGGGCGGTACGCCCGCCGACTCGAGATAACGGGTCGACGCCTGGGCCTCGGTGTAGACGTCGCCCGGCTTCTTCGACCCGGTCACCATCACCGTTGACGCGTAGTGCTGGTGCCACAGCAGCGCCGCCTGCTCCAACCGGGCACGCAGATCGGGCGACGGCACCCCGTTGTATTGCGCTGCCCCCATCACCACGATCGCCCCGGACGCCTGCGGCGAGTACTGCTGGCCCGTGCGCCACACCTGGAAGGCCGTCACGCCCAGATAGACCACGACGGCCATGGCCAGGTACTTGGCCAACCGGAGCACGAACCGGAGGATGCGGTAGACGAACAGGGTGGTCCCTACGTCGACCGGTATCAGCGGACCGGACCGGCCACGGCCGTCCGGAATCTCATGCGGGGGGCATACCGCCGGCGGCCACGAGGTCGGCGGCCGAGTGCAGGCGGGCCAGGGTCCGGTCCGGTCCGAGCACCTCGAGGGCCTCGAACAGAGGCGGGCCGACCCGGCGACCAGTGACGGCGATGCGTATCGGGGCCTGAGCCTTGCCCAACTTCCGACCGACCGACTCGGCCACCTCCAGGGTGGCGGCGTGGAGCGCACCACTCGTCCACTCGCCACGGAGCGTCTCGTAGGCGCGCATCGCCGCCTCCAAAATGGCCGGAGCGCCTTCGTCACCGGCCATGGCCTTGGCCCACGAGTCGGGATCGAATGACGGAGAGTCGAGGAAGAGGAAGTCCACCAAGACAGGTACCTCGCTGAGCACGGCCACCCGCTCCTGAAGGACCGGGGCCATAGCAGCGAACGCATCGGCGTCGAATGCACCGGCGGGCCACGGTACGGACGCCCCTTCGAGCCATGGCCGACACGCCTCGATGAACGCGTCCGGGGCCAAGGCCCGGATGTACTCGCCGTTCATGTGGGTGAGCTTGGCCACGTCGAAGAACGCCGGCGAGTGATTGACATCCGCCAGGGCGAACCACTGCACCATCTGATCCCGGGTGAATATCTCGGATTCGTCGTTCGGCGGGCTCCAGCCCAGCAGACCGAGGTAGTTCACGAATGCCTCGGGCACGTACCCCTGGTCGCGGTAGGACTCCACCGCCACCGGGTCCTTGCGCTTGGACAGCTTCTTGCGGGCTTCGTTGACCAGCATCGGGAGATGGGCGAAGACCGGTAGAGGCGGAGTCG
>JAYVYR010000121.1:0-16360 GCA_043784065.1 Acidimicrobiaceae bacterium
GACCACTCGGATCGCTCCACGTTGGGGGAGTCGCTGCCCGACGCCACGGCCGGCCCAATGGACACCTTCGAGGTCAAAGAGACGAAGGAAGCCTTGGTCAAGGCGGTCAGCGAGATGGCCGACCGAGAGAAAACCGTCCTTACGCTTTACTACTATGAAGGGCTTACCCTTGCCGAAATCGGCGACATCCTGGGCGTAACCGAGAGCAGAGTGTGTCAGATCCACACGAAAGCCGTGCTGCAGCTACGGGCCAAACTGGCTGACCGCCCCGAGGGCGCCGGCCGGGCATTGCGCAAAACCAAGGCCGTCGCCACGCCCGCCACCACATAGGGACGGCCTGTCGGCATCCCGTTCGAGGAGGCCGAGTGGAGGCCGAGGCGCTCGGGCAGTAGCATGAGCGAATCCTGCCACCCGGTGGGAGTCCAAGCGGTATTTAGTCGCACCCGGCCGCGTCCACGGTCGCCCCTCTTGGGGGTGCTGCAGTCGGGAATCAACCGTCACGAGGAGCAGTCACATGGCCGTCATCAGCATGAAGCAACTGTTGGGCGCCGGTGTCCACTTCGGGCATCAGACCCGTCGATGGAACCCCAAGATGCGGCGATTCATCATCGGTGAGCGCAACGGGATCTACTTGATCGATCTCGAGCAGACGATGAAGGGTATCGAGGAGTCCTACGCCTACATCCGGGACCTCGTCGCCGGTGGCGGAACTGTCCTCTTCGTGGGCACCAAGAAGCAGACCCAGGGCCCTGTGGCTGTCTACGCCGATGCATGCGGTATGCCCTACGTCAACGAGCGCTGGCTCGGCGGGATGCTCACCAACTTCCAGACGGTCTCCACCCGGGTGAAGCGTATGAAGGAGTTCGAGGCAATGGAGAAGGCCGGCGACTTCGAGGCGATGCCGAAAAAGGAGGCCCTGCGCAACTCCCGTGAGCTTGAGAAGCTGCAGCGGAACTTGGGTGGCATCC
Source organism: Acidimicrobiaceae bacterium (assembly GCA_043784065.1). Classification (GTDB taxonomy): domain Bacteria; phylum Actinomycetota; class Acidimicrobiia; order Acidimicrobiales; family RAAP-2; genus Bog-756. The sequence continues at coordinate 969 of JAYVYR010000121.1, forward strand.
GTGGCCTCGACAAGCTGCCTGACGCCATCTTCGTTATTGACACGAACAAGGAGCACATAGCGGTCACTGAGGCCAACAAGCTGGGTCTGCCCATCGTTGCCGTGGTTGACACCAATTGCGACCCGGACGTCATCACCCACGTGATTCCGGGCAACGATGACGCCATCCGATCGGGTGCCCTACTCTGCCGGGTGGTGGCCGATGCAGTCACCGAGGGTCGATTCATTGCCCAGAACCGCCCGGCACCCGCCGCTAAGGCACCGGCCGCACCGGCTTCACCGGCCGTTCCTCGGGCACCGGTCGCACCTGTCGCCGTAACTCCGGCGCCGGCAGCACCGGTTGCCGAGACCCCGGCACCGGCCGAAACGGTCGCAACTGAGGTACCGGCAGCACCGGTTGCCGGTACCCCGGCACCGGCCGAAGCAGTTGCAATTGAAGCACCGGCAGCACCGGTTGCCGAGACCCCCGCCGCCACTCTCACCGAAGGGGTCTGACCGTGGCTGGATTCACCGCAAAGGATGTCCAGAAGCTTCGGCAGCTGACCGGGGTGGGCATGCTTGATGCCAAGCGCGGCCTCGAGGAAAATGATGGCGATATGGACAAGGCTGTCACCTGGCTCCGCGAGAACGGGCTCGCTAGCCAGGCCAAGCGGGCCGACCGTGAGGCTTCTGAAGGTGCAGTCGCCGTAGGAACCGCCGACAACGTGGTGGCCATCGTCCAGCTCCGCTCGGAAACTGACTTCGTGGCCAAATCCGATGAGTTCGTCGCCTTCGTGAGTGAACTCGCTGTCCTGGTTGCCGCCAAGGGGGTCGATGCCGTCAACGGTCGCAGCGACGAACTCGATTCGATGAAAGTGAAGTTGAAGGAGAATATCTCCCTTGGTCAAGTCGTTCGCATCGAGGCTCCTGGCGACGGTGCCGTCGACTCCTATCTCCACCTTCAGGCCGGTCGAGGTGTCAACGCCGTGGTCGTCGCCGTGGCCGGAGGTACCAAGGATCTGGCCCACGACATCGCCGCCCACATCGCATTCGCCCGCCCGCTGTACATCAACCGCGACGCCGTGCCGGAGGCTGACGTGGCCGCCGAGCGCGAGACCATCGAGAAGATTGCCCTCAATGAGGGTAAGCCCGAAGCATCGCTCTCGAAGGTTGTGGAAGGTCGGCTGAACGGTTGGTTCAAGGAGCGGGTCCTGCTCGATCAGCCCTACATCAAGGATGAGAAGCAGACCATCGCAAAGCTGCTCGGCGACGCCAAGGTGACGGAGTTCGCCCAGGTCGTCGTCGGCGACTGAGTGACGGTGGGTCAACGAAAGCGGATCGTTCTGAAGCTCTCCGGTGAGGCGCTGGCCTCGTCGGCATCTGACGAGACGATTGACGCCGCCGCAGTCGAGCAATTGGCCCGTGAGATCGCCCAGACGCGCGCCGAACTCGATCTCGAACTGGCCGTGATGGTCGGCGGCGGCAACATCTGGCGGGGGACCACGGGAGCCGGCGCAGGCATGGACCGGGCCACGTCCGACACCATGGGGATGCTCGGTACGGTGATCAACGCCCTTGCCCTCCAAGACGCACTCGAGCACCACGGTCAGGCAACCCGCGTGCTGTCGGCCGTGCAGATGGCCGAGGTGGCTGAGCCCTACATTCGCCGCCGGGCGATCCGGCACCTTGAAAAGGGCCGGGTCGTGGTGTTTGCCGCCGGGATGGGCAACCCTTACTTCACCACTGACACCTCGGCCGCCCTTCGGGCCGCAGAGATCGAGGCCTCGTTGCTGTGCAAAGGGACCCACGGCGGGGTCGACGGCGTCTATTCCGCCGATCCTCGACTCGATCCCACCGCCACCCGCTACGACGAAGTCTCCTTCATGGAGGTCGTGTCCAAAGACCTACGGGTGATGGACCTGACTGCGATCACGTTCTGCAAGGACAACGGGCTCCCGATCCGGGTCTTCGATCTGATGGAGCCGGGCAATATCCGCAAGGCCCTCAGCGGCGAGTCCATCGGGACCCTGGTCCGATGAACCACCAGTTGAGGACGGTTTCCGGGTGCGCCCGGGCGCCGATGACTACGCTGGATCGTTAATGGATGACGACCTGATGGCACTGGTGATTTCTGACGCCACCGAGCACATGTCCAAGGCGGTCGACCACACCCAGTCCGAATTCAGCGCCATCCGCACAGGACGGGCCACGCCCGCCCTGGTGGAGCACTTGAAGGTGGACTACTACGGCACGGAGACCGAACTCCGTCAGATGGCCGGGTTCAGTGTCCCAGAGGCCCGCCTCCTCGTCGTCTCGCCCTATGACAAGGGCTCGCTCGGAGCCATCGAGAAAGCGATCCAGAACTCCGATCTCGGCATCAACCCGTCGAATGACGGCACGGTGATCCGACTGTCGTTCCCTATTCCCACCGAGCAGCGCCGCAAGGAGCTGGTGAAGGTGGTGAAGCAGAAAGCCGAGGATGGACGGGTCACGGTCCGCAACATGCGCCGCACCGCCCGCCAGGAGCTCGAAGCGATGCAGAAGGATGGCGATCTGTCATCCGACGAGCTCGACCGGGTCGAGAAGGACCTCGACAAGGTCACGCAGGACAATGTGGCGGCAATCGACCGCCTGGTCGCTCACAAGGAGCAGGAGCTCCTCGAGATCTGACAGCAGGCCGGGCGCAGGTCCGGCTGCGACACCGGGCCGGCTCACGGTCCGACAACGATATGGGCCGGCTGCGGCCCGTTCCTGGGGAGGAAGCGATCAACGTGGAGCATGGCCCGGAGAGGCAGGACGGCGAGAAGGACGACGACGGAAGCCTTTCGCACCCCGACCCGTCGGGACCTTCGACCGGGGGAGTCCGCATCATCGGTGCGGAAACTGCTGCGGACATCACCTCAGAGGTTCCCGTGGTCCCGCCCGCCCACATCTCGCCCGAGGCCTCCTCGCTTTCGTCGGTGAGGATCATCGACGAGCCTGGCCCCGATCCCGTGGACAAAGCACCCGAATCAACGCCGGCTGGCTCCACCGAGTTGCCGCATTGGACTGAGCCGGCCACCGGGCAAGTCCCGGCGGTGCTTGCCCGGGACGAGGGTGAAGCGAGTGCGATCCTGCCGCCTACGTGGCGGGAGGAGGACGCCGATTGGACGGCCCACGAGGAGGAGTTCGAGCCTTCAATGTTCAGCGACGACCGGGCCGCCCTCGGGGCTCTCGACGAGACACGGGCTACCGACGAGGAGCGCCGACCGTGGGAGTTCGACCTCGACTCCGTTCGCCCCGGCCAGCCCGGCCCAAGCGCGAAGTCGGCCCCGACGCAAGTGACGGACCCCATCACCGAACCCGTCGATATCGTCGGTTCCCCCGAGCCGAAGGCTGACCGTTCGGTCCCTTCGACACCCCGACCGGTGGCCACCGGTGACGTCACCTCGGTGATCATGGCCGCCGATGTCGCTGCGATGGGTGCCGCGGTGGCTGCAGGAGAGTCCGCCTCTGCCGCCGCCTCCGCGGCAGAGGGCACGGACGACATCGGTGTCGTGACCGACGATCTTGCCCGACCGTCCGGCAGCCCCCGGATGGGTCGGGCCCGTCGCAGCGGCCTGTTGCCCGCCCGACTGAAGGCCAAACGACCAGACGACGATGTCCTCGCATCGACGGATCCGCTGGCCGGCGGGGCCTCCGTCGCCGACGTGCCGGGTGCCGGGCGACGGAAGCCCGGCCTTGCCGGCCTGGCCGCCGCCGACCGTGCTGCCGAACACGAACAGGTGCTCGAACCGGTTGCGGTAGCGGCTACGAACGCCGCACCCGTCGAGGAGTCACGGGCCCGCCGGCGACTTCGCGGGCCTTCCGGACCGAGCGACCGACCGCTCCGCTCCAGCAGTAATCACTCGCCCACCGTGACCGGTGGCAGCCCGCCCGACCCGGCCGCACACCGTTCCGGTGGCAGCTCGGATGAGCAGGAAGGGGGCAGCACCGGCCTGCGCATCGGAACCGGCGTTGCGGTGGCGGTCGTCGCCCTCCTAGCGTTCAAGATCGGTACCGTTACCGCGGTGATCCTGTGCCTCGTGGTGGTCACATTTGCTGCCGGCGAGGCCTTCGCCGTCCTCAAGAAGTCCGGCTGGCGGCCAGCCACCCTGCTCGGCTTGGTGGGCACCATCTCGCTGATGGTCGGCGCATACAACAAAGGCATCGCCGCCCTTCCTCTTGTCCTGGTACTCATCACCGCCTTCACCCTCCTCTGGTACCTGTTCGGCATCGAACGCGGTTCGGCCGTGGCTGGCACGGCTTCCACCATGCTGGTGATCGGATGGGTGGCGTTGCTCGGTTCCTACGCTGGGCTGCTCCTCGCACCGTCTTCCTTCCCGAACCGCCACGGCATCGCCTTCCTGCTCGGTGCCATCGTCGCCACAGTCGCCAACGATGTGGGCGCCTTGGTGGTCGGCCGCTGGATCGGTAGCCGGCAGCTCGCCCCCACGATCAGCCCGAACAAGACGTGGGAAGGACTGGCTGGCGGCGCGTTGTCTTCGATCCTGGTCTCGACAATCGTGATCGGGTCGTTCGTCCACCCTTGGACGCCAGCCAACGGCGCCCTGCTCGGTATCGTGGTGGCTGTCGTCGCACCGTTGGGCGACCTTTGCGAGTCGTTGCTCAAGCGGGATCTGCGCCTGAAGGACATGGGTACCCTGTTGCCCGGCCACGGAGGAGTCCTCGACAGGGTCGATGCCCTCCTGTTCGTGCTGCCTGCCACGTACTACCTGGTGCGCGCGCTCAACATCGCTTGAACTTCGGGCAGGCTGGAGAGATGAACCGCTCGACCGGAGGACCCGCAGCGCCGTCATCGATGGGCCTTGACAGGGTCGACTCCGCCTGCGAGGTGACCGTGGCCGTCGTAGGCTCCACCGGTTCGATCGGCACCCAGACGCTCGACGTGGTGGCCGAAGACCCGGGGCGCTTCCGGGTGGTCGCCCTGGGCGCTCAGCGTTCCGTGGACCTCCTGGTCGATCAGGCCCGTGCCGTCCGACCCGAAGTGGTGGCCATCGGCGATGCCACGTTGGCCCGCGAGCTGGCCGGTCGGCTGCCCATCGGCACCGAGGTACTGGCAGGCCCTGATGGGCTGGCCACCATTGCCACCCTGGCTGATGTGGTCGTCAATGGCGTGGTCGGCTTTGCCGGCCTGTCGGTCACGTTGGCTGCTCTCGAGGCCGGAAAGCGTCTGGCGCTAGCCAACAAAGAATCGATCATCGCCGGCGCCCCGGTGGTGGCTCGGGTACGCCATACCCCTGGCGCTCAGATCCTGCCCGTCGATTCCGAGCACTGCGCCATCCACCAGTGTCTTCGTTCGGGCCGGAGTGAGGATGTCGCCCGACTGCTGCTGACCGCTTCGGGCGGTCCGTTCCGCGGCTCGACGCCGGACGAGCTGGCCTCAGTCGGCATCGAGCAGGCATTGACCCATCCGACCTGGTCGATGGGTCCGAAGATTACCGTGGACTCCTCCACGCTTATGAACAAGGGGCTCGAGGTCATCGAGGCGCACGAATTGTTCGGCATTCCGTACGACGCCATCGACGTCGTGGTACACCCCCAGTCGATCGTCCATTCGATGGTCGAGTTTCGGGATGGTGCTGTCGTCGCTCAGCTGTCGCTGCCCGACATGCGCCTGCCCATCGGGTATGCGTTGTCCTATCCGGCCCGACTGGGGACCGCATTCGGTGCCATCGACTGGGCTCAGCTTTCGGTCCTCGAGTTCGAGCCGCCCGACCGAACCACCTTTCCCTGTCTCGACCTGGCCTACCGTGCGGGCCAGGCCGGCGACTTGGCTCCGGCCTGGCTGAACGCGGCCAACGAGGTGGCAGTGGAGGCCTTCCTGGCCGGCCGGATCTCCTGGGCGGCCATCTCCGAGGTGGTGGCCGGAACGCTCGACAGTTACGACGCTCCTGGTCTGGCGGTCGACCGCACGGTGGACGAGGTCCTGGAGGCCGATGCTAGGGCCCGCCGACTTGCCTCCCGTGTGGTGGCCGGCCGGAGCGCGGCATGAGCGTCCTCGACGCCCTGGTCGACGAGACCGAAGATCCGATGTCGGGTGACACACCCGCCCGCCCGTCCAAGTCAGCCGCCCGTTCACTGGTCGAGCTGGGCCTGGTGGTGGTGTCGGTGGTGGCGCTGGCTGTGGTCACCCGCCAAGTCGCCCTGTTGGTCGTCGTGGTCTGCCTCATCGTGATGATCATGGTGCACGAGTTGGGCCACTTCCTGGCAGCCAAGCACGGGAACATGAAGGTCACCGAGTACTTCCTCGGTTTCGGGCCCCGCCTCTGGTCGTTCCGCAGGGGAGAGACCGTCTACGGCGTGAAGGCGTTCCCCCTCGGTGGCTACGTGAAGATCCCCGGCATGACCAACCTCGAGGTGGTGGACCCCGCCGACGAGGCTCGCACCTACCGCCGCCAGCCCTTCCGGGCCCGCCTGCTGGTGGCCGCGGCCGGGTCCGCCATGCACTTCCTGATGGCCTTCGTCCTGTTGTGGACCCTGCTCTCCTTTGTTGGTGTGCCGAGCAACACCAAGGTTGGCGTCAGCCAGGTGTTGGCCGTGGGTGGCAAGCCGGGACCGGCACAGATAGCCGGCCTCCGGCCTGGCGATGTAGTGGTGTCGGCCGACGGCAGGGCCGTGTCTGGCAACCCCGATGCCCTCATCTCGGCTATCCGGAACCACCCGGGCGAACCATTCAGTTTGGTGGTCACCCGGAACGGCACCCGGCGCGCGATGACCGTCACCCCGGTGGACGGTCGCACGGTCCACGAACAGGGAGTTGGTGTCCCGGCCGGTAGGAAGCCCTACGGGGTGATCGGCGTGAGCCTCGGAGCACCAACCGAGACTCTGGGCCCAATACAAGGCCTGGCCCACACGGCAACAGGGCTCGTGCGGTACTCGTGGGCTTCAGTCGTAGGCGTAGCCCACCTGTTCTCGCCGCAGGCCACCGTAGAGCGATTTCAAAATGTGACCAGCGCCAAGGCGGCCAGCCAGTCGGCGGCCAACGGGACCCGAGTCTCGTCGATCGTGGGCGCCGTCCAGACGGCCACCGACGCCGCCCACGCCGGTGTCGCCTACCTCTTGGGTATCCTGGTGGCCATCAATTTGTTCGTCGGGATCTTCAATCTCTTCCCGATGCTGCCCCTCGACGGCGGCCACGTGGCCATCGCCATCTACGAGAAGATCCGGACTGGACGCAAGAAGGTCCAGTACCACGCGGACGTGACCAAACTCCTGCCCTACACCTGGGCCATGGTGGCCATTCTGGGCGTGCTGTTCGCCACGACTCTGCTGACGGACATCCTCCACCCCATGGCCAACCCTTTCGGCTGATGTGGTTCATCCGGCGCGCACGGGCAGATGCCCTGGCCGTCGCTGGCCTATGCCACGAGGGCTCCGTTGACCACGTCCCCCGGTAGGATTGAGGGCATGCCACACCCCCGAGGGAGTCTGACCGAGCGACGCCAAACCCGCCGGATTGACGTGGGTGGCGTGGCCATAGGCGGCGGAGCCCCGGTCACCGTCCAGTCGATGACCACCACCAAGACGGCCGATGTGGACGGGACGCTGAGCCAGATCTACGCACTGGCCGCGGCTGGCGCCGACATCGTCCGGTGCACCTGCAACGAGGAGGCGGCCGCAGAAGGGTTGGCTCGCATTGTTCCCCGATCACCGGTGCCGATCATCGCCGACATCCATTTCCACGTAGAGATGGCTTTGGCCGCGCTCGAAGCCGGTGTGCAGGGGCTGCGACTCAATCCGGGCAATCTGCGGAAGCCCCACGAGATCAAACTGGTCGCCGCCGAGGCAAAAGACCGGGGTGTCCCCATCCGCATCGGGGTCAATGCCGGTTCGCTCCACCCAGACCTCTACAAGAAGTACGGCGGAGCAACCCCCGAGGCACTGGTGGAGTCCGCCCGGATGGAGCTCGCCTACTTTTCGGAAGTGGGCTTCGACGACGTGAAGATCTCGGTGAAGGCCTCGTCAGTTCCGCTCATGATCGAGTCGTACCGGTTGGCATCGGCGACGTTTGACCACCCCCTCCACCTGGGCGTTACCGAGGCGGGTCCACCGCCTGCAGGTCTGCTCAAGGGGACCGCCGGTATCGCCACCTTGCTGGCCGAAGGCATCGGTGACACCATCCGGTACTCGCTCACCGCCGACCCGGTCGAGGAGGCTCGGGCCGGCCGCCAACTGCTCGAGGCCCTCGGTCTGCGCGAGCGCAAGGGCCTTGACCTGATCGCCTGCCCGAGTTGCGGGCGATCGGAAATCGATGTGATCGCCGTGGCCCAAGCCGCCCAGGAGGCACTCGAGAACCGCAACCTCCCGATCCAGGTGGCCGTCATGGGCTGCGTAGTGAACGGGCCGGGCGAGGCCCGTGAGGCCGACATCGGGATCGCCGCCGGCCGCAAACGAGGTCATCTGTTCATCAAGGGAAAGATCGTCCGGGTCGTCCCCGAAGCCGAGATGGTCTCGGCGTTAGTCGAGGAGGCCGAACGGCTCGTCGCCGAAGGAGTCGAAGCTCGTCTGGCTGCTGCGGATGCGGGAGCGGAGGCAGAAGCCGAGGCCGATCGTCGTGATCTGCTGGAGGCCAAGGGCGACGACGCCAACGCCTCGGAAACCAGAGTCGAGCTGATCCGCAAGCGATTCGGCAACGAGGACGCATCTGACTGAGCGTCGGCTACCTTCGGCCTCATTCCCATCCGGAGTGCGGACGGGTGGCCGGTAGGATCTTCGCTCATGCGCATGTCCCGCCTCCTCGTCCGCACCCTGAGAGAGGCCCCGGCCGACGCCGAGGTGGCCAGCCACCAGCTCCTGGTGCGGGGCGGGTTCATCCGCCGGTTGGCTTCAGGCGTCTACACGTTCCTACCCCTTGGGCTCCGGGTCCTTCACCGCATCGAGTCCGTGATCCGCCAGGAACTCGACGCTGCCGGCTGCCAGGAACTGCTTCTGCCGGCCCTGCACCCACTTGAATTGTGGGAGGAGAGTGGCCGAGCCGAACTGTTCGGAAGCGACGCCCTGCCGGCCATGCAGGTCAAGGGCCGTGGTGGCTCGTTCGTGCTCGGACCCACCCACGAGGAGGTCGTCACTGTGACGGTGGGCGCTGAGATCGACTCCTACCGCCAGCTGCCCCTGACCGTGTATCAGATCCAGGTCAAGTTCCGTGACGAGGCCCGACCCCGGTTCGGGCTACTGCGAACCCGCGAACTGATCATGGCCGACGCCTACTCGTTCGATGTCGACAAGGACGCCATGCAGTCCTCGTACGGCATCGTGTTCGACGCCTACCTCCGGATCTTCGCCCGCCTCGGCCTGGATGTGTCACCGGTAGAAGCCGAGTCAGGTGCTATCGGTGGGGAGGTCAACCATGAATTCATGGTTCCTTCTCCGGTCGGCGAGGACCACTTCGTCCGGTGCGTGGCCTGCGGCTATGCCGCCAACGTGGAGGCCGCCGCCCGTGGTGGATTCGGCGAAATCTTGCCGGTCGTGGCGGGTGCTGCGGCGATGGTTGAGCACCACACCCCTGGCCGCCCCGGAATCGCCGAGGTAGTGACCTTCTTCGACGACCCGGGTGTCACCGGCGCCGACATGCTGAAGAGCCTCGCCGTGGTCGATGAATCCGGCCGTCCGGTCCTGGTGTTGTTGTCCGGCGACCGTGAAGCCCGGCTGCCCACCGGCTGGCGCCTGTTCGAAGAGACGGAGTTCGCCGCCCATCCGGCCATGGTGAAGGGCTACATCGGGCCGATGGACGCGCAAGGTGCCGGATTCACTGTTGTGGCCGACCTGGGCGTGACCAGGCCGGGGCCTTGGATCGTGGGGGCCAACAAAGCCGACCACCACGTCAGCGGGGTCCTGCTGGGCCGAGACTTCACCGTCGACGAGTGGGGGTCCTTCGCTCAAGTGGAGACCGGCGACTCCTGTCCGCGCTGCGGTCAGAAGGTGGACCTAGTCCGATCCGTCGAAGCCGCTCACACGTTCCAGTTGGGGACCAAGTATTCCAGCGTGATGACGGGCGCTTCATTCGTGACCGAAGACGGCGTCGAGGCCGTCTTCTCGATGGGCTGCTACGGCATGGGGGTGTCCCGGTTGATGGCCGTGGTGGCCGAGGAGTTCCACGACGACAAGGGGCTGCAGTGGCCGGAGGCTCTGGCGCCGTTCCAGGTCCACTTGCTGTCGCTCGGGGCCGGCCGCTCCCTCGAGGTGGCCGAGGCCGCCGACAGCCTCCACGACCGGCTTGAGGCTGCCGGGATCGAGGTCCTCTACGACGACCGTGACGTGTCGCCCGGAGTCAAGTTCGCCGATGCCGATCTACTTGGGATTCCCGTCCGTTTGGTCGTCGGGGCCAAGGGCGTGGCCCGTGGGATCGTGGAGCGGCGGTCACGGATCGACGGAAGTGAGCGGGAGGCGGATCTGGACGGACCCGTGGGGGCGCTACTCAGCTTCTGAATGGGGCCGGCAAGGGATCTGAAGGCCACGCTGCCTCCTTCAGAACAACGGCGTGGGTTCGCGGACTGCCTGGTCAGGGGTCCCGGAGGCGTGCCTGGACTGCTATGCTGATCAGCCTGCGGTTCAGTTGGAGTGTAGTGACGCTGACGAGGCGTGGGCGGCCAGCCCACGCTTTTGTTTTGGTCGAAAACACCCCCTTCGGAGTGCGCAGCGCAGGTCAGGACCCCCGGGTCGCTGGCCCGGGACCAGCAACGATAAGTCCGATAGCAGACGAACCCACCGGGAAGTGAGGCAGCGCAGATGGTCGAAGATCTCTTCGCCGTGCTCCAACCCGCCGTGCTGGCGGCCAACCTCGAACTGGTGGACGTCGAGATGAAGGCGGGCGTCCTTCAGGTGACCGTCGACCGCGAGGGTGGGGTCGATCTCGAAGCGCTCACCGACGCCAACCGGGCCGTTTCAACCCTGCTCGACGAGTTGGATCCTATCCCGGGCCGCTACTCGCTCGAGGTTTCGAGCCCCGGGATCGAACGCCCACTGCGGACCCCGGCTCACTTCACCAAAGCCGGCGGGGCCACGGTGACGGTCAAGACCCGCCCGCAGGTTCCAGGTGAGCGTCGAATTCAGGGCATCCTGCTCGCTTCTGATGATGAAGGCTTCACGTTGGATGTCGACGGGTCCGAAGAACCTATCCGGTTGGCCTACAGCGACATCGACCGAGCCCGCACCGTTTTCGTGTGGGGCGGGCAGGACACTCCAGGTAACCCGACGGGCAAGAAATCCGGCCACGTGAAGGCGGCGGCGAGGGGCTCAACCCTCAAGGACCAGAACAGTCCGACTCAGAAGAACGCAACACCGAATAAGACGCAGAAGAGGAAGCAGGTCGTGAACCCATGAGCAAGCCGAACTTCGAGTTCCTCGACGCACTCGGCCAGATCGCCCGCGACAAAGGGATCTCCGTCGAGACATTGCTCGACGCCCTGGCCAACGCCCTGGTTGCCGCCTACAAGCGGATGCCGGACTCGGCTGAGGAGGCCGTTGTCACCATCGACCCGGATTCGGGCGAGATCCGGGTCTACGGCCAGGAACTCGACGAGGACGGCAATGTCATTCGTGAGTGGGACGACACTCCGGACGACTTCGGCCGCATTGCCGCCCAGACGGCCAAGCAGGTCATCCTCCAGCGCATCCGCGAGGTCGAGCGCGACCTCAAGTATGAGGAGTACGCAGGCCGCGAGGGCGACATTGTCACCGGGATCGTCCAGCAGACGGACAACCGCTACACCTTGCTCGATCTGGGCAAGGTCGAGGCACTGTTGCCTCAGGCCGAGCAGGTCTCCTACGAGCGCTACGAGCACGGCGCTCGTCTGAAGGCGTACATCGTCGAGGTCCGCAAGACGACCAAGGGTCCTCAGATCGTGGTCAGCCGGAGCCATCCTGGCCTGATCAAGCGGCTATTCGAACTCGAGGTCCCGGAGATCTCCTCCGGTGCCGTAGAGATCAAGGCCGCCGCCCGCGAGCCGGGCCACCGCACCAAGATCGCCGTATGGTCGAACGACCCCAACGTGGACCCGGTCGGGGCTTGCGTCGGAGCCCGGGGGTCCCGAGTGCGCATGGTCACCAACGAACTCCGCGGCGAGCGGGTCGACGTGGTGCCCTACTCCGATGATCCGGTCGAGTTGATCCAGTCTGCCTTGGCCCCGGCTCGGGTTCGAGAGGTCCGCCTCGATGATGAGTCGGGCACGGCCACGGTCATCGTCAGCGACTATCAGCTGTCGCTGGCCATCGGCAAGGAAGGCCAAAATGCCCGCCTGGCCGCTCGTCTTACCGGATGGCGGATCGACATCAAGAGCGAGACCCAGTTGGCCGAGGAAGAATCAGGCTACGCCGGCGAGGAATGGGCCGAAGGTGAGTGGATCCAGAACGAGGCGGGTGAGATGGTCTGGCAGCCCGCCGAGGGCGGCTCGGCCGTATCTGCTACCGAATGGGCCGAGGGCGCTGATGGCGCCGACGAGGTCTCTGGTGTCGAGGATGCTCCCGGCGTTGATCAAGCTGCCGACGTCACCTCGGACGGGGTCGTCGAGGTCTCCGCAGATGCTCTGCCAGATGGGGCTGCTATCGAAAAGAGCGGCGAGGAGACCGATCCGACCGGCGCCGATGCAATGGAGGCAGCCACGGGCGCCCCGGACGCCGACGGGCATGTAGCTCCGACCGGGGAGGGTCCGGCATAGGCCCTCGACGGACCTGTATCGGGTGCCGCCGGAATGGTCCGGCCGACACCATGGTGCGGGTGGTGCGGCTCGGCGACGGTTCGCTGACCCCAGGGCGGACGTTGCCTGGGCGAGGTGCCTGGTTGTGCCGGAACTCGACGACCTGTGTTGATCTGGCCGTCAAGCGCCGGGCCTTCGAACGGGCGCTTCGGGGCCCGATCGGAGTCGGGGTGGTCGACGACCTGCGTCGGGCGCTCGAAGGAACCGCTGAACCAACCGGCCGTGAGGGCTCGGAGAGTCCAGCGTCGTGATGTGCGAAGATAGAGGGTCGTATGTGCGCTTTGGCACCTACGACATCGATGGAAGGGCAGTAACAGCCGTTGCCGAAGAAAATCCGGGTATACGAGCTCGCTCATGAGCTCGGCCTGACCAACAAGGAGGCCCTTGACCTCTGCCTGTCCCTCGGGATGGGTGTCAAGAGCCATTCGTCGTCCATTGAGGACGCACAAGCAGATCGCGCCCGTCGCAAGGCCGACCGCGAGGGGCTTCGTCGCCCCGTGCAGCCCGAAGAGCCGGCTGCGCCGGCCAAGAAGGCCGTCGCCAAGAAGGCCCCGGCCAAGCAGGTCGCGTCCGCAGACGCATCCGGCACTCCGGACGCTGACGCCGACGGCCCGGCCGCTGATGGGAGCGCCGAACCGGCATCCCCAGCCCCGATCAAGCGCACCGGTGCCCGCCTGGTGACAAGCCGTCCGGCTTCGGAGCAGCCAAGTGCCATACATGCGCCTGCGTCCGCACCCCGTCCGGCAGCGTCGGCTCCGGCCGCCAGTACCCCGGCTCCTGCACTGATCACTCCGACTCCGCCACCGATCGCGGCCCCGGTGGCTCCGGCCGCCAGCGCCCCGGAACCGGCACCGCCGGTCACGCCAATGGCGACCCCGACTCCGGCGCCTGTGGCCGCCCAGACTCCAGCTGCTGCACCTTCCACTGTTCCGGCACCCTCGGTGGCTCCGGCCGCAGCTGCCGCTGCCGCACCGCCAGCACCTGCCGCACCGGCGGTACCTGCCGTACCGGTTCCGTTAGCGGCTGCATCGGCACCGTCGGCGTCAGCAGTCGTACCTCAGGCGGCCCCGGTTGCCGCCGCAACGACCGAAGCTCCGATTCAGCCCGCCTCCGCCCCGATCCGGCCGCCGACCAGTGCGTCCGACCGCACGATTCCGCCGCCTCCTGGCGGTCCGCCCCGTTCTGTCACTGGTAAGCCCATCCCGCCGCCGCCCGGGGCTGGCGGGCGGCGCCCGCCGCCAGGCGCCCCGCGTGCTGGAGGTTTCGCTGGTCGCCCCGGTGGTCCTGGAGCCGGTCGGCCCGGTGCGCCTCGTACTGGTGGCCCTCCTGGTGCCACCGGTGGCGGCTACGGCGGACGTCCTGGTGGCAGTGGTGGTGGCTTCGGTGCCGGTCGTCCGGGAGGCGGACCCGGTGGCGGACCCGGTGGTCCTGGTGGGAGGGGTGGCCCCGGCGTGGGTCGCGGCCGTCCCAATCAGCGTCGCCCCCGTCGGCGTCGTCGGAACCTCGAGGAGCTGGAGCCGACCACCCTCACCGCGTACGTGCCGTCGACCGCACCGGTGCCCGAACATGAGGTCATCATCGAGCGGGGCTCGACGGCCCGTGATCTCGGTCCGAAGCTGAACCGGTCGGCTGGTGACGTCGTCCGATTCCTGCTTCTGCAGGGGGAGTTGGTCACCGCCACCCAGTCGCTCACCGACGACATGATCGATCTGTTTGCTGCAGAGTTGGGTGCCGAGGTGCGCCTGGTCGACCCGGGCGAAGAGCGCGAGGCCGAATTGCTGGCCAAGTTCTTCGACGATGACGACGAGGAAGAGGACGAGTCCGAGCTGCGGACCCGCCCGCCCATCGTGACCGTGATGGGTCACGTCGACCACGGCAAGACGCTGCTGCTCGACCGCATTCGGTCAGCCAACGTCGTGGCAGGCGAGGCTGGCGGCATCACCCAGCACATCGGCGCCTACCAGGTCGAGTGGCAGGGCCACCCGATCACCTTCATCGACACACCGGGCCACGAGGCCTTTACGGCCATGCGTGCCCGTGGTGCCGAAGTGACCGACATCGTGGTCCTGGTGGTGGCAGCCGATGATGGCGTAATGCCTCAGACCGTTGAGGCCATCAGCCACGCTAATGCTGCCGACGTCCCAATCATCGTGGCCGTCAACAAGATCGACCGTGATGAGGCTGACCCCAACCGGGTGCTCCAGCAATTGTCAGAGCATGGGTTGGTCCCCGAGGCATGGGGCGGCGACACCATCGCCGTCGAGGTGTCGGCCCTGCAGTCCCTCGGCATCGAGGATCTGCTGGAGCAGATCGTCCTGGTCGCCGAGATCGAGGAGTTGCAGGCATCGCCGGAGGGCCGGGCCCGGGGCATCGTCATCGAAGCCGAGCTCGAGATTGGTCGTGGTCCCGTGGCTTCGGTCATCGTCGAGCGGGGCACGCTCCGGGTCGGTGACCCGATCGTGGCCGGCGCGGCATGGGGCAAGGTCAAGGCTCTGGTCGACGACCACGGTCACCAGATCAAAGAAGCCCCGCCCTCCACTCCGGTTCAGGTGCTCGGGTTCTCCGAGCCTCCCGAGGCCGGCGACGAGTTCCGAGTCACGCCTGTGCTGGCCCAGGCCCGCACGATTGGCGAGGCACGTGCTCACCGGTACCGGGTGGCCGGGCACGTGCCGGCGGCGAC
>JAYVYR010000122.1:0-11118 GCA_043784065.1 Acidimicrobiaceae bacterium
GTGGCGGAAGCCGACAGTCCGTCCGGCGAGGTCACCGTGGCGCTGCTCGAGATGTTGCCCGACCCGAGGGTCGTCGCGACGGTGATCGTGATGGGCGGGAAGGAACCCCCCGGCGCGGGGAGGGCGCCACTAAAGACACAGCTCACCACCTTGTTGAGCGATAGCAGCGAGCAGGTCCACCCGGTACCGCTCGCAGCGGATGCAGTCACGCCCGAAGCCATGGCCTGAATGATCGTCGGGTCGAGGGTTTCGGTGCCCCCTGAGGCCAAGAGCGACGGGGTGGCCGTATGCGTGAACGTCCCATTGGCCGGAACGTTGCCGCTCTTGGAGTCGAAGAGAGTTAGCCCATACGCGGGAAGCGAAGTGACCGATCCTTAGTCGGTTGCCAGGACGGTGAGAGCATCAGACGAAGCCGATGTCGCGGTAGTGGCGATACCGCCTGACGACGTGGCCGACACCGCAACTGGCAAGGATATCGCTGGAAGGACGGTGCCAGGCACGATCGGGAGCGTGCCTGCCCGAGTACAGGTGACTGTCTGGAAGACCGTGCTGCATGACCACGAGGTGCCACTGTCGGTTCCGGGAACGATGCCGGTTGGAAGAGTGTCGGTGACGGTGACAACGTGGCTCTCGGCCGAGCCGCCCGCAGGTACGGTCGCCTGGAAGTTGAATGTGGCAGCACCATTCTGCGTGAACGACCCCGCAACGTTGTTCGAAATCGCGATGCCAAGGATCGGTCCGGCGGCCGCTGAAGCATTGATAGTGCCCGCAACGTTGGCAACGGCCATCTGAGCGTTATCGGACACGATCTGTGCCGTAGCCGAGACGGGTCCGGACCCACCAGGTGTCACACTTGCCGGAATGGTGACCGGAGGCAGGTTGGTTCCAGCGGGAATCGGCAAGGTCCCGGTATCGGCACAGGTCACCGACTGGCCTGCCGTGACGCAGGACCAGTTGGTTCCTGATCCCGTTCCCGGAACGACGCCGGCAGGCAGGGTGGTGGCGAGCGAGGCCGGCTGATTCAGCGATCCGCCACCAACGGAGAGCGAGCCAGTGGCCGTGTACGTGACCGGCGTACCCTGGACGAGCGAACCCGCCGCACTGTCGATCAACTGCACATCCACTTGAGCGGGATTGCCGAAGAGAGGCTGGACGGCGATATTCCGGACCTCGTGGACGTCGGTTGACCCACCGGTCGAAGCCGCGAATCCCATGGCCAACTGGTAGGGGATGCCGCTGGACGGCTCGAGCCACCCGGCCGGCTCGAGCGACGAGGCGTTGGGGAGGCTTCCGGTGACGAGTTGCGTGGGGCCACCGAGGGGCGAGACGGCAACCACAAAGGAGTAGGCGGGGACGGTCGCCATCCCAGACGTGCCGATGGCTGCGGCCGTGGGGTTGATGGCGATCTCCACCGGTACGAGGGAACCGCTGCGGGTCGCCGAGGAGTTGCCGCCGAGAAGGCCGTTCAGTCCGCCTCCCGCAGCCGAACTGGCCACCGGGCAGTAGCCCGTAGTGCCCGAACCTGGACCACGAACGGTTACCTGGCCCGCAACCCTGGTAGCCGATCCGACCCAGGCTGGATTGGCACAGCCACTCCCATTGAAGTTGCTGTTTGCGTAGTTCCCGTAGACGTCGAACCCGATCCCGAGGTAGCCGTTGGCTAGGCCGTTACCGGTCGGCGCACCACTCCCCCAGAATACCCGAGGTGTCCTCCCGGTGGGCCGAGCGCGGTCGGCGGGGTCGGGTGGGTCGGATCTGATCCGGCCAGATAGAAGAGGACCCCGTCGGCACCATTTCCACCGTATTGATAGGTGTTGAACCGGATGTCGAGGCCTTGCGCCGATGGGATGGTCCTGGCAAATGACGCGCCGCCGTCGAGGTTGCCTGTGGCCGCCGTGAGCCGAAGCGCTCCGTTCGGCGCCGCATGGATTGCTGGGCTCTGACAGCCAGGGATCGGAGTCTGGGCTGTCAGAGCGGATGCAGTCAGACATGCGACGTTGGAGCCCACGGTTCCGACCGGCAGGGCGGGGCGCACCCAGTCAGACGGGATTTGGACCTGCGCGCCCGTGAAGGGTTCGTTCAGGACGACGAGGGGCGCAGGAGCGGCACCGGCCGGCGTCGTCTCGGCCACGCTGGCGGCACCGGTCGCCACGATGGCAACGACAACCGCAGCTGCGTACCGGCTGCCGCACCGTCCCCGCCAAGAGCCGAATGTTGCCAGTCGTCAATTCAGCTCCTTCCGGTCATGCTCCAACGGTAAGGACACGTTGGCCCCGCATGGCCTATTCCGCCGCGTGCAGTAAATGACAGCAACTACTCACCTGAGTCGAGTGGCGGATCATCGGCCGCTCAACTAGCCGATGTGCCGACCGGATCTGTCCGGTCGATGGTCCTGACCGATCTCCATGAGAGCCGAATGATTTCGGCAGATGCACCGTCAACGCGGCAAGAAAGCGCAGTCGGTTGAAGCCCTTTTTGGCCTGAGATTTTCCGCCGCCATTGGCTTTGCAACTTTCCAGAATCACGTGCGCTCGCTAAGAATACTCCGGCTGAAATTCCAAGATCAATACGCAATTCCTCCAGTTCGGCGTGACACGACCGTGCATGGACGCAGCGCCGATCGAACACACCACGGGAGTGGGCACGAAAGCGCCGGCCGAATCGTCGGGAATCATCGCTATTCCTTGCGGTGGACTCGTCACGGAGAGTCCTGATCGAGCGTTGTGACCGTTTCAACCCTTGACTCCACGGACAACCACAGGTCTTTCCAGCTCGCACCAGAACCAAGCCAGAATGACGAATGCCCTGGCCGGAGAGCATTTCAGCTCCCTGACCAGGGCATTTGTCTGCGTGGGCCGAGAAGGATTTGAACCTTCGAAGGCAATGCCGGCAGATTTACAGTCTGCTCCCTTTGGCCGCTCGGGCACCGACCCGCAGGCGGGCAAGGTTACCGCTTCGCACGGCGCTACTGTTTCGCCATGCCCACCTTCGACGTCGTCTCCGAAGTTGACATGCAGGAAGTCCGCAACGCGGTGGACCAGGCCAACCGCGAAGCCACTACCCGGTTCGACTTCAAGGGCACCGATTCGACGATCGAAGTCAACGACACTGAGCTGATTCTGGCGTCCTCCACCGAAGACCGCCTGCGGGCCCTATATCAGGTGCTCCAGGAGAAGATGGTCAGGCGAGAGGTCTCCCTCAAGTCGTTCGACGTCGGCAAGATCGAGGAGGCCGCCAAGGGTACGGCCCGCCAGCGCCTCGGCATCCAGGCCGGCATCTCCTCGGACCATGCCAAGAAGATCAACCGGTTCATCAAGGACCTGAACCTGAAGGGCGTGTCCTCCCAGACCCAGGGCGACCAGCTTCGGGTGACCGGCAAGAAGCGGGACGACCTGCAGGCCGTCATCGCCGCCCTCAAGGGCGAAGATTTCGGCATTCCGCTGCAGTTCGACAATTTCCGCGACTGAGCAACGAGGCCTGCACGGCACCACAGGGTCCGTAGTTGTCCGGTCCACTCGAATGCGTGCCACGGCATACTCAAAGGGTGAACTCCCCTCGCAGTGCATTGATCACCGGCGGCTCCACCGGCCTCGGACGGGCCACCGCCCTCCACCTCGCAGCCCTTGGACTAGGGGTTACCGTCACCGGTCGCACGCAGTCGACCCTCGACGCAGCCGTGGCCGAACTGAAGGCAGCCGGAGCTGACGCAGTCGGCGTGCTAGCCGACGCATCTGGGTGGGAGGACAACCAGCGGGCGGTCGCCGCCCACGTGTCCCACCACCGTGGCCTCGACGTTGTCGTGGCCAATGCGGGATTCACGGCATCCGGTGACCTGGCCGATGGAGAACCGGACCAGTGGCGATCGATGGTCCTCACCAACGTTCTTGGGCCGGCCCTGCTCGTCAAGGCCTGCCTTCCTCACCTCATCGCCCCAGGCGGCCAGATCGTCCTGGTGGGAAGCGTGGCGGGGCGGATCGTCCGACCTGGCAGCCTCTACGGGGCCACCAAGGCGGCCGTCGCCGCCTTCGCCGAAAACCTGCGACCCCAGCTGACCACCTCGGGCATCAAGGTTGCGCTCGTGGAACCGGGTATCACCGACACCCCGTTCTGGGGCGAGGCGGGAGCGCCCTCCTTCGCCCTGGAATCTGCGGCCGTCGCCGAGGCAATCGGGTGGATCGTGCAACAGCCGGTAGGCGTGGACGTAAACGAACTGCTCGTGCGGCCTGTGGGTCAACCTATCTGAACAGGCGGCGAGACGATCAGGCCGAAGGACGGACCCCCGACAGTCGGGACGTCCCCGCCTTACGACGTGCGACGGCGGGCCGCCCGGTAGATGGAAGCCGTCAGTACCCCGGCCACCAGCACCGGCGCCAGGAATGCGGCAAAAGTACGGAGCCCGGGCTTCAAGGAGAAAAGAGCGAGGACGCCGATGACGGCAACCGCCCCGACGAAGAGCTCAGGGGTGTCACCGATCAGGAAGTCCCACCAGAACCGGCCGAAGGCGCGGGTCCAACCGAGGACGACTGATGGGTTGTCGTCTGATCGCCCTTGAGGCGACCGCTGCCCGACCGGCTGCTCCTCAGCCATGGAGGGCCTCCCCAGATGCGGCCAGGCCAGCGGGCTCCTCGGCCGTATCGTGGCGAAGCGCCGCGATCAGCACCCAGGCGGCGAGCCCGTAGAAGCCAACCAGGACCGGAATGGCGAGATCGGTGCCAGGCCACGTGACATGCACGCCTTCTGCCGCCCAGAACGTACCGAAGCTGACCAGCATCAGGCCGACTCCCATTTTCATGGCATTTTCGGGGACGCCGGACAGCTGGCGGTGGACGACGAGGCCAACGATGAGGACCACCAGGGCAGCTGCACCGGCCGCGGCAGCGGCCAGTCCCAACCGGTGCGAGGTCGTGCCCAGGGTGATCACGATCACCACCACCTCGAGACCCTCCAGGAACACTCCCTTGAACGCCACCGCGAAGGCGGTGGCGTCCCGTCCAGACACCGGCGCCGCCTCGGAGAGCTCGGCCACCTGCTGGGCAAAGATGGCGTCCTCGTCGTGTTTCGCCTTCAGGCCAGCGGCCCTCAGGATTGCCTTGCGTAGCCACTGCAGGCCGAACACCAGGAGCAGGCCGCCGACGACCAGTCGCAACACGGACAACGGCACGTAGTGAACAAGTGCCGGGCCGAAGACGAGCACGAGGCCGGCCAGAGCGACCAGAGCCACTGCCACACCCTCGCCGGCCGATTTCCAACCTCGGGTGACGCCAACAGCCAGAACGATGGTCAGGGCCTCGACCATCTCGACTGCACTGGCGAGGAACACCGCCGTCACCAGGACCAGTGACCCCGTAGGCGTGGCCGTCGCCATCAGCACGAAGTCGTCCGCCTCACAGTCAAGCGGCTTCGACGAGCTCATCGAGCTCCTCGAGCGGATGGACGTGGAAGATCCGGTTGAAGATCAGAAACTTCAACACCCAGAAGATGCCGAACGAAGCCAGATTGGCTAGCAGCACGAGGGCGGTCTGCTTGAGATGGCTGAGGTGGTGGACCTTGCTCAGGTGCCTGGCGGCGGCTGCTCCGAAGATCGAAACGAAGATCCCAACCGCCGACAGCGACCAGAAGGGGATGATCTCCTTGGTGAGGTGGGAGCGGCCACCCTTGCCCCACACCCATTTGCGATTCAGATAGTAGGAGGGGATGGTGGCCACCGCGTTGGCGAAGACGGTGCTGCCGATGGGACCCCACACCTTCAGCACACCGAATACAAGGGTCAGGACACCGAACGAGACGATCGTCGAGATGACCGAGACCATGGTGTATTTGAAGAGGTGGGCAGCCTCGGGGGTAGCTCGCTTCTCCCACAGGTGGACGATTCGCTCCGGGAGCGTCATGCCTGGGGAATCGTTCTCCATCGCCTTCATGCTAGTCGTCACGCGTCCGTAACATTGGTGCGCCGTGCAGGCTTCGCTGAAACACTGCGGGCACCGCTGAACCAGATCGGGCTCAGAGACCGTTCGCTCTGGCCACGCCCCCGAAGAAGCCCGCACTGGGCTTGGCCGTGCGCTCAAACGTCTCCCGATCCACCTCCACCAGTCCGAACGTCGGGCCGTAGCCAAGGACCCACTCGAAATTGTCGAGCAGGCTCCAGTAGAAGTAGCCGCGCACGTCGATGCCGTCGTCGAGGCAAGTTCGAATGCCGGCCAAGGCCCGGGTCACGTACTCGATCCTCAGCGGGTCGTCGTCGGTGCCGATGCCGTTCTCGGTGACGTAGACAGGCAGGCCGCCGGTCACGTCGGTTGCCCGGCGGATCGTCGCCGCCAAAGATTCCGGCCACACCTCGTATCCCATCTGGGTCGTGCGCACGCCGTGCTCGGCACCCAGTCCGCCGTCAGGTCCGACCCGCATACGGGTGTAGGTCTGGACCCCGATGAAGTCGTCACCGCCAGTCGCCTCGAGGAAGACGTCCTCGTTGGGCTTGCGCAGGCGCTCGATCCACGCCTCACCGCCCGGCAGGAGCTGGAAGTCGGTCATCGATACCGTCATGCCGACGGGGAAGTCGCCCGGGCCCGATCGGATGGCGTCGACCGATTTGCGATGCGCCGAAACCATGGCGGCGTTTACCGCTTCGCGACGGTCGCGATCGCGCACTCGGGGCGGGAACAGCCCGTGACGCCAGCCCATGGTCGCCACCACGTTGGGTTCGTTGAGGGTGCAGGCCATACCGATGAGGTCGCCCATGTGGGCGGTCACCTTCTCGCAGAAACGGGCAAAGCGGTCGGGGGCGTGTGGGGCCTCCCATGTGCCTGCGTCGGCCAGCCACCGAGGATGAGTGAAGTGGTGGAACGTAACCACCGGCAGGATGCCGGCCTCGTGGCAGGTGGCGGCCATCCGCCGGTAGTGGTCGAGGGCGACCCGGGAGAACTCCCCCTCCTCGGGCTCGATGCGGCTCCACTCGAGAGAGAAACGGTAGGCCCCGAGCCCGAGGCCGGCAATGAGGGCGATGTCCTCGGGGTAGCGGTTGAAGGAGTCACAGGCATCGCCGCTGACGTCTACACAATTCGACGCGGGGTCGTGCTCCATAGCCCACCAGTCGTTGTTGACGTTGCCGCCTTCGATCTGGTGGGCGGCGGTGGCGGTCCCCCACAGGAACCGGTCGGGGAAGGTGATCTTGGGCACGGCGACCACCGTAGCGGCGGGCCCCGGTTCCCGTCAGTCGGAAGTCCGGCTCCGCCGGAGCGCCCGTGGCCCGTCGGGGACCTGACAGGATGAAGGCCGTGAGTGAAGCCCTCGAACTCCTGGTGGAATTGCTCGATCTCGAGCCCATCGAGGTCAACATCTTCCGGGGTGCCAATCCAAATGAAGAACGCCAACGGATCTTCGGGGGCCAGGTGGCTGCCCAGTCGCTCATGGCCGCTGGTCGCACTGTCGACGTGGGCCGGCCTCACTCGCTGCACGCCTACTTCCTCCGGCCGGGCGATCCGAATGTACCTGTGCTGTACGAGGTCGACCGGATCCGCGACGGGCGGAGCTTCGCTACCCGTCGGGTCGTGGCCATCCAGCACGGACGAGCCATCTTTCACATGTCGGCTTCGTTCCACGTGGACGAATCTGGCCTGGAGTTCCAGATTCCCATGCCTGAAGTGCCTGACCCCGAGACGCTGCCCACCATGAAGGAGCGGCTCGAGCCCTACAAGGACAAGGTCGGCGATTGGTACGACCGGCCACATCCGATCGACCAGCGTCATATCGGCGCGCTGCCTTGGATGCACCGGGCCGTCCAGGAGCCACGCCAGCAGCTATGGCTGCGAGCCGATGGGACACTGCCCGACGACCCACTTCTCCATACCTGCCTCGCTACGTACGCCTCGGACATGTACCTGTTCGACACCATGCTCGCCCCCCACGCCGTGGGGTGGGACGACCCCGATTTCATGGGGGCCAGCCTCGACCACTGCATGTGGTTCCACCGGCCGCTGCGGGCCGACGAGTGGATGCTCTATGACATGGAAAGCCCGACATCGTCAGGGGCCCGCGGACTGGCAAGGGGTTTCATGTTCGCAAGGGACGGGACCCTGGCTGTGTCCATGGTCCAGGAGGGCCTGATGCGCATGGTCTAGCAACCCGAGGGGTCGTGAACCGGATGCCGGGAGTCGTTTGATGGATGGCCGCACAATTGATGCCACCTGACGGCAAACGAGCTGGCCAGGCTGTGATCGGCTCCGGCCGAGATCGAGCTGACGCCGGGAGGGGTGTTCGCCGTGACCGGCACAATGCTGTCGGTGTTGGTTCCATTGCCTGGTTCGCCGGCGCCATCGGTTCCCCATGCGTAGACCGGCGCGCCGGCCGCCGTTGCGATTCCCGGCATTGCGACAATCGCCGCAGAAAGTGAGGTGAGTCCCCCTGCCAGAAGCAGGGTTGATACTCGCATCATGGACCTTGTGTGGAATGTCATCGCTCGCCATCCTCGCAATCGTTTGGACGTGAGCGGAGCATCCGTCTACCACAAGGCATGTGCAGCCTGCCAGAAACGAGCGAGCTGCGAACCCTGGAAGTACGCACCGTCGTTGCACCATCCCCCGATTGTTTCCGGCGGTCAGCGCTCCGTGATCGGGACGTAGTTGCGCTCGTCGGCGCCGATATACAGCTGGCGGGGGCGGGCGATCTTCGAGTCCTGGTTGAGCATCTCCTGCCAGTGGGCCAGCCAACCTGCTGTGCGCGGAATGGCGAACAACACAGGGAACATCTCGAGCGGGAACCCCATGGCCTGATAGATCAGGCCCGAGTAGAAGTCGACATTCGGATAGAGCTTCCGCGAGGTGAAGTACTCGTCGGACAATGCGATCTCCTCAAGCTTCAGTGCGATGTCGAGGAGTGGATTCTTACCGGTGATCCGGAAGACGTCGTCGGCCGTCTTCTTGATGATCGTGGCCCGGGGGTCGTAGCTCTTGTAGACCCGGTGGCCGAAGCCCTGGAGTCGACCGCCGGAGCCCGATTTGACCGATTCGATGAAGGGCTCAACGTTCTCGAGCGATCCGATATCGGTCAACATCCGGATAACGGCCTCGTTGGCACCACCGTGCCGAGGGCCGTAGAGGGCGGCGGCGGCGGCGGCGGTGGCCGAGTACGGGTCGGCGTGCGAAGAGCCCACCACCCGCATGGCTGTGGTCGAGCAGTTCTGCTCGTGGTCGGCGTGAAGGATGAACAGCACATCGAGGGCCCGAGCCAGGACCGGATCGGCCTCGAAGCGGGGCTCGGCGATCTTCCACATCATCGACAGAAAGTTCGACGTGAAGGGGAGAGAATTGTCCGGATAGACGAATGGCATTCCCACGCTGAAGCGGTGGGCGGCTGCGGCGAGAGTGGGCATCTTGGCGAGCAAGCGGATGATCTGCTTGTCACGGGACTCATCGTCGAAGATGTCCTTGGCGTCGGAGTAGAAGGTCGACAGTGCCGCTACAGCCGATACCAACATGCCCATCGGGTGGGCGTCGTAGTGAAAGCCCTCCAAGAAGCGCTTGCGCACATTTTCGTGAATAAACGTGTGGAGGGTGATCTCCCGCTCCCACACCTCATACTCTGCGGTGGTCGGGAGCTCGCCGTTCAGGAGGAGGTAGGCCACTTCGAGAAAGGTCGAGTCCTCGGCCAGCTGCTCGATCGGGTACCCCCGATAACGCAGGATTCCGGCATCGCCGTCGAGGTAGGTGACGGCGCTTTCGCAGGCCGCCGTAGCCGTGAAGCCCGGATCGTAGAACCACACCCCAGGGAGGAGTTTTAAGAAGTCCGTCGCCGACACTCCCCCGTTCTCCAGCGGAATCTCCAGCGACTGCCCCGTGCGGTTGTCGGTGATCGTGATGCTCTCGGTCACTCGCCTCTACCCCTCCATTGGGTCCATACGCATTGTTCTCGTGGCTGATCCTAGATGCTGGCCTGAAGGCCCCGGCCAACTGTTTGACGGTCGGCTTCCGCTCTATGCGGTGATGGCGACCAGAAACTGCTGTGTTGAACCCGCCGGATTTTGCTGATTGGGTGGCAACGCTACCGCCACCGTCAGAAGGTATCTGTGGCCGGCCCCGACTTGGAGCGGTCCGAGGACCGGCGCTGATGACGAACCCGACGCCAGATCCACGACGGCCCGGACGCGGCCGCCCCGCCGGCCGGTGGGCGGCGGAGCGATGCCGGGCGGATCGGCCGTGGCAACGGTCACGGAGACCATCACCCCGCTTTCGGGCACGTTGCCACAATTCGTGACCGATACCAGGGCCCCCAAGGTCTTGGAGGGCGGTACCACCGTCGGCGACGAGCCGGGGGCAGCAGAGGAGGGGTCGGTGCAGGAGGTCGATACCGAGCCGACACCACCGGTCGGGACGGCGGGGGGAACCAGGCCTACAGCGGTGATGACCAAGTGGTGGAACGGCACGAGGGCGGCAGACAACGCCAGCGCAGATGCCGTGGCACCCAGCGGAGTACTCCCGAGTGGGGCCGCCGTCGACTGGGCCGGCACCCACACCGAGTCGAGGAAGTGCACCGGCGGGCGCAGAGCGGCGGCCGAGGCCTGCATCGCCCGGAACCCGGCATCGGCGCGCTCGAACAAGGCACCCTCGGCGGACATCTCGGCTGAGGCCTGGCTCAGACTGATGAGGGTGGACTGAGCCGCAGGGACCGCGGGCGAAGGCCCACCGGCTACCGGCAACGGCTGCATCCCGAGCTGCTGATCGATCGTGGTGCGCAACGCCTCGGTAGTCGATGCCCGGAGCTCAAGGACATGGGTGAACTGCGACGACAGGTCACCCCGGGGAGGCGGCGACGCCAGGTTTCGCGCCTGGAGAGCCTGGGCCCGAGTGTCGAGCACGGCGGCGTCAAGACCCTGTTGAAGTTTGCCGCGGGCAGTGTTCGGGAAGGTGGAATTGGTCAGGGAAGGCGCCTCGGCAATCAGTTTCGCCAGTCGGCCGCCTGCGACGGTCGAAGCTTGTCCCGTCCGGTTGGCCAGAGCCGTATAGCCAGTGGTCGTAGCGGAGCGGTAGGCAGTGGACTGGGTGTGGATAGCGAGGAGGGATCCCCCCACTAGGACCACAGTGAACGTGGCAGCAATGGCGATCAGCACCGACTGGCCGAGGCCGCGCC
>JAYVYR010000123.1:0-2688 GCA_043784065.1 Acidimicrobiaceae bacterium
GATGAAGACCACCGACGGCTTCCACTACGCCTACAACGCCCAGACCGTGGTCGATGAAGGGTCCCAGGTGGTCCTGGCCGCCGAGGTCACCCAGCAGGCGAACGACGTCGACCAGTTCTTCAGCATGGTCGACGTCACCGAAGGGAACCTGGCTGCCGCCGACATCGACGACAGCCCCGAGGTGATCCTGGCCGACGCCGGCTACTGCTCCGAGGCCAACCTCCAACTGATCGCCGACGCCGACATCAACGCTCTCGTCGCCACCGGACGGATCCGCGGCAAGGAGCGGGTCCCCGACGCTCCACGCGGCCAGATCCCGAAGGACGCCACGCAACGCGAACGGATGGCCCGGCGGCTCAGGACCAAAGCCGGTCGGGCCGACTACGCCAGACGCAAGGCCATCGTGGAACCGGCCTTCGGACAGATGAAGGTCCGACAAGCCGCCGGACATCTACGACTTCGAGGATTGGCCGGAGCCCAGGGCGAGTGGACACTCCATGTCATCTGTCACAACCTCCGCAAGCTGGCCACTGCCCACGGAGTGGCACTCGGGACCGGCTGAAGCCCATCGTGGCCCCCTTGGGCCCCAGATCGGCCCCAGTCAGCGGCACATCACCATCGTTGACCCGAAGGTTCCAACGCAGTGCTGTCGACGATGCAGAGCCTGCGGTGTTGACTGTCATCCCCTGGCTGGCCCGTTCCGACCCACGCTCCTGGATCCCAAGGGTCCGGCCAGGCCGTTCCCCTACCCGGCGTCGGTCACGTTGAACATCCTGCGCACCCCGAACCGGTCGAGGCACGTGCCCCAGTAGGAGCCCCAGGGCATGTGGCTGAGGCCGGTCCCGTCGGATCCGCCCTGGGACAGCGCTGCATAGAGGCGTTCCGCCTCGTCGCGGGTGTCCGGCTCGAGATTCAACGTCGAGCTGTTGCCGACCCGATGCACCTGGCCCATCGATTCCAGCATGTCGGTGGCCATGATCACGTGCCCGGCCAGGATGGGCAACTCGACATGGAGCACCTTGGACTTCTCATGGTCGGGAAGCTCAGGCGCACCCGGGCCGGCCGGCATGTCGCCGAAGCGCTGGATCGGAACGGAGGGCTCGGTGCCGAAGACGGTGGCGTAGAAGGCGAACGCCTCCTCCGGGGTGCCTGGGAAGTTGAGGTAGGTGCTGACTCGGCTCATGATGCTTCCTCGGTCGGGTTCTGCCAGGTGATTCCCCCTCATCGTGAACCCGATGGCCGGCTGGATGCAAGGGGCCAAGAGATCGGGGTTCGGATCAACCGGGTACGGAGCCAGCCGGTTCAGATCAGTCGATCAGTCGATCAGTCGGGCAGTCGGGCAGTCGATCAGTCGATCAGTCGGGCAGGATGCCGGTGGCTGACGTGGCGATGAAGGTGGCCACCAGGCGCTGGTCGTCCACCATGGACTGGCGGTACTCGGCCCAGTCCTCGTGCTCGCCGTTGCTGCGGCGGAAGTAGTCCACCAATTGGTCGACCACCACATCGTCCGGGGTCCGGGCCACCGGGCTCAGCTCCACCCGGCCATCGAGACCGACCCAGGTGAACACATCGTCGCCCTGGATGAAGAGAGCCGCCCGGGGGTCGCGACGAAGGTTCTTCGTCTTGGCCCGGCCGTCGGTCAACGAGATCGTGAACCGGTCGCCGTCGGCCTCGAAGAAGATCACCGATTGCTGTGGTCGGCCGTCGGCACGCAGAGTGGTCAGCAGCGCGTTGCGACGTCCTGCAACGAATGCGAGTCCGCGGTCAAGATCCATGGCTGCACTGTACGACGGGCGGTGCGTGTGGCGACCGGGCCAGTGGATTGTCAGCCCAACGAGAAATTCGGGTTGCGGATGAAACCGACGATGGTGCCGTCCGAGCGGCGCACCGTGGCGGTCACGATTCCCTCGCCGACTTCGGCTGCCGGAGTATGGACCTCGCTGCCCGCCTCGATTGCGGCGGCCACAGCGGTCGGCACGTCGTCGACGCCCCAGTAGGTGAGGGCCCCGTCGGCCGGGTCGGCATCGGGTAGCAGACCGAGCTCGTAACCGCCCACGTTGAAGCCGACGTAGAACGGTTCCTCGAAGTAGGGCGGGAAGCCCAGGAAGTGGGTCCACCATCGGGTGGCACCGGCCAAGTCGGGTGCCGGGTAGATGACGGTGCGGAGGCCGAGGAGAGTGATGCTCATTGCGCCGTTCTATCCCAACCGCGGGATTGGCGCTGCCTGATCCCGGTCCGAGGCAGACCGGTCGGACGTGACGTCGCGGGCCACGCCGACTACCGGCCCACCGCGCCGTCGATGAGCTCCCGGATGATGTCGGCGTGGCCGGCATGGCGGGCCGTCTCCTGGAGCAGGTGGGCCAGCACCCGACGAAGGGCGACCGGTGGGACCGTCTCCTCGCCACGGCACAGATCATCCGGACCGTCCGCCCGGGAAACCAGGGCGTCGACCGTGGTCCAGACCGCGCGGTACCTGGCAATGGCGTCTGTCACCGGATCGGATGCCGGCGGCTCCTCGCCCACATCGGTCGCCATGCCGGCGAAGCGCCGCACCATCCAGGTCTGCTCGGCGTCGGCCATGTGAATGATCAGCCACAGCAGGTTGGTGCCGCTCGGAACAGGGCTCCACGCCGCCTGGGCGGGAGAGATGCCCTCAACCTTCTTGACCAGGGAGTGGCGCTGGTACTG
>JAYVYR010000124.1:0-9902 GCA_043784065.1 Acidimicrobiaceae bacterium
GGGGTGTCCTTCCATGCCATGCACCCCGGCTGGGCCGACACCCCCGGGGTCCACGACAGCCTTCCAGCGTTCTCGAAGGTGATGGGCCCGATCTTGCGCACCGCCGAGCAGGGCGCGGACACGGCAGTGTGGCTCGCCTCTGCTAGCGAAGGTGTGGAGTCCACCGGCGGATTCTGGCTCGATCGGCGCCGCCGCTGGGAGCACAAGTTGCCGTGGACCAGGCTGTCGGAGCCCGAGTTCCTCGACGCCGGCGCACAGCTCTGGTCGTGGTGCGCCGGGCTCACGGATTGGGATGGTCTGGCCCGTCACGAGTGAGTTCTGGCGCGCCGGGCCTCCTGTGGCCGAGAACCCGGAACCCGGAGCCCAAAGCACCGTCAGCCGCTGAAGCCGTACTGCTCATGGGCCCCCATAACAGCGCATTCGAACATGCCGTAGCCGACCTTTCCTTCGCAGGTGAACTTGGCGGCGTACTCGGTGAGTCCCCAATCGGAATAGGAAGGGTCTGCTGGTGGGACCCGCTGGCCCTGGACCACCAGGTCGCCCTGATACATCCCATGTTTCCAGTCCGGCTCGAGCCCGTAGCCGCTGCCCAGCAGTAGGGGGAAAGCCAGCAGGGTCTCGACTTCCACCTCTGCAGTCTTATGCCCATGGGGACCGAAGTACGAGAGCGTGGCCCCCGTCACGGTCCGACTACCCGGCGCGAACCGCAGTTCGTGCTCGGGTCGGCCCAGCCACTCTGCTTCGCGGCCCGAACCCACCGGGTACACCCGGTGCGCGTCCTGCATGATCCGCTCGCCGCTCGATCGCTCCTGGATGATGGTGACCATGGCGTGGTCGTCGAATCGGACCGGTGCGTAGACCCAGAAGAAGCCGAACGAGTTGTCGGTCACCCGAATGCCTGGGTGTTCGGATTCGCCCACCGGGCGGATGCCCCACGAACGGTCACGTGAGCCCCACCACCTGTCCGGGGTTAGGGCAATCTCGCGATCGCCGATCTTGAGCGTGCCGGTCCAGCTTCCGACCTGGGCGAAGCGGGTCGAGTCGAAGGTCACCCTGGAGAACTGTCGGTCGAAGTGACGAGCCTCAAGATGGGCCTCGCAGAAGCCGTTGTAAACGGCGTCGAGCTCGATGCCCCACTCGTTGGGCTCGAGGATGACACGGACGGTTTCTAGCCCCTTGACTACCTCTACACGAATTGGGCCGACGGAGGCATCCATACGGTCGTTTCCGAGGACCTTGGAGGAACGGACCACCCGGTGGTCGTCGCCAAGCTTGACCGACACAAAGGCATCGGCAACACCGAGGTTCGGGTACTGCCCGACCCCGATGACGGCGAACAGCTCCTCATCGGTACCGTGGACTTCACCGGTGCCGTGGATGTTGAAGTAGTAGCGGTCGTAGAAGTTTCGGTCCGAGGTGCCGACATGACGCATCGGCTCACTGATCTGGTGGACGGGATAGTCGTCGAGTGGGGAGAGCATGTCGAGCTCCACTTCTCCGGGCGGCGCCGGCGTTCGATGCCCTCCACGGTTCCGTGGTGGCGGGTCGGGCCGAGCGTAACCTCACGGACCCACGTCCACCGACTTACTGTCAGCTGCCGAAGATCAAAGGTACCTGGCCAGCGGCGCATGCTGGGCGGTTGAGCGAGCACCGGGCTACGATCGGACCAGCCGGATCCGGCACCCCGGGCAGACCGGGGACTGGCTGGAAGGCACCAGTTCGCAGCACCGTGCAGCACGCCAACTACGTGCAGGAAATCCTGCATCTGTCGTCCAGGGAGGAACCATGAAGTCGTACGATCGTCTGTTCATCGGAGGGGAATGGGTCGTTCCGTCCTCCTCCTCCGTCTTTGAGGTCCACTCACCGTCCTCCGGCGAGCTGGTGGGCCGCACTCCCGAGGCCATGCAGGCCGATATCGACAAAGCCGTTGCCGCCGCCCGCGAAGCCGTGGACCACGGCCCCTGGCCGCATATGACGCCGACCGAACGGGGCGCCGTCCTGGCCCGGGCCGCCGAGGCCGTCCGCAATCAGATGCAGGATATGGCCGAGCTGATCACGAACGAGATGGGCTCGCCGGTGTCGTGGGGCCTCCTGGCCCAGGTGTTGGCCCCGACCATGATCCTCGACTACTACGCCGGGCTCGGTTCGACGTTCGCGTTCGACACCGTCAAGGACGGCCTGCTGGGCCCGGTGTTGGTGTCTAAGGAGCCGATCGGTGTGGTTGCCGCTATCACCCCATGGAACGTCCCCTTCTTCCTGGCCGCCGCCAAACTGGCACCGGCCCTTCTCTCGGGTAGCTCAGTAGTATTCAAGCCCGCTCCCGAAACCCCCTTGGACGCCAACGTCTTCGCCGAGATCCTGGCCGATGCCGGATTACCGAAGGGCGTCCTCAGCGTGGTGCCGGCTGGCCGCGAGGTGGGCGAGTACCTGGTCAATCACCCGGGCGTGAACAAGGTCTCCTTCACTGGTTCTACGGCTGCAGGCAAGAAGATCGGTGCCGCCTGCGGTGCCAATCTCAAGCGCTTCAGCCTCGAGCTCGGTGGAAAGTCGGCTGCCATCCTGCTCGACGACGTCAACCTTGCTGAGTCGCTCCCGCTCATGCTCCCGAACGCCATCATGAATAACGGCGAGGCCTGCATCTCGCTCACTCGCATCCTTGCCCCCCGGGACCGCTACACCGAGGTCACCGAAGCTCTGGTCGAGCTGGTCCGCAACATGAAGGTCGGCGATCCACTCGACCCAGCCACCGAGGTCGGGCCTCTGGTGGCCGAACGCCAGCGCGACCGGGTGGAGGGCTACATCCGCATCGGTCAAGAAGAGGGTGCCAAGGTGGCAGTGGGCGGCGGCCGCCCAGGCGGCCTCGACTCCGGTTGGTATGTCGAGCCCACCGTATTCGTGGACGTCGACAACTCGATGCGCATCGCTCAGGAGGAGATTTTCGGGCCGGTCCTGTCGGTGATCCCGTACGACGACGATGCCGACGCCGTCCGGATCGCCAACGATTCGGACTACGGGCTGTGCGGCGGGGTCTTCACCGCCGACAACGACCGTGGACTGGGCATCGCCCGCCAGGTCCGCACCGGAACGTACATGGTCAACTCGGCGATCCCGATCGACTTCTCGTCGCCCTTTGGCGGTTATAAGGATTCCGGAGTTGGCCGCGAGTTCGGCGAGGACGGCCTCGAATTGTTCCTCGAGAAGAAGACGATCAACCTGCCGGCCGGCTACACCCCCGCTGTCTGACGCCGACGTTCCGTTCCGGACTGGCGGAGGCCGCACAATTAACGCCTGCCACTCCGGACTTCTCACAGTGGTCGTCTTGGGCCGGTCCCGGGGTCCGGCAGGGCGGAAACTGCCAGGGGAACAAGTTGTCGGCCCTGGAATGTCCCACTATCCCCGTGTCTGCGATCATGGGTGCGCGATGACCAGACAGGCCGAAGGATCCGGGGTCCCGACCGAGTGCCCGTGGGACCCCCGTCCATGACCACCGCCTTCGAGTCTGTGGCGGTGCCGTCCCGACCCGTGGCGCCTCGGGGCCGGACCATCACCTTCGGTTTCGTGCCCGCCCTCGACGGTATTCGGGCAGTCGCCGTGCTCGGCGTCCTGGGCTACCACGGTGGGGCTCCGCTAGCGACGGGCGGATTCCTGGGCGTCAATATGTTCTTCGTCTTATCGGGTTTCCTCATCACCTCGCTGTTACTCGGTGAGTGGACCCGACGCCTGACCATCCGGCTCGGCCATTTCTGGGCCCGCCGGGCGCGTCGCCTCCTGCCTGCGCTGCTCGTGGTGCTGGTCGGGGTTGCGGCCTACGCTCACTTCTTCGCCACTGCGGGCGAATTCGCCTCGCTGCGCCTCGACTCGCTGTCGACCCTGTTTTATGTCGCGAACTGGCACTTCATCGTGGGCGGATCGAACTACTTCGCCCAGGCCGCCCAGCCATCGCCGCTCTCTCACATGTGGTCGCTGGCCATCGAAGAACAGTTCTACATCGTGTGGCCACCTGTCGTTCTGACCCTCCTCCACTTTGGTCGTCGGTTGCGCCCCTCCCGTCAACTGTGGCCAATACTTGTCGTCGCCGTCTTCGGGGTGGTGGCGTCGGCAACCGACATGCGCTGGTCTTACCTCCACCACGCACAGGTCAACCGCCTGTACGAGGGGACCGACACCCGTTGCCAGGACATCCTGGTCGGGGCGGTCCTAGCCGTCGGATTGACCATGTGGGCCCGTCACCGCCGAGTACTTCCCCAGCCGGTCCCCGACCTGGCTGATCTGGAGCTGGGCCGGATCCATCCCTCGGTCGGCACTGTCGGCCTAGGTGCACCACCGGCTCGTCGGCGCGATCCGCAGCGGAAGCGGGGTCCGAGTGGGCAACCCATCGCCGCCTGGGAACTGTCGAGTACGACAGTTCGGTGGGCAGCCCAGGTGGTCGGCTGGGCTGCGCTCATCGGCCTGGTGCTCTTGGGGGGCCGGCTGAACGGTCCGAGCGGGTTCTTGTTCGTCGGGGGAGAGTTGGCCGTGGCGGTGGCCGTCGCCATCGTCATGTTCGTCGTGGTCACGGCTCAGGCTGGCAGCCTGGCCCGGGCTCTGGGCAATCCTGTCTTCGTGTATGTCGGCAAGATCTCCTATGGGGTCTACCTGTGGCACTTTCCGCTGTTCATGCTTCTGAACTCCGAGCGCATGCACCTCTACGGGCTGCCACTCCTGGCTCTGCGGGTCGGGGCGGCGATGGCGGTCGCAACAGCGTCGTACTACCTGGTCGAGCAGCCTGTCCGGCGGGGTCGCGTGGCCACCTTTGCCGAGTGGCGAGGCTGGCTGGCCACGTCGGGGGCGTTCCTCGGGGTTGTGGTCGTTACCGTAGCTGCCACTCTTCCGTCAGCCGCCGAGGCCGCCGGCACCTACCGGGCCGACGTAACCGTCACTCCGGGCACTCCGGTCCGGTTGGCCATCCTCGGCGATTCGGTGGCCTGGCGTCTCGGGTTCGCCCTGTTGGCTGACCAGCCGCAGCAGACCTACGGCGTCGATATCGACAACGGGGCCATCGTGGCCTGCGGCGTGGTGCGCAGCAGTCAGTACCGGGCCCACGGGGCGCCCAATGCCATGGCCTCCCAGTGCAACTCTTCTGGGCCGGCTTTGAGCCAATGGCCTGCCCAATGGCAGGGCAGTATCGCCCAATTCCGACCAAACGTGGTTGCCGTGCTGGCTGGCCGGTGGGAGGTCATGGACCGAATGATTGCGGGCCAGTGGGTCCATATCGGCCAGCCGTCGTTTGATGCACAGTTGAGACGGTCACTCGAAGAAGCCGTTCACGTGGGTTCGGCAGGTGGGGCCTACGTCGTACTCCTGACGGCTCCCTGCTTCAACTCCGGTGAGCAGCCCGGCGGCACGGCCTGGGTGGAGGACGACCCGGCACGCTTGGCCCGGTACAACCAGTTGTTGCGTCAGGTGGCGGCCGAGCATCCCTCTACGGTCCGGGTCGAGGACTTCGGGGCCATGGTCTGCCCCGGGGGCAACTACACCACCACCCGGGACGGGGTGCAACTTCGTGACGGCGACGGCGTGCACATCGTCCCGACACCCGCCGCCGGCCAGTGGTTGGCCACCCATATTCTGCCCACATTGGTTCAAGTCGGCCGGTTCCAGATCGCCGGCCGAAGCCTGGCCGCTCCGCCTATCCCCTCCGCCGGCTCGCCCCACTCCTCCATTTCTGCGTCGGGAGCGGTGCCGGCCGCCGGGACTCGGGGGCCCTGAATCTCGTCAATTGGCGCGGCAGGTTGCTACGGCCCCGGCAATGGTTCGGTCCGGCACGACGGGGCTCAACCTCCCGAGGAAGACGAGGGTGGTGGAGGCTGATTGAAGACAGAATTGTCGGCGCGTTGGCATTGGGCCCGCAACGATGGGGCGAGCTCCGATTCTGGCACCCGGTTTGCCTCGGAGAGCGTGGTCGACAACGGCTCCCAAGTGATGTCGTGGTAGGAGGCCTGGGCGGCGATCGGAATAGCTGGTAGCAATTCCAGGTAGGCCTTGTTCCGCAGTTTGGCGGCGACATTCGGGTCCGTGGCCTGTCCGGCTTTCGTAAGAAGCCCGAGGGACTTGTTCACATGCACGCAGGATGCCCGGGCCAGGTCGCCGGCACTGGCGGCGCAGGCGGTGAGCGCGCTGCCCGACGCAGCGACGGCCGCTAAGCCGACCACGAGTCGGACCAGGCGGTTACGGACTGGTCTGGTCACCCGAGCCAGCTGGGTGCCGAGTCGAGGAGATAGCGGCTTACCGCCAGACAGCGGTCGAAGACGTCGCACATCATCTCGTCGCCCGTGAGTACCCGGGCCAGGGACACCGGTGTGCGTGCGACGATGCTGAGCCTGCGCTCGGCGGCGTCGGTGGCCGAGGCGTAGGAGTCGATGGCCGACACCTCGAGGGGGAGCTCGATGCCCCCTACGCCGGCCAGGTCTATTGCCAGCCGCAGCAGGTCGGGTCCGTGGGGGAGGGGCGGCAACGCCCACGTAAAGGTAAGGGCGAAGTGAAACTCGTCCGGAGGTTCCACGTCCTCGGGAAGGCCGAAGACGGCGTCCTCGAAGGACAGGAGTGTCCGGGGGTCCACCTCGAGGGCAAGGTGGAGGTCGAGGGGCCCGCCGCAGCCGTCCTCGGGATGGAGCTCAACCTCCCAGACCTGGCGCAGCGAGTAGGTCTCGACGAAGTGGCGCTCGTCATGCACGTGGAAGCCGTGATCTACCGAATGGTCCTTGAGGTCGGCCACGTATCCGGCCACGTCGATAACTGCCACAGGAATGCCAGCCTACTGGCCACTTCGGGACCCGGAGACGGGGATGGGACAACGCTATGTGGCCCGGATAAGGGAGGGTCCTCCGGTAACGTCCCCCTATGGATGACACCACCCTTCTCGAGGTGCTGAACGCCACCGCCACCGCCATTGCTGACGCATTGGAGGACTTGGACGACTGGGGTCTGGCCGGCACCACGGCAGACCAGTACCGACACGACCTGGTGGCCGACGCCGCTGGGCTGAGGGTGTTGGAGGAGGCCGGCATGGGGGTGCTGTCTGAGGAGTCGGGTACTCGGAATTTGGAGAGAGAACTGGTGGTGGTCATCGACCCGGTCGACGGATCCACCAACGCGTCCAAGGGAATTCCGTGGTTCGCCACGAGCCTGTGCGCTGTCGATGGGCAAGGCGCTCGTGCGGCGCTGGTGGTCAACCAGGCATCCGGGTTGCGTTTCGAGGCCGTGCGAGGTGGTGGGGCCCGGAAGGACGGAGTCCCGATCCGACCGTCCGGATGCGAGCAGCTGGGTGACGCCATCGTGGCGTTCAGCGGCTATCCGCTGCGACATTTCGGCTGGCTCCAGTATCGGTGCCTGGGGTCAGCAGCCCTCGACCTGTGTGCGGTGGCTGAAGGGGTACTCGACGGATATGCCGTGGTCGGTAGTTCCAAACTCGGCAGTTGGGACTATCTGGGCGGCATGCTGATCTGTACCGAGGCCGGCGCAGTGCTCGGCGAGGCCCAAGGTCAGGACCTGATCACCCTGTCACACAGCGCTCGGCGCGCCCCCGTAGCAGCGGCCACACCGTCACTGCTGGCGGAGTTCTTGGCCGCCGGAGCACAGTAGCGTTTGAGCCGTCGGGCGCTTAGCTCAGTTGGTTAGAGCAGCTGGTTTACAACCAGCAGGTCATCGGTTCGAGTCCGGTAGCGCCCACTACCAGGGAAAATGCACCAGAGTGCCGAGGCTCAGCGTAGTCACAGCTGATAAGTCTGGTGGGGTGAGCAGTGGCGCGGCACAGGCAATCAACGACCTCCAGGAGTTGGAGCGGGGCTTTGACTTGAGCCTGCGGGCCCGGAACCTCTCGCCCAGGACCATGAAGAGCTACGTCGAGGCTGTCCGTTTGTTCCGCGAGTAGCTCGTCGATGTGGGGGGTGCCCACACAGGTAGACCGGATAGGTCGGGAGCACGTCGAGGCCTTCATCGCCAACCAGTTGGATAGGTAGCGTCCGAAGACGGCACAAGTTCGTTATGGGGATCTCCGGCAGTTCTTCCGGTGGGCTGTCGAGGACGGTGAGATCACTTCATCTCCGATGGCGAACATGAGACCGCCGACGGTGCCAGAGGTGCCCGTGCCCGTCGTGTCGGATGGTGAACTGAAGAAGCTGCTGAAGACGACCGAAGGTAAGGAGTTCGAGAAGCGCCGGGACGCGGCCATCCTCCGGGTGCTTATCGACTGCGGGATCCGGCTCGGTGAGTTGACCAACTTTCGGCTCGACGAGGTGGACTTCGAGACCCAGGTGCTGGTCATGTTGGGGAAGGGCAGTCGACCGCGCTCCGTGCCCTTCGGTGCCAAGACGGGCCAGGCGTTGGATCGGTACCTGCGGGTGAGGAAGGGCCATCACCAGGCATCGTCACCGATGCTGGGGCTAGGCTCAAAGGGCCTGCTAGGCGATTCCGGGGTATCCCAGATGCTGCGTCGTCGGTGTGCCGATGCTGGCATCGACCAACTCCATCCTCATCAACTCCGACACACCGCCGCCCACAACTGGTTGGCCATGGGCGGGAACGAAGGTGACGCTATGCGGCTCTTCGGGTGGCGATCCCGCCAGATGCTCAACCGGTACGGGGCAAGTGCTGCGGATGAGCGGGCGCGAGAGTCGTACCGCCGGCTCGCCCCTGGGGACCGGCTGTAGGACCGACGTCGAGCACGACCGTGTCGACCACAGTCGTGAGTGGATCGGCCCAGCCAGTCAACCTCTCCGGGTCCGGGCTGCCGTCCTGGGTGAGTGGATCGTTGTCTCCGACGACGGTCACCGCCGGAGGGTCGAACACGCTGACCTTGACGGCGGCTGGTGGCGCCCCGATCGGTAACTCGAACGTCATCGTGACCGGTACCGAAGGGGCGGCATCGCACGTGGTCTCGATTCCGCTCACTGTCACCGCCCCGAGCACCGGCCTGATCATCAACGGTGGTTTCGAGACCGGCGTCGCCACGCTGTGGCACCAGGCTGGTTCGTCAACGGTTGTGGGCGGGGGTCACTCCGGAGCGTTCCAGGTCCGCACAGGCACACCCACCCTGGGTACTGCCAAGAATTCGAGCGTTCGCCAAACCCTCACGCTTCCGGCCGGCGGCACACCCTCTCATTCTGGTACCAGCTGACTTTTGCCGACATCGTCACGCACGACTGGACGATCGTGACTGTCCATGACTTCACTGTGGCCCATACCTACAGTGTCTTGCCCAAGACCTGCACGAATGACGGGCTGTGGCACCTCGTCACCTACAACCTCACATCGTTGG
This sequence comes from Acidimicrobiaceae bacterium, assembly GCA_043784065.1. Taxonomy (GTDB): domain Bacteria; phylum Actinomycetota; class Acidimicrobiia; order Acidimicrobiales; family RAAP-2; genus Bog-756. The sequence goes on from JAYVYR010000124.1 coordinate 9,296, forward strand.
CTGGACACCAGGTCGTCGTGGCACTCTCCAGTCACGATGACCTCATCGCAGGCAACGTCACCTTTGCCTTCTGCGATGACATCTCGATCAGCTAACGGCAGTTTCCGGGCGAGCGACTGCGCCGCCGGTATTCCCCCAGGTGAACCGTGGTGTTGGGGGTCGTCGGGTGTGTTACCCAACTCAACGTTTTGGGGCGTAGGCGTCCAGCCCGAAGAGGTCGTAGAGGCGAGCCTGGACGTCGTCGATCTCTGTGAGCATGCGCCTGGCCTGGTGGTGAGCGTCTCGCAGGTTGAGCACCAACAGGCGGTCCGACGCCACCGAACATGAGCATGCCCGTCATGATCATGGTGGTGGCGCCGGTCCTTTCCTGGTAGGTCTCGCATTCTTCCGACATGACGGTGAGTTTGCGGTGGTTCCGGTCAGCGGCAATTCTCCCAACACGAGTTGGCCCTTCCGCCCAGCGAGGTCGGATGTGATGCTGTCAACCGTGGAAAGACAAAGACATGAGCCTGGTGCTCGACGAGGCCAGTGCAATCGAAGGAATCGCTCGTGGCGAGCACCGCTGTCACTGTGGTGGACGGATGCAGCCATGGGGGTATGCCCGAGT
>JAYVYR010000125.1:0-3845 GCA_043784065.1 Acidimicrobiaceae bacterium
TCGGCGGTGGGTTGAACATGACCTCCGATCGGACAACTCCACTCCGCAGCAGGGTACGCCAGCTCCGCGATGACCGACTGTCAACCATCGGCGACCTCGGACAGACGGCACTCGTCGCTGTCGTCGCCGTGTCCATGGTCGTCGCCCTCATCGGGGCCACCATCGTCGCCACCGTGGTCCAGTCGTTTCCGCTCCAACAGGCAGCCGCGGTATCCGTCTACGCCCACCGGGCATTGCAGGCCGGCGAGAACGCCTACGTCACTGCCGTCAATGCGAACCCCAGCCTGGCCCAGTGCAACTACGGTACGAACGATTCGGGCCTATGTCTGGGTCTGAGCTACGGCACGTGGAACCTCGTCAGCGCCTCCTCTACAAACTTTACCGGCGCCTCCGCTGACGGCTTCTCCGAGTGGTACGCCTTCGGCAATCCCCAGCCGACCTTCGATCCCACGACCCATGCCCTCACCAGCCTGTCAGTCCAGGTGGCCGGTGCCGCCCACGCCCCGAACACCACGACCAACTACGTATTCCAAAGCGAAAACATCAATCTGGTGGCTCAAAATGGATTCCTCACTAACGTTTGGTGGTCCAACTTCGAGTCCTACAACGGAACCGGCGACTACTCAAATTGCAACTACAACTGGAGCGCTGCCGGTCCCCCGGCACGGCCCGTCGGTAGCAAAGGCCCCTTCGTCAATTACAACATCAACGGTGCTGGGACCAGCTGCGGGCCCGTCGACTTCGGGCCACACGACTACCTGTTCGGTCCGGTCTTCACCAACGATTCCGTGTTCGTGGCCGGCAATGGCACAGCGTCAGGCGGCCCATCGTTCGGCAACTCAGGCGTGACTCCGAACGTGCCCTCCCCCGTCACCACGGCCGATCCCAGCTGCCTGTTCGTCGACAGCGCCCACGGGATGTCAGGGAGCAGCTCCAATTGCAGCACTGCCTCCGGCGACGTCGCTCTCTACGACCATGCCAAGAGTGGATTCGGGACGCCTGTGCAGAAGGCGCCCCAGAGCGACGCGCAACTGGGCTTCATCGCCAGCAAGTACGGCTGCCTGTACTCCGGCCCCACCCAGATCACCCTGAGCACCTATGTCAACGGGTTGAACCAAACGGTCGGCCAGATGACCGTCGTCAGCCCCGACACCGTCGAGCAGTCCAAGATCGTGAACGGCCAATCCGTCACATGGGACACCGCCAATAGCACCACCAACTTCAACAACTGTCCGAACAACGGTCCCGCTCCACTTCCGACAAACGGCGTGGTTTTTGTGCAGAACGCACCTACTGCAGGGGTGAAGGGAGCCAACCCCTTCGACAACTACGTCAACAACTCGGTCACCAACCTGACATCTGATGTCCCGCCGGCACAGACCTACAAAGTAACCCTGACCGCCACCGTCACCTCGGCCAGTAGTCAGATCCCCAGCGGTGCCACCGTCTCCTTCAGCGAGACGACGTCGACGACTAAAGGGCGTGGTACGTCCTACTCGACGACGGTCATCCCTTCCTGCTCGGCCGTCTCAAATTGGACCGCCCCGGTCCAATCGGGCGGCATCTGGACCTCGACCGCCACCTGTCCGACCATCGAGTCGTCAAACGGCACGGGCGACTTCTCGGCCACCTACAGCGGCGGAACCGACGCAGGGTCATCGCAGGCCAACCTGGGCCAGACCAACACGCTCACCCCCTCCCTCTCCTACGGGTCGAAGTCCCAGACCAACGCCGGCGGTTGTTCGAACTGCTACTACGGTCAGTCAACGTCGCCCGATACTGAAGGCAATGCCTTCGTCCAGGGCAGCCTGTCCGGCCAGTTGACCGTCGGCACGGCCAACAACGTCATCGTCACCGGCAACCTGACGTACGCCGACTGCTCCGGCCATTGGACTTACGGACAGAGCGGCGAGCCCAACAGCTTCTGTCCCTACAGCACCAGTGCCACCAACGACTCGCTTGGCCTCATCGCCAACAACTACGTCGAGGTCAACCATCCGGTGACCCACGATCGTAAGTCGGTTCTGAACCCGTGCGCCAGCACCACCGATGTACTCTGCGACCCGTCCATCGCAGGTAGCGATGTCACCATCGATGCCGCCATCTTGGCCCTGACCGAGTCATTCGTGGTCAACAACTACGGGGTCGGCGGCAACGAAGGCCAACTCATCAATTACGGCTCGATCCAGCAGTTCGCGCGAGGGCCGGTCGGCACCTTCAACCCCATCACGAATTCGACCACCTCCGGCTACCAGAAGCACTACACATGGAACCCACTGCTCGACTTCGTCTCTCCGCCGAGCTATCTGGTGCCCTCGACTGCGCCATGGGTGCTCTCGTCGGTAAACGCCACCAGTGGCCAACGGACCACCACGATCTGTCCTGCGTTGACCGGCGTCTTCAACGGCACCGGACCGGGTACCCCCATGACCCAGTACTGCGCAGGCTCGCCCGGTGGACTGCCCGGCTACCCGAGTACCACTGCGCCTTCACCCCCCACCAACGCCACAGCCACCGCCGCAATCGGCGGGACCGCCACCGTCACCTGGGGCATCCCGTCGGACAATGGCTCGCCGATCACGCACTACGACATCGTCGCCAATCCCCAGTGCACCACCTGTTCAAGCATGTCGGCCCCCGCCGGCGCCACATCGGCCACGATCACTGGGCTGATCCCAGGCACCACCTATGTCTTCATGGTGACCGCCACCAACGACTACGGCACGAGCGATGCGTCCAATCCGACCCCCTCGGTGACGGCACCCAGCGTGCCCTATGCACCGACCCTGGTAACCGCAGTGGGCAATGTGAACGACACGGTGACCGTCAATTGGACCGATCCGTCCTCGGTGGGTTCGCCGATCACCCAATACACGATCACACCGTCATCCGCCTGCCCAGTGTGCACGAACCTGACCCAGCCGAGCCCCACCGCGACCACCACCACCATCACCGGGCTCACCGTCGGCGCTACCTATACCTTCACCGTGTCGGCCACCAACGGACTCGGTGTCGGACCGGCCTCGGTGGCATCCAATCCGGTGGTCGTACCGACCAAGCCGAGTGCACCGACCGGCGTGGTCGGTACGTCGTACGCCGACAGTCAGTCCGTGGTCGCATGGAACCCTCCCGCCTCAAATGGGGGCCTGGCCATCACCGGATATTCGGTCACCTCGAGCGGTGGCCAGACCTGCACCACCACCGGCACCGTGTCGTGCACCATCAACGGCCTCAACAACGGGACGACATACACCTTTACGGTCACGGCCACCAACCCGATCGGCACAGGACCGGCTTCGGCCGCCTCGCCACCCGCCATCCCCTCGGTCATCCCCGGGGCGCCCACCATCGGCACGGCCACCAACGGCGTGGGCTCGGCCATCGTGTCGTTCACGGCACCGGGCAGCAACGGCGGCGCACCCGTTACCAGCTACACCGTCACCTCCAATCCGGGCGGGCTGTCCGCTACCTGTGCCGCTTCACCTTGCACCGTTGCCGGACTGACCTCGGGGACCACGTACAACTTCCGGGTCACCGCCACCAACGGCTCGGGCACCGGGCCGTCGTCAGGTTCGTCCAACTCGATCGTCGCCACTGGTCCCCCCGCAGTGCCCTACAACGTGTCGGCAACGTCGTACGCCGACAGCAAGTCGGTGGTGTCCTGGTCAGCGCCGTCCAGCGGCGGTGCACCGATCACCAGCTACACCGTCACCTCGAGCGGTGGCCAGACCTGCACCACCGCCACCACCACGTGCACGGTCACCGGCCTCACCAACGGCGTGACCTACACCTTCACGGTCACGGCCACCAACGCCAGCGGCGTCGGCGCGGCGTCCAGCCCGGCA
>JAYVYR010000126.1:0-9509 GCA_043784065.1 Acidimicrobiaceae bacterium
GGGCGCCGGTCCGTTCCGAGCCGGACCACTGCCCGGGCCAGGTCGGCGGTGAACGTCGGGCAGCCGTGCTGGTCGTCGACAAAACGGAGAACCCCGTCGGGCGTGGCCGCAGCCACCCGCTGGACGGTCTTGACCATATTGGCGCCGTGGGCGCCACTCACCCATGACGTACGGACGATGGTGCCCGAAGCGCCCGTCAGTGCCCGGATCTCCAGTTCGCCGCCCAGTTTGCTGCGGCCGTAGATGGAGCGAGGCGCCGGGGCATCCCATTCGACATACGGCACAGACGACGTTCCGTCGAACACGTAGTCGGTAGAGATGTAGACGATGTGTGCGCCAACGGCCACGGCGGCCTCTGCCATGTGGCGGGTACCCATTGAATTGACAGCGAACGCGGTATCCGGATCGGCCTCGCAGGCATCAACGGCGGTGTAGGCACCTCCGTGGAGGATCAGGTCGGGGCGGAACCCTTCTACGGCGTCCCGCACCGCCGCCCGGTCGACCAGGTCGAGGGTGTCGATATCCGTCGACAGAACCTCGAAATCGCCCGGAATCACCGCGTTGAAGGGCGTGTCGGCCAGGCTCGACAGCGCCAGGCCACCGGCAGGCACGAAACCGGCGAGTACATCACGGACGTCTCGGCCGAGCTGGCCGTTGCCACCGGTGACAAGCACCCGCTGGGGCGTGCTCACCTGGCGGGTGCGCCGGCGGCGGTTCCGCTCCAGTCTCCCTCGACCACTGGGGCACGGTCCCGCAACGGCTCCCACCAACTGCGGTTGGCTGCGTACCAATGGACCGTGTCGGCCAGGCCCTGCTCGAAGGGTACTGTCGGCTCCCAGCCCAATTCCTTGCGGATCTTGCTGGAGTCCAGGAGGTACCGACGGTCGTGGCTAGGCCGGTCGGGCACGATCTCCTTGAGCGACTGTGGCTTGTCCGTGGCGGCCAATACTGCGTCAGCAATCTCCTCGATCGAGGCCTCCACGCCGCTGCCCACGTTGTAGGTCTCGCCCACCGCGCCGTGCTGGAGTACCAGCTCGATGGCTCGACAGTGATCGTCGACGTGGAGCCACTCCCGCTTGTTCTGGGTCGACTTGTAGAGCGGCAGTGGTGCGTCGTCGAGGGCCCGCGCCGTAAACAGGGGAATGACCTTTTCCGGAAACTGGTACGGCCCGTAATTGTTGCAGCAGTTGGTGATGGTGGCCGGCAGCCCGTAGGTCTCGTGGTAGGCCCGCACGGCGTGGTCACCACCGGCCTTCGAGGCGTTGTACGGGGTCCGCGGCCGGTAGGGGGTGGACTCCGTAAAGACGTCATCCGAGTCGAGTGGGAGGTCGCCGTAGACCTCGCACGTGGAGATGTGATGGAACCGCGACACGCCGTGGCGGCGGGCGGCCTCCGCCAGTATCTGGGTACCCATGACATTGGTCTGGAAGAAACGGGTCGGGTCCAGGATGGCCAGGCTGTTGTGGGATTCGGCAGCGAAGTTGACGATGACGTCGATCTCGTGTTCCGCCAGCGTGGTGCTCACCTTCTCGAGGTCCCCAATGTCACCCTGGACGAAAGTCATCTTGTCCTCGACATCGTCGAGGTTCGGCCGGTTGCCGGCGTAGGTGAGCACGTCGAACGCCACCACGGCATCGTCCTGATGGCGCTCCACCCAGTAGCGGACGAAGTTCGAACCGATGAACCCGGCGCCGCCGGTCACGAGGAGTCGCATAGCGGTGCAGCGTAGCCTCGGGTCGTGCACCGGCTTACACAACTCGCGATTTCTAATTGCAATCCGGAACCCCCACCACGGCGGCCTCCAGAGCGGCATCCCGAGCGGCGCCTCTGATCACAATCCGGGACGCACATGCATAACGTCACCGGCCACGACGGTCCGGGTGGCCTCGCCGGTCGCCACGATGAGGTGGCCATCGGGGCTGATCCCCGTGGCGGTTCCTACGAACGACCCGTCCGGCAGGTCGACCTTGACCCGGGTCCCGATGGTGCTGCAGCGGGACGCCATGTCCTCAGCCAGTTGTTTTCGGCCTGCCGCCGAATCGAGGTCGGCGACCCTGGGCTCGAGAGTGGCCAGGAGGGCGCCGAGCAGTACCTCACGATCCACCGGGGCACCGACGATCCGGCAGAGAGAAGTGGCCAGGCCGACCAGCTCTGGTGGCAGGTCAGCATCGGTGGCGGGCCAGTTCGTGTTGATGCCGATTCCGACGATCACGGGCGGGAATTGGCCGTCTGCCGCAGTGGCGGAGGTCACATCGGACTCGGCCAGGATGCCGGCTAACTTCCGGCCCGACGATTCCACCAGGTCGTTGGGCCACTTGATCGATACGTCCATTGTCGCCTGCGGATAGATAGTCCCGATGGCGTCGAGCGCGGCCAGGGCCACGGCTGTCGTGGCCAAGTGGCGGTTGCCCAGTTCGACGGCAGGTCGCAGCAGGACCGACAGGAGCAGGTTGGCACCTGCCGGCGCCTCCCACGACCGGCCGAGCCGACCCCGACCGGCCGTCTGGTGGTCGGCTACGGCCACGACGCCTTCAGGGGCGCCCGCCCGGGCCTCCTCAAGCAGGTAGCGGTTGGTCGAGTCGATGGACTCGAACCGTCGCACATCGACGAACCTTGTCTGCGGCATGGCACATACCCTACGGCCGTGCCAGTCTGTAGGGCCGGTTGGACGCTCCCTACCGGGAAGCCCGTCGTGGGTGTAACAGCTGGCGTGACAGAGTAGGGACGCCCCACCGTGGTGCGAGGACCCACCTTGGCGACATCGTCGGGGACCGGTCCTCGACACCTCCGAACTCGAAAGGCGCAGCGTGCTCAAGAAGGTCCTCATCGCCAACCGAGGGGAGATCGCCGTCCGGGTCATCCGGACGTGCCAGGAACTGGGCGTGGCCACTGTGGCCATCTACTCCGAACTCGACCGCGACGCCCTCCACGTGCGTCTGGCCGACGAGGCCTACGCCCTCGGTGGTCAGACGGCCGCCGAGTCGTACCTGAACACCGAAGCCATTCTTGACGTCATCGAACGAAGCGGTGCCGACGCCGTGCATCCCGGTTACGGCTTCTTCTCCGAGAACACCGACTTCGCACGGGCCATCACCGAGCGCGGCGTAACCTTCATCGGCCCCCCGCCCGAGGCCATCGAGATCATGGGCGACAAGATCAGCGCCCGCCACGCGGCCGAGAAGGTCGGGGTCATCGGCGTGCCCGGGCGTACCGACGTCCTTACGTCGCCCGACCAGGTCGTGGCCTTCGGGAACGAATTCGGTTGGCCGGTGGCCATCAAGGCCGCCTACGGCGGCGGCGGGCGCGGCATGAAGGTCGTAGCTAGTCCGGACGACGCCGCCGAGGCCCTTGAGTCAGCCATGCGCGAATCGCTCAGCTATTTCGGTCGCGACGAGTGCTACGTCGAGCGCTACCTAGCCTGGCCCCGCCACGTCGAGATGCAGGTCATCGCCGACACCCATGGCAACACGCTGTGGCTCGGCGAACGCGACTGTTCGGCTCAGCGCCGGCATCAGAAGCTGGTCGAGGAGAGCCCAGCTCCGAACTTTCCCGACGACGTCCGGGTCGCCATGGGCGAGGCTTCCGTCAAGGTGGCCAGGGCCTGCGGTTACGTCAACGCCGGAACAGTCGAATTCCTCTACCAGGACGGCGAGTTCTTCTTCCTGGAGATGAACACCCGCCTCCAGGTAGAGCACCCCGTGACCGAACTGGTGACCGGCCTGGACCTCGTCGAGTGGCAGCTCCGGGTGGCCTCGGGCGAGCCGCTCGGCTTCACCCAGGACGACGTGCAGCGCAACGGACACGCAATCGAAGTCCGCATCAATGCGGAAAACCCGGCCGGTGGTGCTTTCACCCCCTCCCCTGGCACCATCACCCGCATGGTGGCCCCGGGCGGGCCCGGCGTCCGGCTCGACGCCGGCTACGAATCTGGCGACACCGTCAGCCAGTACTACGACAACCTCGTGGCGAAACTCATCGTCTGGGGCCACGACCGCGAAGCGGCGCGGCGGCGCATGCTCCGGGCCATCGGGGAGACCGTGGTCGAGGGAGTGGCAACCACGCTTCCAGCCGATGTGGCCATCCTCAGCCACCCGGACTTCGTGGCCGGTGAACACTCGACCAATTGGGTCGAGCAGACCCTGGACCTGTCCGGCATCCGGGCCGACACCGCACCCGCGATCGCCGTGCCCGTCGATGGTGAAGAGGCCGTCCCCCGTGTGCTCCGCGACGTGACCGCCGAAGTCGACGGCCGACGCTTCCAGGTGAAGCTGTGGGTGCCCGATCTCGGTGATGCCGTTGCCGTGCAGGCCGGGGCCGCTTCTCTCAAGGGGGCTGGCCCCAAACGACCGAAGGCAACCGCAGCTGGTGCCGGCTCGGGCACGGTCGCCGTCCCCATGCAGGGGACCATCGTCAAAGTCCTGGTCGCAGTGGGGGACACGGTCGAGATCGGCCAGACCGTCTGCGTGCTCGAGGCGATGAAGATGGAGAACAACGTCAACGCCGAGAAGGCCGGGACCGTCAAGGAGGTCCGGGTTGTCCCTGGCAAGTCTGTAGGCCCCGGCGATGTCATCGCCTTCATCGAGTAGCACCACCCCGACCGGAGGAGCACCCATGCCGGATGCCAGCTCTAGCCCTACTGATCCACTCGCGACCGCCGTCAATTCGGCGGCCAAGGAGGTGGCTCGAGCTGCTGTCGACGACCGGATCGGTGACCTGATCGGGCTGAGCCACGCCATTCATGGCGATCCGGAGCTCTCCTTCGATGAGGTCCGCTCCTCCACACTTGCCGCCGACGCGCTGGCACGCGGCGGCTTTCGTGTCACGACCGGTACCGCCGGACTGCCGACAGCGTTCGTTGCCGAGGCGGGCCGGGGGCCTCTGGTGTTAGCCATCTGCGCCGAGTACGACGCCCTCCCCAATGTGGGCCATGCATGCGGCCACAACATCATCGCCGCCTCGGCGGTCGGAGCTGGTATCGGGCTATTCCCGCTCTGCGACGAACTGGGCATCACCGTCCGAGTGATCGGCACCCCGGCTGAGGAGGGCGGCGGGGGCAAGGTTCTGATGCTCGATGCCGGCGTTTTCGCCGACGTCCACGCGGCCATGATGGTCCATCCCTGGGCTAGCGAGCGCCTCGAGGCGACCTGCCTGGCCGTCCACCATTTCGACGTGGCCTTCACCGGGCGCACGGCTCACGCGTCGGCCGCCCCCTGGCGGGGGATCAATGCCGGCGACGCCATGGTCGTTGCCCAGGTCGCCCTCGGGCTGTTGCGCCAACAGCTCCATCCCGGCGACCAGCTTCATGGGGTGGTAACCAATGGCGGCGAGGCGGCCAACATCATCCCGGCCTGCGTGACCGGCCGATTCATGGTCCGTTCCCTCAACCTGGCTGACCTCGAGCAGCTAATCCCCCGGGTGCAGGCCTGCTTCGAGGCCGGAGCCCGGGCCACCGGCGCCGAGGTCGCCTTCACGCCGCTGGCCCCCGATTACTCCCACATGGAAAGCGATCTCGATCTCCTCGCCCGTTACCGGGTCAACGCCGAAGCGCTGGGCCGCTCCTTCGGCCTCGACGACGCCGGAACTGCCAAACCGACTCTTTCGACCGACATGGCCAATGTGTCACTCGCCGTGCCGACCATCCATCCGCTGCTCGCCATCGAGTCCAACGGAGCGGTCAATCACCAGCCCGAGTTCGCCGCCGCCTGCATCGCTCTGTCGGCTGACACCGCTGTACGCGATGGCGCCCTCTCGATGGCGTGGACGGCGATCGACTCCGCCTCCCCCGGACCACTGCGAGAACGGCTGCTAGCCGGTCACACGGGATGACCGCCAGCAGCACCTCCGGACTTTCGCCTGACTATCCGATCCGCACCAAACGCCTTCTGCTCCGGCCGTGGCGCAACAGTGAGGTCGACACCTACCTGGAGCTCAAACGCGATCCCAAGTTGATCCGCTATCTCTACGACGAACCCCTCGTCGCCGAAGAGGCGCCGGCCAGGTTGGCCTCCTTACGGTCCACACTCACTGCACCGGGTCAGTGGATCAACGTGGCCGTCGAGGTGACGAGCACCGGCGCAGTGGCGGGCGATGTCGGCCTCGGCTGGATCAGCGACGTTCATCGGCGGGTCGACATCGGGTACACATTCTTCGCCACCCACCACGCCCAGGGCTACGCCACCGAGGCGGCTAGCGCCATGGTGGACCTGGCCTTCACCGACGTCGGCGCCCATCGGGTGGCCGGGCACATCGATGCCCGCAATACGGCGTCGGCACGCGTGCTTGAGCGGCTCGGCATGCGCCGCGAAGCGCACCTCGTGGAGAACGAATGGGTCAAGGGCGAGTGGACCGATGAGGCCATCTACGGGATCCTCGACGTCGAATGGAGCACACGCCGATCGAGCTGACGCCGCCCGGCACGACCACACATCCTTTGGACCGGATGACCACGGCCCCGCAACGCAAAGGCCCGTCCTGCCGTGGACAGTACCTGTGGGAATCGATTCCCGGCCGACAACAAGGGTGGCCGCTATTCACCTCGTCACGGGTCGAAATGTCCGAGCGGCCAAGGGCTGACGATCCCGGATGCCGCTCCATGACGCCACGTCAATACTGCACAGAATCAGCCGTTCGGGTGGAACTCCCCGAACACACCTCGCAGCACATCGGACACTTCGCCGAGTGTTGCCATCCGGGACAGTGCGACTTTCATCGGTACCAGCAGGTTCTGGGTACCGCGGGCGGCCGCCTCCACGTCTACCAACGCGGCATCGACCGCGGCTTGGTCACGTTCGGCCCGCACCCGGCCCACCCGGGCCACCTGGGAGCGCTGCAGTTCGGCATCGATCGGGAACACCTCGGTCGGGGTACCACGTTCGTCGACGAACTTGTTGACCCCGATGACCACCTTGTCGCCGCTGTCGACAGCCTTGGCGTACACGTAGGCGGCCTGCTCGATCTCCTGTTGCATGTACTGGGCCTCGATGGCGTCGACCGCACCGCCCATGGCGTCGATGCGCTCCAGGTAGTCCCACGCAGCCTGCTCCACCTCATCGGTCAACGACTCGACGAACCACGAACCGGCCAGGGGGTCGACCGTGTCGGCAATTCCTGATTCGTAACCCACGATCTGCTGGGTCCGCAGAGCGATCCTGGCTGCCGCTTCGGTCGGTAGCCCGAGGGCCTCGTCGAAACCGTTGGTGTGGAGGCTCTGGGTGCCACCGAGGGCCGCGGCCATGGCTTGGACGGTCACCCGGACGATGTTGTTCTGCGGTTGCTGGGCGGTGAGCGTCGAACCACCGGTCTGCGTATGGAAGCGCAGCAACAACGACTTCTCGTCCTTGGCGCCGAACCGCTCCGTCATGATCTTGGCCCACATCCGCCGAGCGGCCCGGTACTTCGCCACCTCTTCGAACAGATTGTTGTGGGCATTCCAGAAGAAGCTCAGCCGGGGGGCGAAGTCGTCGACCTTGAGGCCGGCGGCCAGTGCCGCGTCGACATAGGCGATTCCGTTGGCCAAGGTGAAGGCGATCTCCTGTACGGCCGTCGATCCGGCTTCGCGAATGTGGTATCCGGAGATCGAGATCGTGTTCCACGCCGGAAGGTGCTCTGCGCAGTAGGAGAACGTGTCGGTCACCAGTCGCATCGACGGACGGGGAGGGTAGATGTACGTGCCCCTGGCCACGTACTCCTTCAGGATGTCGTTCTGGATCGTCCCGCCAAGGACTTTCGGGTCCACGCCGTTCTCCTCGGCCACCAGTGTGTAGAAGAGCAGCAGGATGGCCGCCGTGGCGTTGATGGTCATCGAGGTCGTGACCTGGTCGAGGGGTAGGCCGGCCAGCAGCGCACGCATATCTTCGAGGCTGTCGATGGCCACGCCCACCTTGCCGACCTCGCCCTCCGAACGGGGATGGTCGGAGTCGTAGCCCATCTGGGTCGGTAGGTCGAAGGCGCAGGACAGCCCGGTCTGGCCGGCGTCGAGTAGGAACTTGAACCGCTCGTTGGTGGCCTCGGCCGTGCCGAAACCGGCGTACTGGCGCATGGTCCACAACCGGCCCCGGTACATGTCGGGGCGGATGCCCCGGGTGTACGGGAAGTTGCCGGGTTCGCCCAGCTGTGTCGCCGGGTCCCAGCCGCCGAGGTCTTCAGGTCCGTAGACCTGCTTGATCGCGATCCCCGAGTCGGTGACCCGCTCATGCTCCGGTGTTCCTGACGAAGTCTCAGATGCCATGCTGGACAGGATACGGGCACCGTGACCTGACCTAAAAATGCGCCCCCCGTGGCACGTCGGTCGGGAAGAAACTAGAACCCGGTGATGCCGGTCGTCCTGGTCGATCCCGACGATGCGCTCCCTGACCGAAAGACGGCGTTCACCCGATGGGCCCACTCCTTCTGCGGAGCCGACGGCTTGCCCAATGATGCCCATCCGTGGCTGGTAGCGGCCGGGCGACGACGGGTTCCAACCACGCGACGAGGTGTTCGCCGGGGTCCGGTCCCGCTATGACGTGGACGACTCGGTCGAGGACCTGGTCACCGCAAACCACCGGGACTACCCGGCGACTTTCGTGTTCCCCTCCGACTCCCGCAACGCGCTGCGCCGGCTCCGGTCTGCCGGCTGGAAGGTGGCCGGCGTCACCAACGCTCCCCAGTTACAGGAGCGCAAGCTTGAGGTGACCGGCCTTACAGCCGAGATCGATGCTGTGTGCGTGTCTGCCCTTGCCGACTCATGGAAGCCCGACCCCGGGATCCTCGAGGAAGCGGCCCGCCGGTGCGGCGTCGGGCTCAACGGATGGATGGTCGGCGACTCGGGGCCTGCCGACATCCGGGGAGGTCATGGCGTCGGGCTCCGTACCATCTGGTCCCACCGGGGCCGGACGTGGGACCTGAGTGGACAGGAGCCGGATGCCCAGGTGGGGGACGTACCCGCCGCCGTCCGCGTCATCCTCGGCGATGACGCACCCTGCTGATCAGCCGAGTGCCGGCTCGATCACATGGGGCATGCACAGATCGTCGTACTCGGCGATCACGATCTCGCCGGCGTCAGGCCCGCATGCCGGGCATGCCGGATCACGCCGGACCTTGAAGGTGCGGAAGCTCTGCTCGAGCGCGTCGTAGGCCAGCAGTCTGCCCTCGAGGGTATCGCCGATGCCGAGGAGCACCTTGATGGTCTCGATGGCCTGGAGCGAACCGATGATGCCGGGAAGGACGCCGAGCACGCCCGCCTCCGAGCAACTTGGAGCAAGTTCGGCCGGGGGCGGTTCGGGCAGGAGGCACCGGTAGCAGGGGCCCTCGAAGGGGTTGAAGACCGTGGCCTGGCCCTCGAACCGGAAGATGGAACCGTGGATCACCGGAATCCGCTTCAGCAACGACGCGTCGTTCACCAGGTACCGGGTCGGGAAATTGTCCGTCCCATCCACGATGACGTCGTACCCGTCAATGATGTCGAGGATGTTGTCGGCCCCGAGGCGCACGTCGTAGGTCACCACGTTGACGTCGGGGTTGATCAGGGTGAG
>JAYVYR010000127.1:0-5693 GCA_043784065.1 Acidimicrobiaceae bacterium
GCGCTGGCGGCCGCTTCGCCGCCCTCCTTGTCGGTGAATACAACAGCGCAGGCACCGTCGGAGGAGGGACACGACTCGAGGTAGTGCACTGGATCCCACATCATGGGTGAGGCCTTGACCGAGTCGACGGAGATGCCTTCGATCTTGAGGTGGGCATAGGGATTCTTGAAGGCGTTGCGCCGGTCCTTGACCGCCACCATCGGTCCGACATCCTCGGGCGCGCCGGTTCGGCAGATATAGGAGCGCATGTAGGGCGCGAAGGCCCCGCCGGCACCGATGGATGCCCCCTTGCCCGATCCGAGGGCGAACTGGGCGTTGCCCTCTGACTGCTTCTGATAGGCCACGGCCAGCACCCGCTTGTGCCGGCCGGTCTCCACCAGATGGGCTCCCACGATCCCGGTGGAACCCCCCACCGAACCAGCGGTGTGGACCCGGAACATCGGCTTGCCGTGGGCCCCCAGGGCATCGGTCAGGTACAACTCCGGCTTCATGACCCCTTCAAACAGGTCGGGGGCCTTGCCCAGCACCACGGCATCGATGTCACCCCATTCCATCTGGGCGTCCTCGAGGGCCCGGGTGGCCGCTTCGCGCACCAGCCCACCGAGGGACACGTCCCAGCGGCGGGACTTGTGGTGGGTCTGACCGATTCCCACGATGGCGCATGGTTGGTGGCTCACGGCGATCCTTCCATGATGCAGACCAGGTTCTGCTGCAGGCACGGGCCTGAGGTGGCATGGGCCAGGGTGCGGTTCCGGCCGTTGTCACGGATGTGACGAGCCGCTTCGGCGATGCGGACGAGCCCCGTGGCCATAATGGGATTGGCGGCCAGTGGACCACCCGAGGTGTTGACGGGCACATCGTCGGCCAGGCCGAGGGCGGCGACCAGCAGCGGCTCCTCGTGGGTGAAGGCGGTCTGCAGTTCCGCCGCTTCGATGGGTCCGTCGTCGATGCTGGCCCAGCGGGCGGCGCTGGTGGTTGACGGCGAGTGGCGCAGGTCGCGCATGCCCGGGTAGTGGAGCTCGGCACAGTGGGCCATCCCGGTGATCCACACCGGTCGGTCGCACAGTTCGAGCGCCCGATCCTTGCGGGCGATCACGACGGCTGCGGCACCATCGGTGATGGGTGGTAGGTCATGAAGGCGGAGTGGCGCCCGGACGAAGTCCCGGCTGAGCAACGTGTCGACGTCGAAGGCTCCGGACACCTGGGCCAAGGGGTTGGAGCGGGCGTCGCTGCGGGTGCGGACAGCGACCTCAGCCATCTGGCGCTCGGTCGTGCTGCCCGCGTCGATGAGGGCGCGTGCCTGCATGGCTGCGAACGACACGGCGTCGATTCCCAGCGGCGCCAGATAGTAGGGGTCCATCTCCATGGGATAGATCAGGGCAGGATCAGCAGTCGATGACCGGCCCGAACCCATGGCCACGGCGATGTCGAGATCGCCCCGCTGGAGGCGGACCCATGCCTCGTACAGGGCCCAGGCGCCGTCCATCTCCACGTGCGAGTCGCTCTTCGGCGGCCATGCGCCCAGCGCATCGATGTTCGAGACGAAGGAGAACGCCTGGCCGGCCACGTAGTCACAGCTGCCCGCGCAGGTGAAGTCGACCTCTCGTCGGGTGATCCCGGCGTCGGCAACCGCATCGGTCACCACCTCCGCCAGAAGTTGAGCTTCAGTTTTGTCGGTGGTGCGGACCATGGGGGTCATGGCCCAACCGATAATGGCGATCTCTTCCATTCCGTCCATCTCAGATGATCCTGTTCACGAGTTCGGGGTCAAAGACATCAGGTTCACCGTTGGGCATCCAACCGACCAGGTTGCCGGCGACAGTCAGGTTGTCGCCACCCCGTTCTGCTTCCGATGCCCAAACCGCGGCCACCCGCATGCCGATGCGGATCTGGTCGTTGGGGCACTCGATCAACGCCTGGTACTGGACGACGATGTCAACGTCATCAAGGAGCACGTTGACTCGTGCGAACGGCTCGGTCTCCGTCTGTCCCGGATACTGGACCGGCGTGATGATCGTGTAGTTGGTGACCGTGCCCACCTGCGTCAGATCGATCTCGTCCGCCTCGTGCATTTCGGCGGCGTCGATCGGACAGAAGTTCCGGCCCCCGGTGTAGAGGCGTCCGCACTCGGGGCAACGCAGCCCGAGGAAGCGACCGGCGTCACTGGCCTGCTCGGCCCGGATCTGGTTGGTGGTCACCGGGGTCCGGTAGGTGATCGAGGCCCGGTAGTCCATCATCTCGACGGGCTCGGCGGCCGGACCACCGTCGTCGGTGGGGTGGACCGGTTGTTCGCCCGGCACGAAACACTCGATGTCGGTGATGTGCCCGGTGCGGTCGGCCCGCCAACGAGGAGCAACGCGCATGCCGGTGGCCATCCGGTCGATGGTCCCGGCATCGACGGCATGGGCCAGAGAAGTGTCGGCGCCGTCCAGCGCGATCAGGGCGAAGGCGAACGGACGGTCGAGGGGATGCTGCGAGGTCGGTTCATGGACCCAGCACCATGCCGTCACCGTGCCGGCCGGACCGACGTCCACGAAGTCGTGCGCCAGTTCGTGGCCCGTCTCCGGATCCCACTCCAGCGGGGGGACGATGACTCGGGTGCCGCTTCGGATGCCGACGATGCGCTGCTCAGTCAATCCGGTCATGAATCGACCGATGACCGGCCCGAGGGACCGGCGGTAGGGGAAGGTGATGGTCGATTCGACGAATGTCATACGACGCTCCTGGTGATCGGGTACGTCCGTTGCCGTTGTTGCTGGCGTCGAGACTAGAACACGTTCTCTGTTCGTGCACCGGTGTCGCCCGTGCCTCGGCAGTGCAGGCGATCGCCCATTCCGACTGTTGACGACCGGTCGAAGCGGTCGCCGTGGAATTGAGTGCCATCGTCGATGGATGAGATAAGCAACGGAAGAGGTGTGGGGAAGGTACACCGGGCTCGATTGGGCCTGGGCCCTGTCCCGTCGCAGGGCGACTCATTTGTGAAGGTCAACATCGGTGTACCCACGAGTGACCGAGCCACCGCACATCGGGTTGCGACGCAGTGGGACAGTTTGCTGGATAAAATTTGGCTCGTGTCCAGCGTGGCTTCGATGGTGCGCCGACACTGTCGAGAGCATTCGCTGACTAGGCGAGTAACGCCACATCGTTCGTGTCGTCGTCGCCGGGTCGTAGAAGGACCGCTTCGCCCACTGCCTCCATTTCGCTGATGATGTTCATCAATTCGGGATCGTTCGTCCGTGCGTAAGCGCGGCTTTGATCTGAGATGTTGGCGATGACCAGCGCCGATTGCGGAGCGCCAGACCTGTCGAATGACACGGTGGCGGCGGCAATCTCCGCCTGTACCGGAGTGGGTACCTGCTGCCGTACCTCGACGGTTGGATCGGAGTCGATGGTGCGCTGCACCTCGATGTAATCGGGAGGTCTCAGGGCTCCAGGTTCGGTCCCGTACACCGCCCAGACGTGTTTCGTCATGTGCATGCCCACGCCGGACACGAGGCCATACGACCTAGATTGACCCCGAAGTCGGCTGACCGTCTCGGCGATCGCATGGGTGGTGTAGTTGCTGGCCGGACCACCGTGATAGGGCAGTCCGCCCGTGACCGTGAGGTCCCGATCACCGAGTGGATCGATGCCCAGCGCGTCTGTCGCGAAGAGCAATGATGATGCGAAACAGCTGTAGAGGTCGAGATGTGCCACGTCGTCGATCCCGATTCCGGCCTGTGAGAGCGCATCACCTGAGGCGACCTCCATGGCCGGTGACCGATGGAGGTGGGCGCGTGCCGCCAGGTGGGTGGCGTCACGACCGAAACTCCAGCCACGCAGGTAGACCCGTTGGTCTGCGGGGATCCCCAGCTCATCGGCCTTGCGGTGCGTGGTCAGAAGGAGCGCCGCGGCCATGTCGACGTCCATGATGGCGACCATGTATTTGGTGTAAGGCGACGAGACCATTCGGTTGGTTTCCGTCGCGGTGGTGATTTCTGAGGGCTCGCGTCGGTTGGGGAACCAGGCGTGTTCGTTGCCCGCAGCCACGCCGGAAAGTCGCGAGAGGAGTTGGCCTTCCAGCGCGACGTGGTCCTGAGGCTTCATGCCCACGCGTGCTCGGCGGGCGGTGTCCAATGCGGCGAAGGTCACGGTGGGCTGGATGACGTCGTGCACCCACTCCGTCGGACTGATCCATTCGTCTAGATCGATCGGGGCGTGGGAAGGATCGGGTGCGGGATGACTCCATCGAGGCGTCTCCCCTGAAGCGAGGATTTGTCTCCTGGTGTGGAGCGCCTCACCTCCCACGACGAGGGCGACCTCGGATTCCCCTCTGAGCATCCGTTCCGCTGCTGAGTTCACCATTCGCTGGCCCGCGGTCCCGGCGAGTACAGAGGATTCTGTGAATCCCAGACCCAGGGTGAGGGCATCCGCAAGGCGTCGCGGAGCGTCATCGTAGGGCCAGCTCATGCAGTGCACCAGGTGGACGGCATCGATGGAGTTGAGGATCGACGGTGCCCCCGAGTCGTCGACGGCCTGTCGGGCCATTGTGGCCCACATGTCGAGCGGCTCGGGCGCCGGTGACGAACGCCAAGTCTCCCGGGCGATACCGATGATGCACGGACTGCGCGGATCGATCATCGGGAAACTCCCGCCGGTGATTTGGGCACTGCGCGATCGAGCCCGGCGTCATGCCCCCGAGCCGGCGAGCCACCGCAGCGGGCCAGCGTGACGGCTACGGATTGCATCGGTCAGACATCCCAGGGTCCACATCTGATCCGTCGACTGACCATTCGATCCGAAATCCACAACTCCGGCTGCCACCGACTTCCGCTCGGACGGTCGGCACGGGCTAACGACACCCTCGACACGGCGTGCCCCTGACGGTGTCGATCCTGCCCAATCCGGCAGCGCCACACTCCCGACAACTGGACGCCACGCGGTGATCGAGTCGCTCGGCAGCTGCGGCGAACACGGCCAGGAGCGCCGGACAGGAGGGCGCTCGGAAGTCAGCCATCACCAGCGCCTTTCGGTTGGCGGAGGCTGGATCGCCCGAATCCATCGCTGAGACGAGATCCGAGGACTGGCGGATCCCCTTGACGAACTTCTGCTCGGCGCCGTGGGTCAAGGCACCTATACCCACAACCTCGACCTCGAGTTCGCAGCGCATGGCGGGGGCGATCTGGCCGAGCATTCCGTGTTTAGTTGCCAGGACAGCGGTCCGACCGGAGTAGGCGACGACCGACCCGGTCATCGAATGACGCTTCACGAGAGGCGTCACCTCATCGCTCAAGCACGGAAACAGGTGGGACGGGGTCTGGGCCGGGCGGGGCCAGCATCAGCAGCTCGCCGATCCGGTGTGAGCGCTCGAGCGGATGGCGGAGCTTCCGGTCCATGACGATTCCATAGTGGTTGCGTCGCCCGACGCGGGTGCGTTGGACATAGCCCTCGGCGACCAGGTCGGCGACGATCGCCTGGGCTGCCCGCTCGGTGATGCCCACCCGGGTGGCGATGTCACGACCGCGGATTTCTGGATCGGTTGCGATGCAGACCAGGACGTGACCGTGATTCGTGAGGAATGTCCAACCCTGTTTGCCGGTGGGGGTGTCAGCCGTGTCCATCCCTACAAACGTACTCCACTTCGTGAAGATGAGTACACGTTTCTGAGGTTGTTATCCGAACTGTACTTGCTGTATTAAAAATAGTGCGTTATA
>JAYVYR010000128.1:0-4220 GCA_043784065.1 Acidimicrobiaceae bacterium
CCACGGTCAACAGGACGAGGTAGGCCCAGGTCAGGACCAGAACGCCCCTCGCTACCACCGGTGTCCCTCGACCGGGACCGTGGGCGGCCCGAAGGCACAAGAGCACCGACACCGTCAGCAGGGCGATACCGATCATGAAGTGGGTCATGACCACGTAGGCGTTGAGCTTGGTATAGACGACGACAGCCCCGAACACGGCCTCGCCCAACACTCCGAGGACAAGACCCCCCGACAGCCATCGCAGGTCCCGGCGGCCCGGCCGTCGTAGGAATGAGGCCACATAGGTCGCCCCGCAGGCCAGGACGAGGATCAGGACCACCATCCGGTTGGCGAATTCGATGCGGGGATGGATGGACGACGGGGGCGTCAGCCGCTGATGAGCACACGTCGGCCAGTCCGGGCACCCCAGGCCGGAGTCGGACAGGCGCACCGCCGCCCCGGTGGCCACATTGAGCACGATTGTCGCCAACGTGATCCGGCTCAGGAGGAGAAAGCCATGGGGGCTGATTCGCAGGTAGGGCACTGTCTACAGATGGTACTGGTCCTCCCCACCCCCGGACCATCCGGGAGTAGGTCGGAGACGGACGGGTGGAGAGGAAACCGAAGTGTCGTTGGGGGTAGGCTCCCCAGCAATGTCCGTTCCCGCCGTGGCGATTCCAGGTCGCCTCCCGATCCTTGCGCGCGTAAGTGCCTACGTAGCCCTTACTAAACCGCGCATCATCGAGTTGCTACTCATCACCACGCTGCCGACGATGATCCTGGCCCAAGGTGGCATGCCGGGCGTGTGGCTGATGATCGCCACCCTGCTGGGTGGCACGCTTGCCGCTGGCGGCGCCAATGCCATCAACATGTACGTCGACCGTGACATCGACAAACTGATGCATCGGACGGCCAAGCGTCCCCTGGTGACCGGGGTCATCGCTCCCCGAAACGCACTTATCTTCGCCGTCACCCTCGAGATCGTGGCCTTTGTCGAGTTGTGGGCATGGGTGAATCTCCTGTCCGCCGCGCTCGCCGTGTCGGCCACGCTCTTCTACGTCTTCGTTTATACGCTGTGGCTGAAGCGCACGAGCAAGCAGAACATCGTCATCGGCGGCGCCGCCGGTGCCATGCCGGTCCTGGTGGGATGGGCAGCGGTAACCAATTCGTTGGCTTGGACGCCGATCGTGCTCTTCGCCGTCATCTTCACCTGGACCCCTCCTCACTTCTGGGCCCTGGCCTTCAAATACAAGGATGACTACGAGGCGGCCAATGTGCCGATGATGCCCGTAGTGGCCACCTTCCGACGTACCGCCATCGAGATCCTCGTCTACACGTTGATCATGGTCGGCTTCACTCTGCTCCTGACCCCGGTGGCCCATCTTGGTGCCCTCTATCTGGTGTCCGCAGCTCTGCTCGGGATCGGCTTCGTCGCCATGTCCGTGCGCTTGTGGGTGCAGGCCACACCCAAGGCGTCGATGCAACTGTTCAGCTACTCGATCACCTACCTGACGCTGCTGTTCATCGTGATGGCGCTCGACGTCTTCGTCCAGAGGTGACGCCTCTGTCGGATGCGGGGGCATCGGACCCCCCGTCCGATCTACCACCGGTGATGGCGCAAGATCCTGTCGCTTCTCCTACTGCCGCCTCAGCTTCGCCCCGGCGCCTGCGGGCCTTCTTGGTCGGAGTCGTGTTGGCTGTCGCTCTGGCCCTTTTCCTCTTCGTCGGTCTCGGCACGAGTACGAAGAGCTCGGGGAAGGGAACAGGTGGGGTAGTGCCGGTGGGCGCGACCGCACCGAACTTCACTCTGCCATCGGTTGTCGCCAGCCTGCCGGTCACCCTCGACGCCCTCGGTAAGAAGCGCCATCACCCTGTCATCCTCAACTTCTTCGCCTCCTACTGCGTCCCCTGTCAGCTTGAGACGCCGCTGCTAGCTTCGACGGCCGCAGCCGAACAGGCGAAGGGATCGGTCCTGCAGTTCGTGGGCGTCGACGCAGCTGACTCCGCCAACGGATCGTCCTTCGTGCGTCAGTCCGGTATCACCTATCCGGTGGGCGCCGACAACGAGCTCCGGGTCACGGCATCGGTTTACGGGTTGAACGCCGAGCCGCAGACATTCTTCATCGACGAATCGGGGGTGGTCATCGGGCACCACTACGGTGCATTGACCAAGTCCGAACTCGACCGTTGGATCCACATGATGGTCGGTAGTCACTGAGTCGCACCGACTGGATTCGAGGCGTCGGTCCGGCTACTCCCAGCGGAACGAGAGTGCGGCCACCACTGGCGCACCGATTGCCCAGAGAGCCAGCACCACCCAGTCCCGGGCCGCCACCGGTTGGCCACGGCCGAGCGTGTCGTGCAGGGCCTGGGTCAATGCTGCGGCCGGCAGCAGTCGCGACAGCTCGGCCAGCCAGTGGGGGAGCTTCGACAACGGGATCAGCATCCCGCCCAACAGCAGGAGTATCACGAACAGGGCATTGACGACCGCCAGGTTGACCAGGGGCTTGAGCGTTCCGGCCAGGACCAGTCCCACTCCGCCGAAAGCCAGGGTGCCGAGCACCAAGGCGACCACCGCTTCGCCCACCAGGGCGCGGGCCCCGGGCCCTCCTGGGTTCCAGCCCAGGAGGTAGCCGACGATCACCAGCACGGCGGCCTGGAGCAATTCGATGGCCACGACGGCCAGAATCTTGGCGGCAAGTAGGCGGGGCCGGCCCAGCGGCGTCGACCCCAGACGTTTCAACACGCCGTAGCCACGTTCGAAGCCTGTGCCGATTGACAGCGACGTCATGGACGTCGACATGATGGCCAGGGCCAGGATGCCCGGCACCAGGAAGTCGACCGGGTGCCTGGTGTCCGTCGGCAGGACATGCACGGCACTGAAGAACAGCAGGAAGACCACGGGAATCCCCAGGGTGAGGAACAGGGTCTCTCCGTTGGTGAAGATCATCGTCACCTCGGCCCGGAGCTGGGCCCTGAGCGGCCGCACTATCTCCGTCCTCTCGACCGGCGTGCGCGGCGGCCCACATCGTCGGCGCTAGTCGGCTCCGGCTCCCCTCTCGCCCCGGTGATGGCGAGATAGGCCTCCTCTAGTGACTGCCCGGTCCGCAGATCACCGAGGGACAGATGCCGCTCAGCCAACCAGCCGGCCAGGGCTGCCACCGCCTGCGGAGTCTCGCTACCGCGCTCAGGGTGCAATCGATAGCTACCGGCGCGCTCCTCGTCGACCGACGCGCCCGACCCGAGGGCAGCCGCCAGAGCGGCAGTGTCGATGCCGGGGTCGGTCGAGAAGCGGACCGAGCCGTCGGCCGTGCCCGAAGCCAGCTCTGCTGGAGTTCCCTCGGCCAGCAGCCGGCCGTGGTCGACGATGACCACCCGGTTGGCCACCCGTTCGGCTTCGTCGAGCTCGTGGGTTGTCAGCAGCACGCACAGGCCCTTGTCGCGTTGGGCGCAGATGAGTTCGCGCACGACAACCCGGCCCTCGGGGTCGACGCCGGCCGTCGGTTCGTCCAGGAACAAGACCTCCGGTCTGCCGATCAGGGCCAGGGCCAACGACAGACGTTGTTGCTCTCCACCGGACAGGCGGCGCCACGGTGTTCTTCGAGTATCGCCCAAGCCGACTTGGTCGAGCAGGGCTTCCGGATCCTCGGGATCCTCGTAGTAGGCCGCAAAGAGGTGGAGCAACTGGGCGGGGCCGAGCATCGGGTAGGCGCCCCCCTTCTGCAGCATGACCCCGATACGGGAGACCAGGGCGGTGTGCTCTCGTCGTGGGTCGAGCCCCAGCACCCTGACCGTCCCTTCGGCGATGGGACGGTACCCCTCGAGGGCCTCGACACAGCTGGTCTTTCCCGCTCCGTTCGGTCCGAGGAGTGCCAGCACCTCGCCTCGTTCGGCCCGGAACGAGAGTTGGTCGACAGCCAGGGTGTCGCCATAGCGGATGACAACGCGGTCACACTCGACGGCCACAGAACGGGCATTGTCCTCCGCTGCGCGGGTATCGACGTGATCCACGGTGGTCACGCTACCGTTGTCCCGACATGATCGATATCCGACTGGTCCGAGATGATGCCGACGCGGTGAAGGCCGCCCTGGCTCGCCGTGGGGTCGATCCTGCTGAAGTGGACCGTCTGGCCGCGCTCGACGCCGGAGCCCGCGGCGCCGTGGGGATCAGGGATGAGGTGCGGGCCAAGGTCAAGAACTTGTCGAAGCGGGTTGGTGAGGCCAGAAAGGCCGGTGACACA
>JAYVYR010000129.1:0-11042 GCA_043784065.1 Acidimicrobiaceae bacterium
CACCATCGGACTGTGGGCCCTGGCAATCGTCGGCTTGCTGATCGCCGGGGTTGCCGTAGTCGAGGTCCGGCGCCGGCGAAAAGAGGGACGGCGCCTCGAAGCAGAGTTTGCTGACATCGGTCACGCGGATGCTGCAGAGGACGCTGACACCAATGCCGAATCTCCATCGCCCGGTGCCGGCGAACGTGGCGGGCCACCACCGGCGAACGCCGAGTCAGGCGCTTGAGTCTGCCGGTTCAGTGGCCGATCATCCGGTCTGTGTGTGCGTAGGGGTGGTCCCGTTGGCCAGTAGGTTGTCGAATCCGTCGGGGATCGAGAGCATTCCCGGGGTAGTGCCGGACTGGTCGGTGATCCCGTACTGCCAGACGATCGAGTCCGTGGCCGGGTCGATGACCACCACCCGGTTCCGGTAGTCGTCGTTGACCATGATCATGCCGCTCGGCAGGCGTTCGGCCAACGACGGTTTCTTCAGCATGGCGTCACCGGCCAACACGTCGTAGACCCACGGCGTCGACCCGGAACGGGTGAATGTGAGGACCTTGCCCTCACCCGGCGGGTTGTAGTCGGTCATCAGGTAGAGGTTCGAATCCAACTGCTGGGGGTCCGACGGGTAGTTGACCCCTGTCATGTGGACGGTCCAGACCAACTTGCCAGCCAGGGTGTATTCGTCGATCCAGGATCCATTGATTTCTGACACGAGGATATTGCCGTTGGCAAGCGGGGTATCGCCGTTCGGGTAGTCGATTGAGGTCGGCGGATTGTGGGCGGCCGCTCCGTTGCCGATCTGTCCACTGGGCTGGCCGGCGGGAGAGATGAAGAGGATCCGGTTGTTGGAAGCATCGGCTACCGCAACGGTCCCGTTCTTCAGCAGATAGGCATCGTCAGGTTGATTCAGTAGGCCGGCCGACGAGCCAGATTTGAGCGGGTGGCCGTACTGCCACAGCACCTTGCCCGACGGGTAGCCAATTTGGACGATGGTGTGGTTGTCCTCCTGGTTGGAGATGATCCCCGTTCCACCATGGATGAAGAATGCGTCGTCGGGAAAGTAGAAGCCGCCCGCCGGTGCTGGCATGGTTGGCGACGGGTACTGCCAGGTCAGGTTTCGGCCGGTGTCCATGGCCAGTAGTCGGTTGTTGCCGCGGTCGGCGATCAGCAGCGTTCCGGCGTAGGGAGCGCCTGCGCCTGGCACACCGGCCGGACCCCCGTAGGGGCTGGGCCGCAGCGACATGACCGACTGGAGCGTGCCCGAGGCCATGCCGGCCTGGTTCGGTCCGCTCTGGGCTGACACTTCGCCACCGACGATGTAGCCGACGGCCGACTTGCCGGAGCCGATAGTCGTGTAGCCGCCGAACGCCTCTGCCTGGGGCAGAAAGCCGGCGTTCAACACGTTTTTCGAGGACGGCACGAAGGCATAGATCTCGGTCAGAGTTCGGCCGCCGGGCACTTGACCACCAGCTACGTACATAGTCCCGTTGATGACAAAGGCCGACGCTCCATAGACCGGCTGGGGAAGGTGGGCCACGATGCTGGTCCGGTGGGAGGCGGGATCGATCACCTGGACGGCATCGGTGGCCGTGGTGGCCGATCCGGCCGACGCTGTCTGGCCACCGAACGCATAGATCAGTCCGCCCTGAGCCACCACGGCCGGGTAGCGGACCGGGACGGACAAGTTGGCTACTGAGGTGTAGTGCGTCCCGTCGGTGGTCGCCAGCACCGCGGGTAGGTACGTGGTGCCGGAGTAGCCGCCCACCACATAGGCCGTCACATGGTGACCGGACCCAATGGTGGCAATGGTCAAGTCGGAGCGTGGGGTCGGCAGCTGGCCAGCGACAATGCCGGCGGGCGGGGTAGCGGCCGACGTGGGCCCGGTCGAGATCGACTGGACGGTGGCGACGGTGTTCGGCGACCCGCCGCCCACCACGAACGTCGAAGAGCCAAAGGACACTGCTGCTGCGTCGTGGACGGGTGCGGCGAGGGTACCGGCCGTGGCGCTGGCCCCGGTGGCGGGGTTGACGGTGTAGGTGGTGGCAACCGATGCCTGCGACGGGGCCAGGCCGCCGAGGACGGTGAATCCGGTGCCAACAGTGACGACAGCCGGTCGAGAAACCGCCGCTGGCAGTTGCCACGGGGCCACACCGGCCTCGATGGAGGATGGGCGGGAGCTGACCACCGCAGCGGTGCCGGCGCGAGCGGCGGTTTCCCTGGTCGAGGTGGTGGATGTGGCTGATGTCTTGGACCCCCCGGGTGAACCGAGGAGGACGACCACCAGGACAACCACCATGGCGAGGATGCCCAGGGTGGCGGCGCGCCTGCGGTTGCGCTGGATCCGTCTCTGCTGCTTTGTCTGTCGTTCCATCGATGCTCCTAGGTGTCGATCAGGAAGAATTGGGCGGGGGTGTCGCCGACTCGTTGCACCCTGCCATGAAGTTCGAGAAGCACACAGTGAGCCATGGTCTCGCCGTTGGCCTGACGCTGCATAAACGGCTCGATCTCGTCCCAAGGGCGCGACCAGTGGAGTTGGATCGTGATCTGCCAGGCTGTAGATCCGGGTTGGGCCCGGATGACCTCGACGATCTCTTCGAGCCGTTCGGAGTGGTGGGTGGTGATCTCGTCGATCCGACTCCCGAGGTCGGCGAACCGGTACTCGTGGGCCGGGAGCACTTCATCGGTGTCCAGGTCGCGGACCTTGGCCAACGATTCGAGGTAGTCACCCAACGGATTCGGGAATTGCTGGGCGTGCACGGAAATGTTGGGGGTGATCCGGGGGAGGATGTGGTCGCCCGACAGGAGCAGCCGCTGCTCGGCACTGTAGAAGCACACGTGTCCTGGCGAATGGCCGGGAGTCCAGATGGTCCGCAGGGGCCAGCCCGCCAGGTCGATCTGCTTCTGATCTTCGAAGAGGATGTCGGGTTCGGCCATGGTGACCATTGACTTGAGCACCATCGAGGCGAACGCGAGATCGGGGAGCTTCTCATCGGGCACGCCCGAGTCGGCGAGGAAGTGGAACATGGCTTCGAGGAGGGCGTCGGTGTCGCCGTAGCGGGACTCGAGCAGGACGGCGTCATGAGGGTGTAGACCGATCCATGCACCCGACGCCTCGCGGACCCGACCCGCCAGACCGTAGTGGTCTGGGTGGATATGGGTCACCAGGACCGCATCGACGTCCGACATGCTGCCACCGGCTGCGGCCAGCCCACCGGCCAGGGCACTCCAGGCCTCATCGGTGTCCCATCCGGCGTCAACGATGGCCACACCGCCGCCGTCGAGTTCGAGGGCGTACACGAGGACGTAGCGCAACGGGTTGTCCGGGATGGGCACCGGGATCGACCACAAACCGGGACGAACCTGCTCCACTGGGGGCAGGATCTTGTCCTGCCATGCCTGCTTCTGCAGGGTTCCGGTGACAACGACCACGACAGGCACGGTACACGGCAGGTCCTCGGCGCAGGTCGATCGCAGCCGGGCCGGGGTCCGAATCGCCTGCGCGCCGGGAAATCCTTGTATGGGAAGTGTGCCGTGCCTAGATTGACCCGAAACCCTCCCCGTTCTCGGGGCCGTGCAGCAGAAGCCGGTTGGAGCGCACACCCATGGTCGACGAACTCGGACGACTGCAGAGGCGGACCTCGGGCCCGCAGGCCCAATGAGGTCGGTGCCTTGAGGTCGACACGGTGAGACCCGAACAGACCGCCGCACGCTCAGGTTCCGGCTCAGAGGACGGACTGCGCCTCGGCCGGCTCCTTGCCGGTTGCCCGGACGCCTTCGTCGAGATCGACCGCAGTGGCATCGTGCTCGGTTGGAATGCTGGGGCTGAAGCCAGCTTCGGGTGGACGCAGGACGAGATGTTGGGGTCGTTCGTGGCCGACTCCGTCTTGGCCGGACTGTTCGCCAAGTCCCCGTTTGGGCTCCTGGTGGCCGATACCACGGGGTCGGCATCAGGACCGATGACGGGATCGGTGACCGACGGCACACTCGAACTACGGCTTGAGCTGCGCCACCGTGACGGTCGACGGGTATGGACGGAGGCCCGTTTGGTGGTGCTGGGCCACGGACGTCAGCGCTCGGTGGCGGCCTTCTTGCGGCCCCCTACCGCGCCGGCCACACGTCTGGCCGAGGCACCCGGATTGCCGGTACGAGACGGGCTTACCGGGCTGGCTGATCGGGCCACGTACCTGGAGAGGCTGACCGAGGCAACGACGATGCATGCCGCCACCTCGGGCAGCGTGGCCGTAGTGCTGCTCGATCTCGATCGCTTCAAGGCCGTCAACAACTCGATGGGGCACGCTCTCGGCGACGGGGTCCTGGTCTCGGTGGCCCGCCGACTGGAACAGGTCGGCGGTGACGTCGACCTGCTGGCCCGCTTCGGTGGCGACGAGTTTCTTGCCCTGGTCACCGACGAGTCGGGGGGTGCCGAGCAGAAGGCGGCTGCGTTCGTGGCACGGGTGCAGGACGCCCTCGCCGCCGCGATCCCGGTCGACGACGCCGAGGTGTTCCTCGATGCCTCGGTGGGCATCGCACTCAACACGTTCGGTGTTGATGATCCGGACGACCTCCTGACCCACGCCGAGGCCGCTATGTACCAAGCCAAGCGGCGTGGCGGTTTCGGGGTCGAGACGTTCGGCGAATCGCTCCGGATCGAGGTCCTCGACAGGATGGCTACGGAGCACTCGCTCCATCGGGCT
This sequence comes from Acidimicrobiaceae bacterium, assembly GCA_043784065.1. Taxonomy (GTDB): domain Bacteria; phylum Actinomycetota; class Acidimicrobiia; order Acidimicrobiales; family RAAP-2; genus Bog-756. Next base: position 4,680 of record JAYVYR010000129.1, read on the forward strand.
CTTGAGCGAAGCGAGCTGATGCTCCATTATCAGCCAGTCGTCGAAGTCTGTGGGGCGACCACGGTGGGGGCCGAGGCCCTCATCCGATGGCAACATCCTGACCAGGGCATGGTGGCGCCGGGGCGATTCATCCCCGTGGCCGAGGAGAGCGGACTCATCATTCCCATCGGCGCCTGGGTGCTGGAGCAGGCCTGCCATCAGCTCCGGGACTGGCACGACCGGGGCGACGGCGAGCAGCAAGGATCGGTCGAGGTCAACCTGTCGGCCCGCCAGATCGATGACCCCCAGATCGTGGCCACGATCGAAGAGATCCTGTCCCGCACCGGACTCCCGCCCGAGCACCTGACCCTGGAGATCACCGAAAGCGCCCTCATGAAGGACGCGGCTGCGGCTCTGGTCGTTCTGCGGGCGCTGAAGGAGATCGGCGTACTCCTCGCCATTGATGACTTCGGGACCGGGTACTCCTCGCTCAGTTACCTCCAACGGTTTCCGCTCGACATCGTGAAAGTGGACCGGATGTTCGTTGACGAGCTAGGTCAAGATGATGGGGGGGACGAAATTGTCTCCGCTGTGATCTCCTTGGCCCATGCCCTCGGCCTCGAGGTTGTGGCCGAGGGAGTCGAGACTCCCCAGCAACTCGAGATCCTGCGGTCACTGGGTTGCGACTTCGCCCAGGGTTTCCTCTTCTCGAGGCCGGTGCCGGCCAACGAGCTGCCCATCCTGTACGGAATCCGCCTTCCATCGTAACGAGCGCAGTCCAAGTTCCAAGTGACCGACAGCCCAGTTCTGGCTCAAAGCGTCCGGGGTCATTGACCCCGGTCGTCTCGTGCCTCTGATGGTCGGGGCGACCGGATTCGAACCGACGACCTCCTGCTCCCAAAGCAGGCGCGCTACCAAGCTGCGCCACGCCCCGTGGTGCAACAATGCAGGCCGAAGCCCGCGTGATGATGCTCAGCGTAGGTCATCCTGCCGAGTGTCCCCCGACCACCCCGGTCGCGGATAGCGTCACGTCGATGCCCACCGTGCGTGTAGCCGTGTTCGACCTGGGCAGCAGCTCCTTTCATCTGATGGTTGTCGATGCCTCTCGCGACGGACGCCTGGAGCCCGTGCTCCGCCGACGCTCGTTCCTGCACCTGGGGACCGAAGTCGCTCGGACGGGCGGTGTTCCCGGTGACCGGTCGGCCCTCGCCGTCCGCACGGTCAAGCGACTCCATGTGGCTGCTGAGGACGCCGGCGCAGACGTGGTGGTGGCGCTGGCCACTGCTGCGCTGCGCGACGCCGGGAACGGCACCCGGCTGCTGGCCCGAATGGAACGGATCCTGGGCAGTCCGATCACTCTCCTCTCTGGCGAGGAGGAAGCCAGGCTGTGTTTCCTCGGTCAGCGGGCAGGCGTCTGGGTGGGGGATGCCCCCGTGCTCGGGCTCGACCTCGGTGGGGGAAGTCTCGAGGCCGGCATCGGAACTGTCGACTCGGTGGTCTCCGTCGCAAGCGTTGCGTTGGGAACGGCCCGGATTCGCGGCGAATTGGATACCGGCGACCAGCTGACCGCGGCCGAACGGTCTGCTATTGCCGACTTGGCCATCCAGCGGTCCGGCCCGATCGCCCAGATGCTGGACCGTACCCCGGGTGCGTCCGACAGGGTCATCGCCAGCGGAGGGACCGTGCGGGCGCTGGCCCGATTGGCCATGGGTCTGCATCGGACCGCGCCACGGAGGAGTTCCCCGGGTGCCTCGTCGGTCAACCAGGTCGAACTTCCGGCAGGTCAGCTCCGCGAACTGGCCGGCCGTCTAGCGACGCTCGACCTCGATGCACGCATGGCGCTGCCCGGAATTCAGGCCCGTCGGGCACCTCTGCTGCCCATTGGAGCGCTGGTGCTGTCCACCCTGGTCGACCGTCTGGATCTGCGTGGACTCGTGGTCAGCGAGTGGGGCCTACGAGAGGGGGCGGTCCTTGACGGCCTCGCCCTCTCTGTCGGTGGCCGATAGTCGCCCCGACGCTGGCGCAGCGCCCAACCACGTGTTCCAGCCGGCGAATGCTCTCCACGGGCACGGAGCCCGGTGGGATGGGGGAGGGCGGCGGACCTGTGTCCGCCGCCGTGTCCCCGTGCTAGGCGTCCTTGCCCAGGATCCTGTTCATGCCGGTGCCGCAGACAGGGCACTTGCCCTTCGCCGAGCGGCGACCGTTGGCCATCTCGACCACCTCGCCGTCGAACTCCCGCTTCTCCCGGCACTTGACGCAGTAGCCCTCGTACATAGCCATGGTTCCTCCTCCTGCTCCGAGTGGCGCCCGAACGGACACCCGATGGAGCGACGGTATCGGCCCGTTTGGGTCGATCGGGGGATGGGAGCGCCGCCTGCTAACTCTCGCTAGCACTTGCTCGCGTATTCTGGGCCGGGCATGGCGGCCACTTACGGAGGTCAGATGTGCGGAGCGTCGGGTGGCTGACTGTCGTCGGCCGGCTTACCGAACGTCTCCGGTACCTCGGCTGGAGCCAGATTGGCCAGCATCTCTTCGATGCCTTCGGGGGGAAGGGGCGGGCTGAAGTAGTAGCCCTGGGCGGTTGTGCAGCCACGCTGGAGGAGCACCCGGCTTTGCAGCAGGGTCTCCACTCCTTCAGCCACGCACGACAGCCCGAGACGGCTGGCCATGGCGATGATGGCGGACACCAGACTGTTCTCGTCTTCGGTCGGACCGAGGACATGGACGAAGGACTGGTCGATTTTGAGCGTGCTGACTGGAAACGAGCCGATTCGGTCCAGCGACGAGTTTCCCTGGCCGAAGTCGTCGATGGTGAAACGGACCCCGAGTTTGCGTAACTGGTCGATGTTCTCCTTGGCCGGGCCGCTTTTGTCGAGCACCACCCGGTCGGTGATCTCGAGCTCGAGGAGGGTGGGATCGATACCGGTGTCGCGGAGGGTGCGCTCGACGCTTTCGTAGAAGTTGGGGCTGGCCAGGTCGCGCGATGCCAGATTGACCGACAGCCGGAGGTGGTCGAGATCGTGATCCTGCCAGGACCGCAGTTGGCGACAGGCCTGCCACAACACCCAATTGTCCAGCGAAACGATGAGGTCGCTCTTTTCGGCCATGGGAATGAACTGTGGCGGATCCAGGATCCCCAGAGTCGGGTGGTCCCAGCGGATGAGTGCCTCGACGCCAACGATCTGCGCAGTTCGAAGGTCGATATACGGTTGATAGACAAGGAAGAACTCGTTGCTGTCGAGGGCTTGGATGAGGTCGCTGTGGAGCTGGCGGTCGTCCACGGCCCGGCGGCCCGGGTGAGCCGGATCGAGCGAGCTTTGGAACATCTCGAATGCGTTTCGCCCGTGATCCTTGGCCCGGAACATTGCCTCGTCGGCACGGTTCAGAAGGTCGTCGTAGCTGTCGCCGTGTTCGGGTGCGATGGCGATCCCTACGGAGGCCGATGTCGTCACCAGGTCACCGTAGATGTCGAACGGGGTATGCATGGCATCCAATGTCCGTTCGGCCAGCTGGTTGATGGCCAGCTGGTCAGCGAGCCCTGGGAGCAGAATGGCGAACTCGTCGCCGCCAAGGCGGGCGACTGTGTCCTGGCTGCGCACGGTTTCGACCAGGCGTTGGCCGACCTGTTGGATAAGGACGTCACCGGTGGCGTGTCCGTAGGTGTCATTGACCGTTTTGAAGTTGTCGAGGTCCACGAAGAACATGCAGACCGGCTCGCCGACCCTTCTCGACCGAACTAGCTCTTGTTCGACCCGGTCCTCGAATAGCCGCCGATTGGGGAGACCGGTCAGAGCATCGTGCCATGCCATGTGGGACACGCGTTCCAGAAGTTCGAGGTTCTGGATGGCGGTGGCGGCCTGGTCTGCCAGCCCGCAGAGGCGCTCGTGAAGGTCCGGGTCGCGAATGTCCCCTGGGTAGGCGTCCGTGGAGTAGTTGGCGGCGATCACTCCCAGGAACTCGCCGGCTGCGAACAGTGGGGCCACCAATGAGGCCGGAATGCCGGACTCCTCCATCAAGGTCCGCAGCTGAGGGTCCTCGATGATTGAGCCGTCGAGGACCATGACCTCGTGCCCGCTGAGCATGCGCTCGATGAGCGGATTGTCGGACTCAACCGATCGGGGACCGTCGTCGCCGGGAACTTGGGGTCCGGAGCTGACCCGGATCTCGGTGGTCGCCGCCGGGTTCGTCCAGCGAGGGGTGAAGGGATCGAGGTCGGCATCGGGGGGAACCATTCCGGCGGTGTAGGCACCGAGTACTAGACGGGACCGGTCCCGGTCCCAGAGGTAGACAGTGGACTGGTCGCATCCGGTAACGATCGGAACAGTGTCAGCCAGGATCTGGAGTGCCTGGGCGAGGTTGGTGAGACCGGACAGTTGTTCGCCGAAGGACAAGAGGGTCCGGGCGGTCGAGTCGCTGCGCCGGGCGTCGCTGAGGACGGTGAAGACGTCCAACACATTGGCCGCGTACCGGGCGAAGAGTCGCAACACGCGTTCGTCCTCGACGCGGCTGTCGCTTCCCGGCGCGGGCAGAACGGCCAGACGGCCGTAGTGACGGATGGAGGAGGCAATATCGACGATCTGCATAGGATCGGTGTCGTCGGAGCTGCCGGCCCACAGATCGGCGGCCAGGCGGCGGGCTTCATCGATATCGAGTCCACGATGGTGGAGCTTGAGCGGCAGACCTGAGCCCACCCGGATCATGAGAAGGAACCGATCGGTGGTGAGCACGTGGTCGGCCCGCTCACCGAGTTCGGTCACCACGGCGTCACAATCGTGCTCGACGACATCGAGGGTGGTGATCGAGGCGCTGTCGAGGAGGCGCTCAAGGCGGGTGATGTCGGCGAGCGTCCGGGCGGTCTCGGCCTCGACACGTTGACGGAGGCGCTCGGCCTCGGCGGCCTCGGCGGCCTCGACGGAAGCTGCCGCAGCTTCCCACCGGGCGGCGTTGGTGGACGCCTCGACCAAGGCGGCCCGAGCGGCCTGGAGTTGCTTGGTTAGGAGCTCGACTTCGGTGTCGTGATCAATCTGGTCGTTGTCGATCAGCCCGTCGTCGTCGATCCAACCGCCATCGATCGGGCCGTTCTCGTTGGACGGCGCCAGTAGCTGAGTGTTTGAGGAGGCCCTCGTGATCGGACGGTCGACCGATGCCGGTTCGGAGAGTTGCCCGCCTCGCTGGCCGTCCCGGTCGGTCATCGGGCCCCATGTCATGGCGTAGAGGCAGAAACGCCCGCCACGGGCCGCGCACTCGTGTTCGCTGATCTGACCTGATTTGCGATCGAACACGGCGGTCAGTTCGGACAGAAGACCCCGGGTCAGTTCACACAGGTGGGCGTGGCGCACCCCTTGTCGATGAGTTACCTCCACCAGGGCGTGTCCGGTTCCGACCTCGAGAGCAACGGCCTCGGTGGCCCCCTCGAACTGCTCGACGAGGGCGCCGACATGGTGGAGGGCGACCTCGAGCGTGCCGAGTGCGGCCAAACGGGTGGCCAACTTGCCCCCGTCGCTCATCCAGATCAGATCCTCGCCGACATGGAGCGCAATGGCGCCATCGCCGGTCACAAGCGCCCCGGCCGTGAACAATGCTGCGGCATCGGTCACCGGCATCCAACTATGGGCATCGCTGAGCATGGGGAAGGATCGCTCTTCGGCGGCCAGTGCCAGAGCCTGGGCGACCCCGGCCTCGCCAGACCCCGTTCGGATGAGGGAGACAAGGGCGTGGATCACAGCGCCCGATACACCGGGACGCGGTGATCCGGAATGCTCCTCGCTGTCGACAGCAACCCTCATGTTCTGCATCCGACCTTTCCGCACCGAGTGACGCGTTCCCGCGACCGGTGCTGGTGTAGTCATCGTCTTGCCACGCCTGTTGCTTTAGCCTCCCGCAACCATCTTGGCTTGTGCCGGTCTCACGACCGCAAGTGCCACCTTCACCGACTCCCAAGTGGTGTTCGACAGGCCATGGGCCAAGGCCGGGCCCGCCCCCTAGACTTCGCCTCATGAGCATCTACGACACTTCCCTCCACACCCTCCAGGGCAACCCCGTCACCCTCGGCGACTTCCGGGGCACGACTCTGCTCGTCGTCAACGTGGCCTCCAAGTGCGGCCTGACCCCTCAATATGAGGGACTGGAGCGGTTGCAGAAGACATATGGGGAGAAAGGCTTCTCGGTGGTCGGCTTTCCGTGCAACCAATTCGGTGCTCAGGAGCCCGGCAGCTCCGAGGAGATCGCCACCTTCTGCTCGGCTACCTACGGTGTCACCTTTCCGATGATGGAGAAGGTCGATGTCAACGGCGACGACCGGAACCCCGTCTACGAGGAGCTGACCGCCTTCGCCGACGCCGACGGCGAGGCCGGCGACATCCAGTGGAACTTCGAGAAGTTCCT
>JAYVYR010000130.1:0-2419 GCA_043784065.1 Acidimicrobiaceae bacterium
GCCTTACGGAGGATGACGCAGATCCTCGGCACGGTGGCCTCGGCATAGGCGAAGGCCAACTCGGCCCCGTGGCGGATCATGCCCCGCCATTCGAGGTCCTTGCCGGGCAAGAACCCCGGTGTGTCGACGAGGGTCACCAGGGCGATGTTGAAGGCGTCGCAGAACCTCACGAAACGGGCACCCTTCTGACTGGCGACGATGTCCAACGTCCCGGCCAGCGCCTGGGGCTGATTGGCCACGAACCCCACCGTCCGTCCGTCGATGCGAGCCAGGGCGGTCACCAGCTGAGGGGACCAACGGGGCCAGAGCTCTGTGACGTCGCCTTCGTCGGCCAATGCTGCGGCCACTCGCCGCACGTCGTAGGAAGAGGTCGCCCGGTCAGGGATGATCGAACGGATCTCCTCACCGCTCCCTTCCCTGCCGCCCGACAGCCGGGGCGGCAGGTCATCGGTGTGCCCGGGCAGCAGCGCGAGCAGGTGGGAGACGTGCGCGATGGCCTCGTCGGGCGCCGCCGCCTCGATGGCGCACAGGCCGCTGGCCCTGGCGTGAATGACGCTGCCGCCTAATTGACGGACCCCGATGCGGACCCCGGTGAAGTCCTCGACCATGGCTGGACCCGATACGAAGGCGAAGGCGTCCGGCGTCATCACCACGATGTCGGCCAACCCGAGCAAGAAGGCAGGACCTGACAGCGCCGGACCGGTCACCACCACGACCACCGGCACGACGCCTGAGCACCCGGCCAGCGCCCGGGCCGCCCGACCCCAGGCATGCAGCGATGCCACGCCGCCGGATACATCGGCACCGCTCGAGGAAAGAACCAGGACGAACGGGATGCGCAGTTGGGTAGCGACCGAGGCGGCCTCGGCCAACGTGTCGCCGTCGTCGGGGGAGAGCGCGCCACGCCGGACGTCGGAGACGGAGCGGACCACCATGGCCGTGCGTCCGCCCAGGTTCTCCACCCCGGCACGGACCGAGCCGGCGACCAGCCGCCGGATGATCGGGGCGGTCGGGGCGTCCAAGGTCACGCGCCCATGGTATGGACACGGGGGTGGCCACGGGTGCCAACCAGGGCAGAAGTTCGTTGGTCGGGGCGCAGGGCGGTAGGGAAGGCGCTACTCGCCGACCGGGTCCCGGTCGGCACCGGCCTCACCTTCGCCCGGGGTGCCGGTGGCCCCGAAGGGCGGGTCAAGCCGTCCAAGGGGCTCCGGCTCGGGCATCGCTTGGCCCCGCCGGTCGACTCGCTCGAAATGACGTTCCACGTCGGCCCACGACAGCGGATCTTCCGGCCCGAGGTCGTCGTCGGTATCGGGCGCTTGGGCAAGCACCACCCCGGCCACGGCCAGGAGGACCAGCACGAACGAGAGTTTCGACACGAACCCGGCCACCTGCTGGTCGTTGAGCGGCCGGAGTCCGACTACATCGGCCGACCGGGCAAATACCGGATACAGCGGCCGGGTGGCCAGGATGTATAGAAAGGACAAGAACACCGGGACCACCGACTGGGCAACCAGGTACACAGCTCGGATCATCGGACGGGGCCGGGGGATTCCCGGTAGCCGACCCATGACCGGCAACCAGAGGACGATCCCTGCCGCCAGGACGAGCAGCGCCAGGGCCCCACGGGCGACCAAGGAGTTGGACTGGGCGGCCACCGGGGCCGGCAGCACCGACACGACCAGCACCACGGTGACGGTCACCACGGCTACTGGTGGGCGTAGTACCCGGATGAGGACGGCGTCCACCGGCGCCGGCCTGGTCATCCAGCGGATCAGTTGATCGGACAGGCCGGCCAGCAGGAGCGGGGCGACGGCCAGAACCAACAGGCAGCGTTGCAGGACGAGCGCGCTGAGCGACCAGTGGGCGGCCAGGTCGCCGAGTGGCCAGCCCAATGTGATGCCGGTCACTAGAACGGCTGCGGCGAACCGGAAGATCCGACTGCGGGGCCATTGCTCGGGGTGGGGTGAAGCGCGGCACAGTCGGCGGTGTCCGACGGCCGTGCCGATCGACACACCGGCAAGGATCGCCCACAGGAGGAGGTGGGGGTGCCAAGACCAGGAACCCACGGTTGTGGACGTCATCATGAACCTGGTGCGCCCGCTGTCCAGCGGGTCATAGATTGGCGGGAATGGCCAAGCCCGATCGACTCGAACGTGTCACTGACCTGCTGCTGGCGTTGCTCGACGCCAGCCGACCGCTCAGCCTGCGCGAAATTGCCGAGCAGGTGCCCGGCTACCCGGATGGGCACGATGCCCGGCGCCAGGCCTTCGAGCGGGACAAGCGACTGCTGCGCGACGAGGGTGTGCCCGTGCTGACCGTGGCTATCGACGCTGAGGAGCAGATCGGCTACCGGGTCGATCCCGATGCCTACTACCTGCCCGACCTCGAACTCGAGCCCGATGAGCAGGCTGCGTTGAAC
>JAYVYR010000131.1:0-5205 GCA_043784065.1 Acidimicrobiaceae bacterium
TTCACTATCGCCACCACGGCCTGCCGGACCTACATGGAAGGTGGCTGGCCCGACGGGCTGACCGCGGAGATCGCTAAAGCCCGCACCCGCTTGGAGAAGAAGATGGGCAAACGGGTCGGCGACGCGGAGGACCCGCTGCTGGTGTCGGTTCGGTCGGGGGCCAAGTTTTCGATGCCCGGCATGATGGACACCGTTCTCAATCTGGGCCTCAACGACAAGTCTGTGGAAGGCCTCGCCCGCCAAACGGATGATGAACGGTTCGCCTACGACTCGTACCGGCGCTTCGTAGCCATGTACGGCCGTATCGTGCTCGGCGTTCCCAGCGAGGAGTTCGACTCGCTGCTCGAGGCGGCCAAGGAACTGGCTGGCACCACCAGCGATGCCGGGGTGCCCGTCGAACTCCTCCGCTACCTGGTCGAGGCTTACCAACAGATCGTCGAGCGTCATACCGGGAAGCCCTTCCCCCAGGACCCCGACGAGCAGATGCGCGGCGCAATCGAGGCCGTCTTCGCCTCGTGGGACGGCCCCCGGGCCATCGCCTACCGAGTGCGCGAACGCATCGCACATGACCTGGGTACGGCCGTCAACGTCCAGGCGATGGTGTTCGGAAACCGCGACGACAACTCGGGCACCGGCGTCGGCTTCACTCGTGACCCGGCAACAGGAGCGAAGGGCGAGTACGGCGACTTTCTGATCAACGCCCAAGGCGAGGACGTGGTGGCCGGCATCCGCAACACTGAGCCGCTGTCAGCTCTGGCCGATGCGTTCCCGAAGATCCACAGGGAGCTGTTGGCCATCTTCGGCCGCCTCGAGCACCATTACCAGGATATGTGCGACACCGAGTTCACCATCGACCAGGGCAAGCTCTGGATGCTCCAGACCCGCGTGGGCAAGCGCACCGGGCGTGCCGCCCTGCGGATGGCCGTCGATATGGTGACCGAGCGGGCCATCAAACTGACCCGGGCCGAGGCGATCGGCCGGATCACCGGCGAGCACCTTGAACAGGTCCTCCACCCGCAATTCGCCTCGACGGGCCACAAGGTCCTGGTCTCCGGTCTGGGTGCCTCACCTGGTGCTGCCGTTGGTCGGGTCTACCTGACTGCCGACGATGCGCAGGCTGCTGCAGCGCGGGGCGAAGCCGTCGTGCTCGTTCGCAGCGAGACGTCCCCCGAGGACGTCCACGGCATGCTGGCCGCTGAAGGCATCCTGACGGCCAGGGGCGGGCTGGTGAGCCATGCCGCAGTGGTCGCCCGCGGTTGGGGTAAGCCGGCCGTGGTCGGAGCCGAGGCGCTGCGCATCGGCAAGAGCTCCTTCAGCGTTGGCGACGTCGTCGTGGCCGAGGGCGATTGGATCTCGGTTGACGGCACCAACGGCACTGTTGTGCTGGGGCAGGTCGAGGTCTCCCAGGGTGAGACCCCGCCCGAGTTCGAGACCGTACTTGGCTGGGCCGACGAGATCCGGGCCGGGCACCTCGGAGTCCGGGCCAACGCCGACAATGGGCCGGACGCCACCAATGCCCGCAAGCACGGAGCCGAAGGCATCGGGCTGTGCCGCACCGAGCACATGTTCCTGGCCGAGGACCGCCTCCCAGTGGTCCGGCGGATGATCCTGGCCGACACTCCAGCCGATGAGGAGAGGGCGTTGGAGGCGCTGCGCCTGGCACAGAAGGCCGACTTCTACGAAATCCTCGAGGCCATGGACGGCATGCCCGTCACTATCCGGCTCCTCGACCCGCCGCTCCACGAATTCCTTCCCGACACCATGGAATTAGCCATCAAAGAGGCAACCGTCGGATTGTCGGCCGAGGAGGCCTTGCTCTTCGATGCGGCCAAGACATGGCACGAATTCAACCCGATGCTCGGCACCCGCGGGGTGCGCCTCGGCGTGATCAAGCCGGGTCTGTACGCCATGCAGGTCCGGGCCCTCATGGAGGCCGCCCTCGACCGTGTCGGAGCCGGAGGACACCCGATCGTCGAGATCATGATCCCGTTGACCGTCACTCGTGAAGAGCTTGCGCTCGCCCGTTCGTGGGTCGAATCAGCTGTGGAATCAGCGCTCAGGGCCGGAGCTGAGGGCAAAGCCAAGAAGGGGGCCAAGGCGATCAAGGGCACCCTCGAAGTCCTGATCGGCACCATGATCGAGACCCCGCGCGCCGCCCTCAGAGCAGGCGAGATCGCCGAAGAGGCAGACTTCTTCTCCTTCGGCACCAATGACCTGACCCAGATGACCTTCGGGTTCAGCCGGGACGATGTCGAGGGCAGGATGATGTCGGCGTATCTCGAACAGGGGCTACTCAAGCGCAATCCTTTCGAGGTCGTCGACCCCGACGGTGTGGGCGAGTTGGTCCGGCTCGGTACCGAGCGGGGCCGGGCCACGCGGCCCAGTCTGAAGGTCGGCGTCTGCGGCGAGCATGGCGGCGACCCCGAATCCATCGCCACGTTTGCCGCGGCCGGCCTCGACTACGTCAGCTGCTCGCCCTTCCGGGTTCCGATCGCCCGCCTGGCCGCCGCCCAGGCCGTCCTGGACGGCCATACCGCCGCTCGTGACAAGGTGACCGGCGCCGGCGTCAAGAAGTCGGACGCCAAGAAGGCAGTAGCCAGGAAGGCACCGGCCAAGAAGTCGGCCGCCAAGCGGGCTCCCGTCAAGAAGGTCCAAGCCAAGAGGACGGCTCCCGCCGGCTGAGCTGAGCATCCGGTGTACCCGACCGGTTGATCACCCGGTGGCCGTCCGGACGGGCCCCCGTCCGGACGCGGTACCGTCGTCACCATGGGCATTCCCGATGAGGACGTAGCCCGCGTCCGGACAGCGACGGACATCGTGGCCCTGGTGGGGGAGCACGCAGCACTGAAGCGGGTCGGTCAGCGCTGGGTCGGCCTGTGCCCGTTCCACACCGAGAAGTCGCCGTCGTTCAGTGTCAACGCCGAGCACGGCTTCTACCATTGCTTCGGGTGCCAGACCAGCGGCGACGCCATCAGTTTTGTACGGGCCATGGAGCACCTCGATTTCGTCGACGCCGTGCGACGGTTGGCCGATAAAGCCGGCATCACCATCCGTGAGGACGGCGACGGTGGCAAGGGCAACCAGAAGCGAAAGATCTTCCTCGACGCCATGGAGCAGGCCACCGAGTGGTACCACCACCGGTTGTTGACCGGCGAGGATGCCGGCCAGGCCCGTGACTACCTCCGTAGCCGAGGTTACGACGGCGCGGTAGTGCGACGATTTCGGCTCGGCTGGGCCCCTGACGGGTGGGACACGCTCTGCACCGCCCTCAAGTTGAGCGATGAGGTGGCCACCGGGTCCGGCCTCGGCTTCGTCAACAAGCGGGGACGTTTGCAGGACGCCTTCCGTGCCCGAGTGCTGTTCCCGATCTGCGATCCATCGGGCAACCCCGTCGCCCTTGGTGGCCGGGTCTTGCCGGGCAGCACCGATCCGGCAAAGTACAAGAACTCCATGGAAACCCCGATCTACTCGAAACGACGGACCCTCTATGCCCTCAACTGGGCCAAGAAGGACGTCATCGCCTCGGGAGAGGTGGTGGTGTGCGAGGGGTACACCGATGTGATCGGCTTCTTCGAAGCCGGGGTGCCACGGGCCGTGGCCACGTGCGGCACGGCATTGGCGGAGGAACACGTGAAGCTATTGAAGAACTTCGCCACCCGCGTTGTGCTCGCCTTCGATGCCGACGGTGCCGGACAGACTGCGGCTGGACGGTTCTATGAGTGGGAACGCAAGTTGGAGATCGATGTGGCCGTGGCCGCGCTGCCCCCTGGCTCCGACCCGGCGGACCTCGCCCGGTCCGACCCTGAGGCGCTGCGGGCTGCTATTTCAGGGGCCAAACCCTTCCTCCAATTCCGGCTCGAACGGATCCTGGATGCCGCTGACCTGACAGCCCCCGAGGGCCGAGCCCGAGCCGCAGACCATGCCATGGCCGCGGTAGCCGAGCATCCGGACGACCTGGTCCGAGACCAGTACGTGATGCAGGTTGCCGAACGGTGCCGGCTCGAACCAGCGTCCTTGCGTGATCGGCTCGAGCGGATACGACGCGAGGGGCCTCGCACCCCGCCGGCCAGGGCAGACCGCACGCCGGCCCGTCCGGCGCCGCCGAGCGACGATCGCGACCCCCGTGGCTATGACGATCTCAGTGATCCCGGCGTCGAACCGGAATGGGACGAGTGGGAAGACGGCCCTGGGCTGGCGCGTGGCCTCCAGCGAACGGCCACCATGGAGTTCCGGCCCGGGCTTGAGGCCCTGCGGCTGGCCATCCACCGGCCCGAGAAGGTGGGAGACCGCTTTGAGGCGGCCCTGTTTTCGGACCCCGTCCAGCGGGCCGCCTTTTTGGCCCTGGTCGATTCCGACGACCTCGGCGAAGCCATCGATGGAGCCTCGGGCCACGTACAGGCGATGCTCGTCCGGTTGACGGTCGAGGAGCCGCGCTCCGAGCCCGACGAAGTGGTGGCCCAGCTAGTACGAGACACCGTCCGGCGGGAGTTGCCGGTACTCACCGTCGAGGCCCGCACCTCGCCCCAGGCCATGCAGGAGGCTGCCGAGGTGGCCGGATGGCTCCAGGACCTGGACGGATCTGCCACCTCAGCAGAGGCGTCCCGTCGGTTGGTAGCCTGGCTACTGGTGAGGGCACAACCGAATGGTTCCGGACAGATCGAATGACTGCGAAGAAAGTCGTTCCTCTTCGTCCGACGTTCCCAGTGGGTCCGACCGATACGGACGTCGTTGATCCCGGGCGAGCAGCGGAGGCCTCACCTGTGGTCGCTGATGAGATGGCACTCATCGGCCCGGTACTCGACACGCTGCCCATCGAGGAATTCGAGATGCTCATCGCCAAGGGCCGCCTGGCCGGTGGTCTGACCCAGGACGACGTGGTGGCCGTGTTGCGTTCAGTAGAGCTGAGCGCCGACCTCATCACCGGGGTGGTGGATCGGATCCGGGCTGCCGGAATCGAGTTCACCTATGACTCCGGTGAGACGACGATCGTGCCCATGACCTCGCTTGAGGGAATCGTCGAGCCCGCTCCTCGCCTGGTTGCCATCCCGGCGGAGCCGGTCAAAGCGATCAAGGTTCCACCCAAGCGTCCCCGCATCCCCCGGGCCACGTCGACCGGGTTCTCCGACGCCGACAGCTTCAGAGGATCGGCTGCCGACCCGGTACACATGTACCTGAAGGAGATCGGCAAGGTAAAGCTGCTCGATG
>JAYVYR010000132.1:0-4510 GCA_043784065.1 Acidimicrobiaceae bacterium
CCCAGGCGCTGCGGCCCGCGGCGGCGACGTCAGGAAACGCAAACGACGCCACGAGCTCGATCACCGTGGCGTCGGTCACCGATCGCTCGATTCGATTCGCTTCGCTTCGCTTCGCTTCAGAATTGGGGGGGGACGTCCGACCTCCCTGCTGGCACTGACGGCGTACACCCCGACTCCCACAACGAGAACGACGGAAGCGTCGACCTCTACGGTTCCTGCGGTTCCGTGGATCGTGAGGCTGCTGCGCACCAGCCAGAAAACCGCAAAGGCGAGCTGGATGTACCCTCCGACCTTGAACACGCGCTGACGCCATGCCACAACCGGTGTCAGCTCCGCCTGTGCCGTCGAGGTCACGGCTGTTGTCATCGATTGCCCCTTTTGGTCCGGTACCGGGCGATCGTGTCGTCAACGGCGTTGGCCATCAGGGTGGGCGTGGCGCCGAAGGTGGCCTCATACTTCGACGTGTCGAGCACGAACTGCTGGTCGAACTCATAGGACATCTCGGCCAACTCCCGCATCATCGGACTGAAGACCCCAAGGACCCGCAAGGCGATCTTGGGAACGTTGCGGATGGCCACGGGGTGCCCGAAACGGTCGGCGACGATGTCGATGAGAGCCCGCGTCGTGATGGTCTCGGGACCCGAGAGGTTCCATACCTGACCGACAGATCGCGGGTCAGTTCCCAATGTGGCCAACCCCGCCGCGACGTCCGGGACGTAGCTGAACGTATGCAGTAGGCCGGGGTTGCCGATGAAATCGGCTCGTCGTCGGGCGATGACATTGGCGAAGACGTGAGAGCCGAGGGTCGACTCCGTGACCCCGGGTCCGAAGAAGTCGGAGGCGCGTCCGACAGCGACGCGGACGCGTCCGGCCGCCCCGGCATCGAGGAGTTCCAGCGTCATGCCGGCCCGGGTCTGACCCTTCGATGTGGTGGCCGAAATGGATAGGTCTTCGGTCAGCGGTGTGCCCACGGTGCCCCCCGCAGCCGTAGACATTCTCCAAGGTCACCAGGAGGGCGTCAGCATGCTCTGCGGCAGCGATCACATTGCGCTGCCGAGGCGGAAATTTTGTCGGCCACTCGATGTAGGGGACGCCCAGACACCGGTAGACGACCGATGCCGCTTTGGCGGTGTCAACCGCGGCTTCGGGGTCGGTCACATCGGCAAGTCGGCAGTCAATATCGGACTCGACACCCTCGGGTAGATGGCGGGACATCGCGCAGGCCGGTTGCCCATTGCTGACAGGTGTGTCGCTAGGGTCCGGCCGACCTGGCCGGCACCGAAGACGACGTGGAGCGGCTAGGCGCTCATCGCAGCCACGAATGGGACCGGACGATATGTAGCGTGCCCCACTGCCGTCCGAGGTAGCCGGCGCCCCACGTGGCCAGGGCGCCGACAACGATGAAGCCGAAGATGCCGACGATGTGGTCATCGACGACAGGGTTGGTCGATCCACTCGGCTGTCCGCCGGCGATCTTTGCCGGCGCCCATACGGCCAGCCACATCAAGGCCAACATCAGTGCGCCAGACATAGCAGCTGGCCGGACGGCCACACCGAGGATGAAGGCCACACCAACTCCCAGGAGGCCGATCATGAACAGCCAGTCCATTCCAGGCACGCCGGCAAGCCAGCGGAAGATGCCCTGGAACGGCCCGACATTGGCACCGCTCAGAAACCCCTTCGTGGGCGATCCTCCGTTGATCCACGATTTGGCACTCGGGGTCGAGTAGCCAAGACCGAAGGTCTTGTCGAGGAAGGCCCAGAGGAATTCGAATCCGAGGGCGAATCGCAGCCCCACCAACCCGACGACAGCCCAGACGGGGCGGTCGGACACCGAAGTGTGGCTTCGATCGGATGATTTGCCAGCGGTAGGTGCGTCCACCACGCCTTCAGCAGCCGAAGGGTTTTCGAGTAGTGCGTGGGTGACAGACATGCCGTTACCTCTTCCTTGGAGCCAAGGATTGACTCGACGGTGGTCAGCTTAGGGATCGACCACTCAACGCCATAGGGCCAAATGGCATCAGCACAGGACATTTCCGAGCCCGGCAGGACTGGTCCGACCATTCCGGGTCCGCGGAGGAGATTTACCTTCGAGCGCATCCGTTGTCGTCGAGACTCCGGAGTTCCAGGAACGTCGCGAATGCACGGTGTCCGCACCGCTCGCAGGAAGGTGGGCACAGGAGGGACCGGCACGGTGCACCACACCGACGTGGACGCTCTGGCTTCGATCGTCGGTCGTCCGGAGGTCGCCAGTAGTCCGTCGGCATCTATACCGGTGACCGCCGACGCATCGGGCCAGAATGCTGACCTGGGAATCGTCGTCGCCTACACCGCCTTCCACGCCCTCAGGTTGGGCACCGGTGTCGTCCGCGTCCGCTACGACGTGCCCGGCCGGGGAACGGTGGGGCGCCGCCATCGTGGATCAGTGGAGACGTGCAGTGCAGCCACATCACCTCTCTCGATCGGGCTGATCCCGAGGTCGATGGCCCGCGCTCAAGCCCACTGTCCAACGTGTCGACTGTGCTGGGAAGAACCCACAGCAACTTCGAAGGATGGTCAGATGGCTACGACGAACCCTACCGGCAAGGCGATCCTGAAAGCCTCGCTGGACCTGTTCCGCCAGGACAGCCAGATGATCTGGCTCCCCGTCATGGCCGCTGGCACCGCGCTGATCGCCTTCGCCCTCGTCACCGGGCCACTGGTCCTGGTGCTAGGGCACAATGGGTTCGCCATCATGATTGCCTTCATGGGCGGTTCGGTGGTCGCCACGGCGGCGACCGTCATCTTCAATGTGGCCCTCTGCTTCGCTGCGGCAGACCGCATCGAGGGCCGAACTCCCACTGTGGCCGGGGCACTCACCCAGGCATGGACCCGCAAGAGCGTGATCTTCCAGTGGGCCGTCCTGTCAGCCGTGGTCGGCACGGCGATCCGCGCCCTCGAACAACGGCTCGGGCTCGTCGGACGACTCATCGGGATCGCCGGAGGCCTGGCCTGGGCCGTGGCCACCTTCATGGTCATTCCGGTCCTCGCCTTCGAGAACGTGGGACCCATCGAGGCCGTCAAGCGCTCCTCCTCCATCTTGAAGTCCCGCTTCGGGACGGTGGCCCGGGGCGGCTTGCGTTTCGGCCTCCTCTTCGTCGGCCTGTCGATCGCCGCCCTCGTGGTGGTGGCGACCGGTATCGTCGCCTGCGCCGCCCACCTCTGGGTGATCGGCGTTCCGGTGGCCGTGCTCGGCTTCGCAGGTCTGCTGGGCGTCGCCATGTACGCCTCGGCGGCCGGCATGTACATGCGCACCATTCTCTACCGGTTCGCCACCGACCAGCCGATCCCCGACCTGGATGTCGACATCAAAGGAGCTTTCCGCACGTCGTAACCCATGGGTCAGCGGTCTGACCGGTGGACGCCGAACGCCTCCCCGGTATCTGACGACCACGACCGATCACACCGCACCAGACCGCACCACGCCACCACCACGCCACCCCGATCGCAATCCGGCCGCTCACACGCGACCACTTCCCTCTCGCGTCTGGCTGGTTCGCCGCGCCCCACGTCGCACCGTGGTGGCAAGAGCCGTACGGGTCGGACGACCTCGAGGCCCGCTAGGGATGGGCGCTCGACGGCACCAATTTTTTCGAGGTCCGGATCATGACCCTCGATGGGGTCCCCATCAGACTCGTGCTCCGCTGCCGGATGGACGACGAGCCCACCTGCGGTCCGCGCTACGGCCAACCGGATCACCCCCTACGCCTTCGGAATCGACTACCTGATCGGCCGTCCCGGCCAGATCAACCACGTTGTCGCTACCCCGATGCTCACTGTGTGCGTGGCTGACTCCAGGAACCGGTTCCTGGAATGCCAGGCATGCGTGGTTGCCGTCCACGGGGACAACCGTCGGTCGTGGCGGGCCTTTGAGCGGGTCGGCTTCGGCCGGATCTGTTCCGGCGACCTGGTGTCCGAAGACCCCACCGACTCCGGAACGCAGATCGCCGACGTGCTGGAGCACCCCACGTCCTGAGCACCGCACCCTCCCTTTCCGGCAGTCCACAGCTGAGCGGCCTGCCCGCGTAACGAACCCGTAAAAAAGCTGACGGTTCGCGTAAAAGCGGTGCAAAGGACACTTCCCCCCAGGTTCGTGAAGCGCGACGGTGACCAGGTGAGTTCCACCGACGCAACGACAGGAGGCCTCCGTGCCTGACCTTCTCTATCTCGTGACCCTCGTGGCGTTCTTCGCCCTCATGGTCGCCTTCGTGCGACTGTGCGAGCGCATCGTCGGCAAGGACGGAACCGTCGACTCCGACCAGACCGTGGCCGACGCACTTGAAGACAGCACTACCCCCGAAGAGGTCCCGGCATGAAGAGCTACGACAATCTGATCGGACTGATCCTGTCCATCGTGGTCACCGGCTATCTCATCTACGCCCTCATCTCCCCCGAGAAGCTCTGATGACCCAGAACGTCATCGAGGTCTTCGTCCTCATCGTCCTCCTGGCTCTCTCGACACCACTTCTGG
>JAYVYR010000133.1:0-5030 GCA_043784065.1 Acidimicrobiaceae bacterium
AGCGGGGGGCTCGACACCTCCGTGGCCGTGCGATGGTTGATGGAGAACCACGGGGTCGAAGTGGTGGCGGTGGCGGTCGACGTCGGCCAGGCGGCCGACGCCGGTGGCGAGGACTGGGATTCCATCCGCGACCGGGCACTGGCCGCCGGCGCCATCGAGGCGACCGTCATCGACGCCCGGGCCGAGATGGCCGAGGATTTCTGTGTACCGGCCCTGTTGGCCAATGGCAAGTACGAAGGCAAGTATCCACTGGTTTCAGCACTCTCTCGCCCCGTCATCGTCAAGCACCTGGTTGCCGAGGCGCGGCGCCACGGCGCCACCTACGTGGCTCACGGCTGCACCGGCAAGGGCAACGACCAGGTCCGCTTCGAGGTGGGCACCCGAGCGCTCGCCCCTGACCTCAACGTCCTGGCGCCGGCCAGGGTGTGGGGCCTCACCCGGGAGGACTGTATCGAGTACGCCGCCAAGTGGGACATCCCGCTGACGGTGACCAAGGAGAAGCTGTACTCGATCGACGAGAATCTTTGGGGCAAAGCGATCGAGTGCGGGGTCATCGAGGACCCATGGAACCGCCCGCCAGAAGACGTCTACACGATGACCGTCCCGACGGCTACCGAGCCCACCGAGATCACCGTTGCCTTCGAGTCCGGGGTACCGGTCAGTCTCGACGGGGTGACGCTCCGCCCGGAACCGCTCATCGCCGAACTCAACCGGGTGGTCGGTTCCTACGGATACGGCCGTCTCGACGTGGTGGAGAACCGCCGGGTGGGGATCAAGAGCCGGGAGACCTACGAATGCCCCGGTGCCCTCGCACTCCTGATGGCCCACGCCGATCTTGAGGACCTCACGCTCGAGCGCGACCTGCATCACGAGAAGCTCCGTCTCGAGCCGCGCTGGTCCGAACTGGTCTACGACGGACTGTGGTTCAGCCCCCTGAAGCAGGCCCTCGACGCATTCTTCCTCGAGTCGCAGAAGCACGTCAGCGGTGAAGTCCGGCTCCGCCTCGACCAGGGCCGGTGCTGGGTGGTCGGCCGTCGCAGCCCGGTCAGCCTCTACGACCACGGACTCGCCACCTACGACGCGTCGGACACCTTCCGTCATCAGGACGCAGAGGGTTTCGTGCGCCTGTGGGGCCTCGGCGTCGCTACCTGGTCGGCGGTCCAGGAAGGCCGAGGCGCCGGGCGATGACCCTCTGGCACGGCCGACTTAGCGGCGGCACCGCCGACGTGGTCATGGACTACTCGGTGAGCATGCACTTCGACCGCCGCCTGGCTCACGACGACCTGGCCGGCTCGCGGGCGCACGTCCGGGGCCTGGGTCGGGGCGGACTGCTCAGCGATGACGAGGTGGCCCTCCTACTCGACACGCTCGACCAGGTGGGGGCCGAACTCGATACCGGCACGTTTGCCGGTGAGGCGGACGACGAGGACATCCACACCGCCGTCGAGCGTCGGGTGACCGAATTGGCCGGCGACGTCGGTGCCAAACTCCACACCGGGCGAAGCCGCAACGACCAGATCGCCACCGACCTCCGGCTGTATGCCAAACGGGAGTTGGCCGGGGTGGCGGGTCAGATCCTCGCCCTCCAGGACGTGCTGGTGAGCCGGGCCAAGGAGGCGGGTGAAACGTACCTTCCGGGCTACACCCACCTGCAGCGGGCCCAGCCGGTCCTGCTGGCCCACCACCTGCTGGCTCACGGTTGGGCACTGGCGCGTGACGTCGACCGTTTGGTGGCGACGGTGGCCCGGCTCGACGTCTCCCCTCTCGGCGCTGGTGCGCTGGCCGGTTCGTCGCTGCCTCTCGACCCTGACGGCACCGCCGCTGATCTCGGCTTTGCCGGGCGGTTCGAGAACTCGCTGGATGCCGTGTCCGATCGCGACTTCGTGGCCGAGGCCCTCTTCGACCTGGCGCTTCTCGGAGTGCATCTCTCGCGCATCGGCGAAGAACTGGTGTTGTGGTCCACGGAGGAATTCGGCTTCGCCATCCTCGATGACGCATTCGCCACCGGGAGTTCGATGCTTCCCCAGAAGAAGAATCCCGACGTGGCCGAACTGGCCCGCGGTAAGAGCGGCAGGTTGATCGGCAACCTGACCGGCCTGCTGGTCACGTTGAAGGGCCTCCCGCTGGCGTACAACCGCGACCTGCAAGAAGACAAGGAGCCGCTGTTCGACTCGGTTGACCAGTCGAAGTTGGCTCTGGCCGCCCTGGCCGGCCTCCTGGCCACGGTGGCCTTCCAGGACGAACGGATGGAGGAAGCAGCAAACGGCTCCTCTGTTGCTGCTGTCGATCTGGCCGAATGGCTTGTGGAACAAGGCATGCCGTTCCGCCAGGCCCACAGCGTGGTCGGTGGCCTGGTGCACGACTCCCTCGAGCGGCGTGTTCCCTTGGCCGAACTGGTCGAAGCCCACCCAGCCCTGGGGGCCGACGCGGTGGCTCTGCTCGAACCGGGTGTGGCCGTCACCAGGCGGACCACCCCGGGCGGCGCCGGCCCCGAGGCGGTGGCCGTCCAGATGGGGCGCTTCGCCCACCGGCTGGTGGCTGACAGGATTCGGGTTGCCGCCCTTGCCTCAGGCTCACGTCCGCTTGCGTTGTAACGCCGTCGAGCCGGGCTGGGACGGCACGGTGTGGATCCACTGATTGAACGGTCCGGACAGGGCCGACCGGGGAGTCGGCGCCGGCCCACCATGGGAGTCTGACGTCGTGCTACTCCTCCTGGTCGTCGGGTTTCTGGGCGGACTGGTCACAGGAATCTCACCGTGCATCCTGCCTGTCCTGCCGGTGATCTTCGCTTCCGGAGCGGCAAACGGTCTGGACGAAGACGCAGCTGTGCAGTCACCGGCCGCCTCACGGGTTCCGTCGGTCGTGGCAGTGGGTATCGGGGGACCCCCGTCCGACGGCGACCTGGCCGACGACGTTCCGGTCGGCGACGCACTGATCGGGGATGGGGGAGCGCCCGCACGAGGCGCCAGATCCGACGCCCGGGCCCGCGTGGTCGCCACCCGACGCCGACGACGCCCGTTTGCCGTGGTGGTCGGGTTGGTACTCAGCTTCTCGGTGACCGTACTGGTTGGTTCGTGGCTGCTCAGCGCCCTCGGTCTGCCGTGCGGGCTGCTGCGATGGACGGGCATCGTAGTCCTGGCGCTGCTAGGTCTCAGCCTCCTGGTCCCGCAAATCGGTGAATTGTTGGAGCGGCCGTTCGCACGACTGACGACAGGACGCCAGGTGACCGAGGGTGGAGGGTTCGTACTGGGTCTCAGCCTCGGCCTGGTATTCGTTCCTTGTGCCGGCCCGGTCCTGGCCGCCATCGCCGAGGTCGGAGCTCAACATCGCGTGGGATGGTCCGCGGTGCTCCTGACAGCATCCTTCGCAGCGGGGGTGGCCATTCCACTGCTGATGTTCGCCCTTGCCGGCCGCTACTTGGCCACCCGGATGCGCTCCGTGCGGTCCCACGCAACCAGAGTTCGCAACGTGATCGGCGCCGTGCTGCTCGTGACCGCCCTGGTGATGGCATTGAACCTCACCGATGGACTGCAGCGCGCCCTGCCCGGCTATACCGGCTCCCTCCAGACTCAGATCGAAGGCAATGGCTCGGCCACGCGGGCCCTGGCGGGTGTGACCGGGAAGGCCATCGGCGGCGCCCTGGCCAACTGCCAGCCAGCCAGCCCGGCACTGCAGCAGTGCGGCCCGGCTCCTCGATTCGCCGGGATAGCTCACTGGCTGCAGACACCGGGGGAACGGCCTCTGACCATCGCCGGCCTCAAGGGTCGGGTGGTCCTGATCGACTTCTGGACCTACTCGTGCATCAACTGCCAACGGTCACTGCCTCATGTGGAGGCGTGGAACGCCGCTTACGCCAAGGCCGGGCTCACGGTTGTAGGTGTGCACACCCCAGAGTTCGCCTTTGAACACGAAGTCGGGAACATCACCCGGGCAGCCGACCGACTCGGGGTGCGCTACCCGATCGCCGTCGACAACGACTACGGCACCTGGAACAGCTATCAGAACAACTACTGGCCGGCCGAGTACCTGATCGATGCCACCGGCACCGTCCGTCATGTCGATAACGGCGAAGGTCAGTACACCCAGACCGAGACGTTCATCCGACAACTGTTGGCGAGGGCTGACCCGAAGGTGGTGCTGCCGCCTCGCACGGACGTACCCGACCGGACACCCCTGGAGCGGACAACTCCAGAGACCTACCTCGGCTACCACTACAGCGAGCCCAATCTGTTCGGCGAGAGTGTCACCGCCGACATGATGACCACCTACCAGCCGGTATCGACCCTTCCCCAAGATGCCTTCGCCTTCGGCGGTCCGTGGAATGTGTCGTCCGAAGGGGCAACGGCCGGCCCCGGAGCGACATTGGCGCTGCAGTTCCAGGCACATGATGTCTATCTGGTGCTGGGTGGCACCGGCACCGTGCGAGTGGTCGTCAACGGAGTGCAGACTCGCACGCAAGTGGTTAGCGGCGAGCCGAGGCTCTACCAACTGGTCGGCCCCGGGGAGTACCGGCGGGGCATGCTCACCCTGTCCATCCCGAGTGGTGTGGAGGCATACGACTTCACCTTCGGCTGACCGGTTCGTTGCTGCAATTCCTTCGAATCGGGCTCCCGAGTCCAGGTGCCGACCATGCGGGAAGATACCTGTGCAGACGTCGCCGGGAGCCGCCCGGACCGGTCCGGTGCCGTCGGGTGGCACTGTTGCTAGGTTCGGAGGCACCGCACAGGTGAACGGTGAGGTGCCCGGGGCGGACACCGAGGACGATGGAGGTCAGCAATGAACGGACGTAACGACGTGGTCGGCGGCGGACGAAGCGAAGGAGTTCTGCTCGTGAAATCGGCGTACCGTCACCACGGACGGCTGGCCGGTGTGGTCGGGACGGCGGCCCTGGCGCTCCTCGCCGCCTGCAGTTCGAACAACTCGGCGTCGAGCACATCGACGACAACGTCGCCGGCCGCCCCCTCGAATGCTTCGTCGACCACGGCTCCAGTGACGGGTGTGGTCGACGCATCCGGTGTCGGCAACCATGG
>JAYVYR010000134.1:0-11618 GCA_043784065.1 Acidimicrobiaceae bacterium
GCGATCGTCGCCGTTGTAAGAAGCGGCAACCTTGCGTTGAAGCCCCGGCGTGCAATGCGTCGGTCTTGGTCACCCACTGCAGCGCCCGCCGCGTGGCACGCGACCTGCAACCCATCGGGAGCCTCGCGAACCAGCCGGTCCACGCAATGGCGCCATCGATCGCCGGCGTTCGCGCTAGCCTGAAACGCGCGTCGACTCTGCCCTTCACCCCGCTTCGGTTACTTCCGGTTGTGTCTCCGGAATTGCACTTACAGATATGCGCTCAGCTCTTTGCCGTACCGCCCGAAATCAACCCTAGACCGCCGACGCGGCACGGTTCCGAAGGCGGGCCCTGTCCGGCAGCACTGTTGCAACCCCATCGCGAGTAACACTCAAATGCAAACACGCTGTGCGTATTCGCGACCCATCGAACTTTCCCTGAGTCTGGTATTGGCTGCGCTGCTATCGGCATGCGGCGGCGGCCTGGGCTCATCGGGTGAAGGTGCGTCTGCTACCGTGCTCTCCGCTACGCCGGCCCCGGATTCCGGCGTATTGGCCACGGCTGTCGTGTACAAGACACCAGTCTCCAGTTCGCCGACGACTGCTCCTGCCACATCTCCCGTTGCGGGAGTCAAACCGACACCGACACCGACACCGACACCGACACCAAGGCCCACGCCAGGACAAAGATCACGGTCAACCTGCCGGCCGTGGTGACTGGCCAGCCCCCGGTCACGTTGACCGTGGCCGCAGGCGTATCGTGCGCTGCCAAGAATTCGGCGCCTCTTGCACCTGTCTGCACGGTGGGCAGAGTCCTGGCCGGCGCGTCGGCCGCAGTCGGAACGTTGACCGCCACCGCGCCGTGCGACACGGGATCCGGACTATCGACCTCGGTGACGTCGGCCGGAACAATCAACGCCTTGACCGTCATGTTTCAGTGGTCGGCCAGTCTTCCCGCCCTGGTCACTTCCGTGTCGCTCAACCCGAGCGCCATCCAACTAGGGCGGTACATCACCGGCACCCTGACGGTCACCAGTACCGGTTTCGCAACCGCCGGGCCCTTCGTCACCGACGTACCCCTCCCCTCGTCCGCCGACCCCGAGACGATGGTCAGTGAGCCCGCCGGCACCATCGGTACCCCCTCCTACCGTTTGCTCCAGTGTCCGATGCCCGGGCTCGCACCAGGGGCGTTGATCGCCTGGTGTGGAGTTTCCAGCCCCAGGCGGGACCATCCGCCCAGGTCACGGCCACTGCTGACGTGCAGAACGTTGTCCTCCAGAGCAGCCGGGTTGGAGATGTAGCTACTTCGAACACGGTTGCCGTGACCGGTACGGGTGCGGTCCTCACCGTTACCTCCTTCAATGTTGCCACGACGCCCCAAGGCTCCAACCTCATCCGCACCCTGACCGTGACGAATTCCGGCGACACCCCGCCGTTCGGCACCGTGGTGGCGGACTGGTCCGGATGGTTCAACTACCCCGGCACGGTGGGCGGCGGCAGCTGTGCGCAATTCACGATCGGGGTCGGCGGTAAGGGCGGATCCCACCCGGTTCGCGCCAGTACCGATTGCGCCCTCGGGACGGTGCCGGCCGGAGGCTCCGTGTCCGTGACCTTCACCCTCGAAGTCCCGCCCACTCAAGCTGCTTCTACGTACCCGAACAAGATAGTGATCGCTGCGGCAACTCCCGGCGGTTCGAGTACGCAGGGCACCTCCGTCATCGGGGCGGTCGTTCCGAGTGCCCCTGTTGCTCCCGCCCTCCTCTCGCCCCCGGAGCACCGTCAGGGAACCTGGTGGTGGGTGACGTACTGACGACCGGAAACGGGTCGTGGAATGGAACCCCGACGATCGGCTTCACCTATCAGTGGATGCACTGCGACACTTCGGGTATTGCGTGCGTGCCGCTCTGTACTGCTATCGGTAGCACCTACCTGGTTCTGGCCTCTGACATCGGTTCGACCATCGAATGCGTAGTTACGGCCGCCAACGGGGACGGATCCGCCACAGTCACCACTCCGATCACAGCGGCCGCTGCCTTGCTCCGTCCGTCGTCAGTCTGCCGACAGCCAGCTCGGCCGAGCCGACCGTAGGCATGGAGTACTGCGCCTCGACGGGCACCTGGAGCGGCACGCCCGATATCGCCTATGCCTAAGAGTGGTTTGACTGTGAAGCGTCGGGAATGGTTTGTACCTCCTTCGCCGGGGCGAGCGGTTCGACCTACGTCCTGACCGCAGCCGATATCGGCCAGTTCATGCAGGTCCGGGTAACAGCCACCAACTCGGGAGGACGCACTACCGAGCCGTCCATTCTGGCGACCTCGGCCGGCTGAAGTTCACGCCCGGCCAGAAGGTCGGTCATGTCCGCCGGCGAGCCCGTCGACCTTCCTTCCAAGGGGTGGGCAACCTCGGCTCGCTGTTGCCCGCCAGAACGCGACGGTCGTTTCCCTAGCGACGATTCCGTTGCGGCAATTCCCTCCGAACGGTTACGGGCGAGTCTTCCTGAGCACCAGGAATTTACCGCCACTGAGCGCGTAGCCCACTGGTACAGTCCCCTCCGATATGACGGCGCGTCAGATTGAAGGGGAGCCCACCACCTTGGTCGACGTCCTACGGGCTGCCGGACGCGTCAACGCCGACGTCGAGGCCTACGTGGAACCCGCCACCGCAACGCGGCCCCGGACGGCTCTCACCTTCGGGACATGGGACCGATCGGCCGACGGGGTGGCCGGGCTGCTTGACCGGCATGGCGTCGGGCCGGGCACCGTGGTCTGCCTCCTGCTCCCGAGCTCCATCGACTACATGGTCTGTTACGCCGGGGCCCTGCGCCTTGGGGCGATCACGTCGGGCGTCAATCTCCGACTCGGGGCCGCCGAAGTGACCTCGATCCTGGAGCGGACCCGTCCGACCGTAACCATCGTCGATGACGGCCTTGTCGCCCCAATCGGGCCGGCGGCAACGGTGCTTCGCCGTAGCGACTGTGTCGCCGCCTTCGACGGCCGGCCACCCGAAACGTGGCCGCGGCTGAACTCGTCGGATCCGGTGGCCGTGGTGTGGACCAGCGGGACGACCGGACTGCCCAAAGGTGCCGTGTTCGACCACGAGAACCTGCGGGCCGTGGCCGAGGCGGCCGACGTCCTGTCCCAAGCCGGCGACCGCCGACTGTCGCCGCTACCCTTCGCCCATGTCGGCTCGATGACGCGGGTTTGGGACGAAGCGGCCAACGGGGTCACCACGGTCATCACCCCGACGCCGTGGAAGGCAGCAGAGGCAGTGGGGATCATGGAGGCCGAGCGGATCACCGTGGCTCAAGGCGTCCCCACCCAATGGGCCCTGGTGCTGGCCCGGCCGGAGCTCGCAGGAGCCGATCTCTCGTCGCTGCGGGTAGCCGGGACCGGAGCGTCGCGGGTGCCAGCGGAAATGGTGGCAGCCATGCGGGAGGCCCTGGGGGTACCCGTAGTAGTGCGCTACACGTCGACCGAGGCCTCACTCGGTACTGGCACCGTGCCCGGCGATACTGATGAGGCCGTGGCTACGTCGGTGGGCCGCCCGGTGCCCGGTGTAGAGCTGCAAGTGACGGATGATGAGCCGATCGGGGCCGCCGGTGCCGACCAAGATGCCGATCCGGTCGCTCCGGGTGAGGTGGGCCGGGTCCGGCTGCGTTCCGCCGCCGTAATGCGGGGCTACTGGGGCGGGCCCCCAACCGGTCCCGGCGCGGCCGGTCTGGTCCTCGACCGGGCTGCGACCGATGCGGTCCTGGCCGCCGACGGCTGGCTGACAACCGGGGATTTCGGGTATCTCGACGACGGCGGGCGCCTGCATCTGGTGGGTCGGGCGAACGAGATGTACATCCGGGGCGGCTACAACGTGTATCCGGCCGAGGTCGAAGGGGCCTTGGGTCACCATCAGGACCTCGACCAGGTGGCGGTGGTGGGAGTTCCCGATCCGGTGCTGGGGGAGATCGGCGTGGCCTTCGTCGTCCTCGCCCCCAATGGGGAATCTGATCCGTCCGAGCTCCTAGCCGGCCTACGTGAGACTGCGCGTCGGACGCTTGCCGACTACAAGGCACCGGACCGGGTGGTCGTCGTCGACCGTCTCCCCTTGACCTCGATGATGAAGGTAGACAAGAGGGTCCTGGCCCAACAGGCAATCCAGGAGACGAACGGAGCACATCAGTCATGACCGGCCATTCGACACCCGCCCAGGGCGGCGTCACCGACGATCCCATCTCGATCGGGACCATGCTGTACACGTTGGTCGAGCCTCACCGGGGTCACGAGGTGGACTACAACCGCTGGTACGAGCGGGATCACTTCTACGCCGGCTGCCAGATCGGCGCATTCAATTTCGCGGGGGCCCGGTTCGTGGCCACCGCATCCATGAAAGTGCTCCGCTATCCCGAGGGCGACGGTGCCCTGGTGGCCGACCCGACGGTCGGAAGTTACGTCGGGATCTACTACGTGTTGGACGGCCACCACGACGAGTGGAACCGGTGGGCAGTCGACCAGGTGAACACCTTGCACGCGGCGGGCCGGATGTTCGAGCACCGTGACCACATCCACACCGGCCTCTACCACTTCGAATGGGAGCACCGACGCGACGCCGACGGCGTTCCGGCCGAACTCACCCTTGACCACCGTTTCGCCGGCATGGCGTCGATCTTCCTCGAACCGGCCGACGGCGTGACTGGCGAGCAGATCGGCACGTGGCTGCGCGAGCACTACCTGCCCGGCGTGCTTCCCGGCTCGCCGGTAGCCACCGTGCTCGGCTTCAGTCCGCTGCCTCTCTTGGCCGACGCTCCGGGTGACGTGCCGCGGGGGGAGACCCTGGACGAGCGGGTGCTGGCCCTGTGTTTCGTCGACGAAGCCCCCGACGGCTGCTGGGACGATGTCTTCGCCCTACTCGGCCGGGCCGCCGGCGACGCCGGGATCGGCACGGTCATCTGGTCGTCTCCCTTCGTCGGAACCGTGCCCGGGACCGACACCTACACCGACCAGCTGTGGTCGGACCAGTAGTTCCTGTCGTCCCGATACCACCGATACCACCGATACCACCGATTCCAGGAGTTGCCACCACATGAACGACGAGGCCTTGGCCCAGATGGAGGAACGGGCGGCGGCACGAGGTTGGGTCTTCGCACCCACACTGTGGGAGCTGATCGAGCGACGGGCGGCATCCACTCCCGACGCCGTGCTGGCCCGTGAGGACACCGGCAGTGAGCTGACCTTTGCCGGCTACCGCAATGCTTGCCTGCGGGCTGCTGCTGGCCTCTCTACCGACCACGGAGTGGTGGCCGACACCAGCGTGAGCTGGGAACTTCCCACGTGGAACGAGTCGCTCGTCCTCGTGGGGGCGTTGTGCCGCCTGGGCGCCCGCCAGAACCCGCTCATCCCCATCTACCGGAATCGGGAGGTCGGGTTCATCACTGCCCAGAGCGAGGCCGAGCTACTCGTCGTCCCGACCCTGTACCGAGGGTTCGATTTCGAGGCCATGGCACGGGAGATTGCAGCTTCACGCTCTGGCCTGTCGGTTCTCGTCGTGGATCGCGACCTGCCCGACGCCGACCCGTCACTGCTCCCCCCGGCTCTACCGGCCCCGGTGAACGCCGCGGACGCACCCGTGCGCTGGCTCTTCTACACGTCCGGAACGACGGCCGATCCGAAGGGCGCGCCGCACACCGACCTCACCGTGACGGCCGCCGCCCTGGCCATGGCCGAGTGCCTCGACATCCGCTCCGACGACGTGTCGGCGCTCGTCTTCCCGTTCACCCACATCGGCGGCATCGGTTGGCTCATCGCCTCGCTGCTCACCGGGTGCACTCTGTTGACGACCGAGGCCTTCCATCCGACCGGGACGCCCGAGTTCCTGGCGGCCAACGGTGTCACCCTGGCTGGTTCGGGCACCCCGTTCCATCTCGCCTACCTGGCTGCCCAGCGGGCCCATGGCGGCGGCTCCCTCTTCCCGCACGTCCGGTCGTACCCGGGAGGCGGTGCACCCAAGCCACCACAACTGCACCACGACCTGAAGGCGGAGGTGGGCGGGATCGGCATCGTGTCGGGCTACGGCCTGACCGAGGCCCCGATCGTGGTGATGGCCACAAGCGAGGACCCCGACCAGAAATTGGCCGACACCGAAGGGCGGCCCACTCCGGGCGTGGACCTCAAGGTAGTCACCCTTGACGGTCGGGTGGCCGGCCCAGGTGAGGAGGGGGAGATCCGCCTGAAGGGTGCCCAGGTCATCACCGGCTACCTCGACCCGTCGCTCGACGAAGAGGCCTTCGACGTCGACGGCTACTTCCGTAGCGGCGACCTCGGTATCGTCGATGCCGAGGGCTTCGTGACCATCACCGGCCGACTGAAGGACGTCATCATCCGGCACGGCGAGAACATCAGCGCCAAGGAGGTGGAGGACCTCCTCTACGCCCATCCGGCGGTCGCAGATGTCGCGGTCATCGGCCTGCCCGACCCGAAGACGGGAGAACGGGCCTGCGCCGTGGTGGCGGTGGCTGAAGGCCGGTCGTTCGATTTCGCGGCCATGGTCTCTTACCTCAAGGGCAAAGAGCTGCGGGTCAATGCCGTGCCCGAACAGCTCGAGCTGGTCGACGTCGTCCCCCGCAACCCGGCGGGCAAGATCCTCAAGCACAGCCTTCGGGAGCGCTTCGCGCCGCCCGGCGCAACTTCGGACGATGGAGGTAACGCATGAGCCCGGTAGCAAGCAACAAGATCACGCTTGGCCATGGTGGCCAGCAGCACGATGCCGCCGATGCCATCCTGGCCGGCTTTCTGGTACCGAGGTTCGTGGGCAAGGTGGCGATGGTCACCGGGGCCGGGTCAGGCATCGGTCGAGGTACGGCCCGCCGTCTGGCCGCTGAGGGAGCGGCGGTGGCCGCACTTGACGTCATGGGCGATGCCGTCGAGGAAACAGTGGCCGGCATCATCGCCGAGGGCGGTAGGGCGGTGGCCTATACCTGCGACGTCACCTCGGAGGAGTCGGTGGCCTCAACGATGGCTTCGATCGTGACTGATGTGGGGCCGCCCACCGTGGTCTGCAACGTGGCCGGTATCGGCGGCTTCTTCAACTCCCATGACATGCCGTTCGAGCGGTGGCAGAAGATTCTGGCCGTCAACCTGACGGGTCCGTTCCTTGTGTGCCGGGCCGCCCTGCCCCACCTGCTCGAACACGGCGGCGCCATCGTAAACGTCTGCTCCAACACGGCGTTGATGGGTCAGGCCTATTCGGCGGCCTACTGCGCATCCAAAGGCGGGCTGCTCATGTTCACCAAGGCCCTGGCCGCCGAGTACATGGACCGGGGGGTGCGGGCCAACGTGGTCGCACCCGGCGGAACCGATACGCCGCTGCTCGGCACGTTCGATCTACCCGAGGGTGCCGATCCGAAGCAGTTGACCAAGATCATGAGCCCTATGGGCTTCTCCACCCCGGCCGAGATCGCCGCCTCGATCGCCTTTCTGGCGTCCGATGAGTCGTCGTATACGACGGGTGCGGTGTTGTCCGTGGACGGCGGTCTCACCGTCTGACGGACACGGTGGCCTACTTCTCATGTCCTGACCAGGGTGTTCATCCCACGGTCTCGTTGGCCGGACCTCGGCCGTGGCCGCGTGCAACAATGCGACAGCGAGCGATCGTTTGTCGCTCCTGACCCGTGAGGAGAGCGATGACCGACGTGCGACCGGTGCAGGACTGGGGCACCGACTTCGATGTCTTGAGCCGACCCTACGTGGATGATCCGTTCTCCATCTGGGACGACTTGCGTAGCGCCTGCCCGGTGGCTCACTCGGACCGTCGCGGCAGTACGTGGCTGCCCACCACTTACAAGGACGTGGTGGCGCTGGCCCATGACATCGAGCATTTCAGCTCGCTCGACATCACGGTGATCCCGTTCACGGGAGAAGAGCCCGACGAGCCGGTCCTGCCCTATGGAGTGCCGCCGATCTCGGCCGACCCGCCGCTGCACACCTGGACCCGCCGGCTGCTGCTGCCCTGGTTTTCCCATCGCAAGGTGGACAGCTACGAGCCGATGACCCGCGACCTCTGCAACCGCCTGATCGACGGATTCCTGGCCGATGGGCGGGCCGACGCGGCTGCCGACTACGCCCAGCAGATTCCGGTGAGGGTGATTGCCGCCATCCTCGGTGTGCCCGAGTCACTGTCGGACACGTTCACCGGTTGGGTCCGTGACGTGCTCGAGTTCGCTGACGACGAAGAGCGCCGTCGCGACGGCACGATCGCCCTCATCGAGTACTTCGTGGCCGAGGTGGAGCGCCGCAAGTCCGAACCGGGCGACGACCTGTTGAGCGCGCTCCTCCAGACCGAAATGGACGGAGAGCCCATCGAGGTTGCCGTCGTGCTCGGAGTGGCCGCCCTCACCCTGATTGCCGGGGTCGACACCACCTGGAGTGCCATTGGATCATCGCTGTGGCACCTGGCCACCCACCCCGATGACGCCAAGACGTTGAGTACCGACCCTGATGCCATGCCGCTGGCCATCGAGGAGCTACTTCGGGCGTTTTCGCCGGTCACCATGGCCCGGGTCGTCACGTCGGATCTCGAGTTCGAGGGATGCCCGATGCAGTCGGGCGACAAGGTGCTCATGAATTTTCCGGCGGCCAACCGCGACCCCGAAGCGTTTGAGCATCCTGACCAAGTGATCCTCGACCGTGCCCATAACCGGCACGTAGCGTTCGGTTCCGGAATTCACCGCTGCGCCGGTTCCAATCTGGCCCGCATGGAGTTGCGGGTGGCCATCGAGGAGTGGTTGCGCCGCATACCCGAGTTCCGAGTCGAATCGGGAGCGGAGGTGACCTGGGCCGGTGGCCAGGTACGCGGCCCCCGCAGCGTCCCGGTGGTGTTCCCATGAAGATCCGGGTCATCGAAGAGAAGTGCACTGGCCATGCCCGCTGCTACGGGCTCGCCCCTGAGCTGTTCTCGGTCGATGACTACGGCCTGTCGTCCGTCATCGGCGACGGGACCGTGCCGCTCGAGCTCGAGGACAAGGCCCGGCTGGCCATCGCCAACTGTCCCGAGTACGCCATCGAGGAAATCACCGATTGATCGGTGGCGTCGGTGGCGTTGCCGCTGTTCGGGGGACGACGTACTCGAGGGGACATGACTGGACTCCAGGACGGTTCGGAGCCTCCGGGATAGCCGACGCCGCACCGGTGGGGTGAGGTACCGGCCCCGTTGCGGGGCGTGACCCGTCGAGGAGGCGCAGTGCGGATCGGCAATATGTACGGACCTGACGCCACCTTCGCCGGGGTGCCGGCAGCCGACCTCGATGACCCGGCCACCTTCGCCGACGCTCAGGCCGTGATTGTCGGGGCTCCGTTCGACGGAGGCACCAGTCATCGCTCGGGCTGCCGCTTCGGGCCCCAGGCCATCCGGTTCACCGACTAACTCCCCCACGACGGAATGCGACCGTCGTTGGCGCTCGGCATCGACCCTCTCGTCGAGCTCGCCGTAGTCGACGTGGGCGATATTGACATGCCGTCGGGCAATACCGACCTTTCGTGTGCCCGCCTCGAATTCGCGGTCGAGGCCATCGCCCGTAGCGGGGCGATCCCGATCGTCCTCGGCGGTGACCACACCATCGCCAGGCCTGACGCCACCGGTTGTGCCCGCCACGCGGGGTGGGGTCGGGGATCGCTTCCTCCAGATCGGCCTGCGCGGGTACTGGCCCGAACCGGAAACACTGGACTGGATGGCCGGACAGGGTATGCGCAGCTACGAGATGACCGAGATTGTCAGCCGGGGTCTTGATACGTGTCCGACCGAGGCCTTCGAGATCGCCCTCGACGAATGCGACGCCGTGTTCCTGTCGGTCGATGTCGACGTCGTCGACCCCGGGTCGGCCCCGGCCACTGGCACGCCGGAGCCCGGCGGCCTCAGCTCCCGCCAGCTGCTCGATGCCGTGCGGCGGATCGCCATGGACCTGGCGCTGTGCGGCGTGGAGGTCGTCGAGCTGTCGCCACCCTTCGACCATGCAGAGGTCACCGCCTACCTCAGCAACCGGATCGTTCTCGAGGCGCTGTCCGGCATGGCCTGGCGGCGGGCCAAGTTGGCCGGCCGCCCGGTGAGGGATCCGTTAGCACCGCTTCTGCAGCGTCCGCCAGGCTGAGTGGCGGCGGTCATCGGCCGCATGTTGATCGGGTGGACCGATTACAGGATCGGCTCAACTCATGGTGCAGGTCATCCAGGCCAACAGGGGTTCGGACGAGCCGCGCATCCAGAATTTGCGGTCGTCAAGTTGTACCTCAAGCGACGTCACGCCTCGCCGGCTGATGTTCGGACGTGATGCCGGAAGCCGCTCGAGCACCTGTCCGGTGGCATTGGTGAGGCGCGAGCGATGGAGGACCACGAGTCCCTTGTTCGTCACTGCCGGTGCGACGCTCTGACTCGACGTGATCCGGCGCAGGACGGTACCGATCACCAGGAGCCATGCCCATGGAGCGAACGTGACCAGCGACGTTCGACCAATTCCATCCGGCCATCCGAACATGCTGACGAGGATTACCACGATCAGGCCGTCAGCGCTGCTCAACGGGAGTTGATCGATCAATGGCGACCCGCGCCATCCGTCGATCACCCCGAGCAGTACCTCGTCATCGTCGAGGGCACCGCCGCTGCGCACGGAAAGTCCCCGGTTGAGGTACATGTCACGATGGCCACCGTTGGGTACCGTGCCCCACGGTGTCGGACCCGCAACAGGGAGGATCCGCCGGTATCGGCGTGCATGCTGGCCCCATGCCGGGACGACCCCGAACGCGAGGTTGGCAAGCACGCGCCATGCATGAGCGCTGGGTTCAGCGAGTAACTCGGTCGTGAGGTCCGTGGTTTCGACCCCGTATCGGTCACGCCACCATCGGGGGTAGGCGGCAAGGATCCAACGCACCATGTTCGGCATCGTCAGTGGCCCGAACCCGCGAGTCGACCAAGACCGACGAAGGAGACCACTTGGGACTGCTCGAGCTGTTTTCGCAGGTCGGCGGCGCCCCTCGCCGTGATCCGGTAGGGCTTGCGCCGACCTTCGCCAGGCAGCGCCTCGACCAGACCGGCCTACTCCAGCTTGGCGATGGCGCCGAACAGCGTGCCAGGCCCGAGCGTGATGCCGGCGAACGCCTGGATGTCTTTGACCAACGCGTAGTCGTGCTTGGGACCCGAACTGAGGCTGGTGGGTACCAGCACGCTCCGATCAGAGGAGCCCCGAATGGCGTGATCGGACTAAATCGGAACCTGTAGCAACGTGAAGGCGCCCTGGCGCGACGACCGCCGCCGACCGGAGCCAGCGGCGGTCATGCCGGTACGACCGGCCAGGGCCGCTCGTGGCCGTCCACCGGGCGGCGGCCGCGCTCCCTACGAGAGGCGCTCGACGATCATGGCCATACCCTGGCCTCCGCCCACGCACATCGACTCGAGGCCGAACGTCTTGTCGGTGTCCTCGAGAGCATTGATCAGCGTGGTCATGATGCGGGCGCCGGTCTGGCCGAACGGGTGGCCGAGGGCGATCGCCCCGCCCTTCACATTCAGCTTGTCGCGGCTGATGCCGAGTTCCCTTGCCGATGGGACGACCTGGGCGGCGAAGGCCTCGTTGATCTCGACGAGGTCGATGTCACCGATCGTCATGTTGGCGC
>JAYVYR010000135.1:0-6058 GCA_043784065.1 Acidimicrobiaceae bacterium
GCGGTGTGGGACGAGATCGAACAGGTAGCTGTCTCCCACCGGGGCATCACCCGCGCCGTCCTCGACTCCCACGGCGCCGCCGACGGCGTGATCGCCCCGCTCAGCCTGGGCAAGGTCACCCTGGCCCGCCGCAACGCCCCGCTCGACCCGATCGCCGTGCCCGGCGTGGAATCGGTGGAGCGCCAAGGGGCGAGCCTCCAGGCGGGCTTGGCGTCATCTCCCAACGCCTCAGGCGGTGCGCCAGACGCGTCCGACGTGTCCGAGGTTGATGGCCCGTCCCGGCCGGCCATGCTGACCTGCCCCGTCGATCTCGACGTGCCCCACGTGTCACCGGCCGACGGATACTCGGTTCGACTGGTCGCTTCTCGGGTCCTCTACGACTGCGGTACGGCGGTCACCACGGTCGGGTCACTGGCGGGTCTGGTGGTGCCGGGCATCCTGCGGGCCAATCCTCAGGACCTCGCCGACCTCGGTGTTCCGGCCGGCGACCGGGTGCGACTGCGCTCGGCCACCGTCTCGGCCGAGGTCCCGGTCGAGCCCGACCCGTCGCTGCCCCGCAAGGTGGTGGCCGCCGACTTCAACGTTCCGCTCGGCGACGGCACCGTGGCCGACCTCATCGATCGTGCGTTTCCGGTGGTCGACCTGCGGATGGAAAGCCTATGACAGCCGCCACACCGCCGCTGCTGCTCGGAACAGATCCCCTCTACTCCAACGGGTTGAACTGGCAGGTCGTCCTCATCGTCCTGATCAAGGTCCTCCTGGTGTTCGGCGCCCTGATGGTGTCGGTCATGCTGATGATCTGGTTCGAGCGCAAGGTCATCTCGGACATGCAGAGCCGGATCGGCCCCAACCGAGCCGGGCCATTCGGGATCGCCCAAACCCTGGCCGACGGGATCAAGCTGTTCTTCAAGGAGGACCTGATCCCGGACAAGGCGGACCGGTTCGTCTTCAAACTGGCGCCGTACCTGACGATCATCCCGGCGTTCCTGGCCTTCGCCATCGTGCCCATCGGTGGTGAGGTCACTCTGGGCGGACACACCTTCGAACTGCAGTTGGCCGACCCGCCCATGGGCATCCTGTTTCTGCTGGCCATGTCAGCAATCGCCGTCTACGGCATCATGCTGGCCGGCTGGGCATCGGGTTCCAAGTACCCGTTGCTCGGCTCGGTGCGGGCCTCCGCCCAGATGATCTCCTATGAGGCGGCCCTGGGCATGACGGTGGTCATCGTGGTCCTCGTTACCGGGTCACTCAGCACCCGCGACATCGTGAATGCCCAGGGTGCCCATCTCTGGCAGTGGAACGCCATCCGGCTGGCCGTGGTTCCGTTCGTGATCTTCTTCATCGCCGTAGTCGCGGAAACCAACCGCCCGCCCTTCGACCTGGTCGAGGCTGATCAGGAGCTGGTGGGCGGCTTCCACACCGAGTACTCCTCGATCCGATTCGCCCTCTTCTTCCTGGCGGAATTCATGAACACCATCACTATGTCGGCCATCACGGTGACCCTCTTCTTCGGCGGACCCAACGGGCCCAAGCCCCACATCCCCCACACGCAGTGGATCTGGCCGATCCTATGGTTCCTAGGCAAGACCATCGTCTTCCTCTTCGTGTTCGTGTGGCTACGCGCCGCTCTTCCCCGGCTCCGCTACGACCAATTGATGGACCTCGGGTGGAAGCGTCTCATCCCTCTGTCGCTCGGTTGGCTGCTCATTGTGGCCGGCTTCTTGGTCGACGGCTGGTGGGGCGTCGCCATGGCTGCCACCGTCGTGGTCGCCAGCTTCCTCCTCACCCGGGCCTTCACCATCGGCGCCATCCGCGAGGACACCAATGCCGTGCTGCCGCCGGTCGGGATCCGCCTGTGGACCCGTGCCGAGCAGTCGGCTCCACCGGCCACGGCTCCACCGGCCACCACTCCGGAAGGCGGCGATCGCCGATGACCGTTCCCGAACCACCACGCGGCCGTCAGAACTTCCTCGGGGGGTTCAAGCTCACCCTCGAGCACCTGGCCCGCCCGCCGGTCACCCGGCAGTACCCCGAGGAGAAACGCCCGAAGCAGCCGCGCCAGCACGGGCGCCACGTCCTCAACCGTTACGAGGACGGAATGGAGAAGTGCATCGGCTGCGAACTGTGCGCAGGCGTGTGCCCGGCCGACTGCATCTACGTGCGCGGCCTCGACAATCCGCCCGACCACCCGGTCTCGCCGGGTGAGCGGTACGGCTACGTCTACGAGATCAATTTCCTGCGGTGCATCCATTGCGACATGTGCGTGGAGGCGTGCCCGACCGAAGCCATCACCGAGTCGAAACTTATGGAGTTCTCCTTCACCAACCGCAGCGATGCCATCTACACCAAGGACGAACTCCTGGTGGATGATGACGGTATGCCCAAGCACCTTCCGTGGGAGGACTGGCGTCCGGGCGACGACCTGCACACCTCCGGGTGGATGCGGGCCACATCGCCAGCCGGGGCTGCCGCCTTCGAGGGTGAGGTCCAGTGGTCGGGCGAGCTCGGCTTCGGCGTTCGCGCTCCAGAGGGCGGCCAGAGCGGCAAGCGCGACGACGCCACTACCGGCTCGCTACCGCTGCGCCAGACCTTGGAGCGTCACATGCGCCCCGCCGACCTTCCTGCCGCCAAGCGCGGCCCACGAGGCGTCTTGGGACGGATGATGGAGAAGGCGGAGCGTTTCCGGCCCGGGGCCGGAGCAAGGCACAAGGAAGAGGCCGGCATCGCCTATCTGGACGCCAAGCGGGCTGGTAACTCCGAGCGGGACGCCATCGGTTCGATCACACCCGCTACCGAGATTGTCGCCGTGCCCGTCGACGGCGGTGACGCGTGACCCTGGCGTTGCTCGATCTGGTGGTGCAGGGTGGGAAGGCGACCATCCCCGATGTGGGCGTGTTCGCCGTGGCCGCCGCCATCATCCTGGCCGGCGCCATCGGAGTGGTAGTGGCCCGCAACCCGGTCCACTCGGCTTTGATGCTGGTCATGACCCTGTTCGGGGTGGCCGTGATGTTCGTGCTTCAGCAGGCCAACTTCCTGGCTGCCGTCCAGGTGATCGTCTACGCCGGCGCCATCGTCGTGCTCTTCCTGTTCGTGATCATGTTCCTCGGGGTCGACAAGGAAGAGGACATCGCCAAAGAGCCGCTGCGCGGCCAGCGGGTGTTGGCCGTGGCACTGGTCGCACTCGGTTCGACCGGCCTGCTGCTGCTGGGCCAGGTGTCGAAGTGGACGACCGGCCAGCTCCACGTGGCCGGACCCGACACAGGGGCACCCAATGTCAACCTGTTGGGCAAGTCCCTCTACACGACGTATCTGTTCCCGTTCGAGGCCACTTCTGCCCTCCTGATCATCGCCGTGGTCGGTGCCGTAGTCCTGGCCCGCCGCCCACCGGCCACGCCTGACACATCCGAGGCAGCAGTTGTGACGCAGGCCGCGCCGATCACCGATGCCAACGACGCAGAGGTGGACGCATGAGCATCAACGGCTCCTGGTATCTGGCCCTCAGCGTGGTTGTCTTCTCCATCGGCGCCCTCGGTGTTCTCGTGCGGCGCAACGTGCTGATCATGTTCATGTGCGTCGAGCTGATGCTCAACGCCGCCAACTTGGCGTTCGTCAGCTTCGCCCGAACCCTCCACGACATCGGCGGGCAGGTGCTGGTCTTCTTCGTCCTGGTCGTCGCCGCAGCTGAGGTCGTGGTGGGACTGGGCATCGTGGTGGCTATCTTCCGGCGCCGGGCAAGCGCCAATGCCGACGATCTCCATCTGATGAAGGGCTGACGGGCCGATGTTGCACGTGACTTACCTCATCATCCTTCTGCCCCTCATCGGGTTCGCCGTCCTTCTGGCGGCCGGACGACGTCTGGATGACCCTGCGGCCGGTTGGGTCGGGACGCTGGCAGTGGCTGCCTCTTTCGTGGTGTCGGTGGGTGTCTATCTGTCGCTCCTCGGGGTCAACGCCCCGGTGCGCTCCTACGGCCAGGATCTGTGGACCTGGATCCCGGTCGACCGTCTGCAGGTCCACGCCGCTCTATACGTCGACCCGTTGTCGATGACCATGGTCCTCTTCATCACCGGCATCAGCACTCTGATCCACCTGTACTCCATCGGGTACATGAAGGGTGACAAGGACTATCCCAAGTTCTTCCTCTACATGAATCTGTTCGTGGCCTCGATGCTGATCCTGGTCCTGGGCAGCAATATGCTCGTCACCTTCGTCGGCTGGGAAGGTGTAGGCACCTGCTCCTACTGGCTCGTCTCGTTCTGGTTCACCCGGGATGCGGCGGCCAGCGCCGGCAAGAAGGCATTCGTCTACAACCGGATCGGTGACGTCGGCTTCCTGCTCGCCATCTTCTTGGTGTGGTCCAAGGTCCACTCCCTCGACTACCAGGTGATCTTCGCCCAACTGGACAGGATCGGCGCCGACAACATCACCGCCATCTGTCTGCTTCTGCTTGTCGGGGTGATGGGCAAGTCGGCCCAGATCCCCCTCTTCCCTTGGCTGGCCGACGCCATGGAGGGCCCGACTCCGGTGTCTGCCCTCATCCACGCAGCCACCATGGTGACTGCCGGCGTCTATCTGCTGTGCCGGGTCAGTCCGCTGCTCCATGCCTCGCCTGCCGCTGCCCTGACGGTTGCCATCGTGGGAGCGGCCACCGCATTCGTGGCCGCCACCATCGCATGTGCCCAGCAGGACATCAAGAAGGTGTTGGCCTATTCGACGGTGTCCCAGCTCGGCTACATGTTTCTAGCCATCGGGAGCGGTGCCTACACGGCGGCCATCTTCTTGATGGTGGCCCACGCCTTCTTCAAGGGGCTGCTGTTCCTCGGGGCCGGTTCGGTCATCCACGGTCTCCACGACGAACAGGACCTCAAGCGGATGGGCAACCTCCGGGCCTATCTGCCGATCACCTTCATCACGTTCGCCATCGGCTGGCTGTGCATCGCCGCCGTGCCGCCGCTGTCGGGCTTCTGGGCCAAGGGCGATGTCCTCGATAACACCTGGGCCGCCCATCCGGCGCTGTGGGTGGTGGGCATCGTGACCGCCGCATTGACCGCCTATTACATGAGCCGCCTCACCGGTCTGGCCTTCTTCGGCAAGGACCGCTGGGCCGACGGCACGGATAACCGCAAGTTGGACGCGGCCCATGCCCACCATGCCGACGGGGCCGCCTCGGACCCACACGAGTCGCCCTGGATCATGACTGTGCCGCTGTGGATCCTGTCGTTCTTCGCCGCCGTGGCCGGAGTGATGGCCATCTCGTCAAGTCAGTTCTCGCTATCCAAGTGGCTGGACCCGGTCTTCGGAGCCACCCTGTTTCAGAACAATCTCTCGTCCACCGCTCTGTGGGTCCTGGCCATCGTCGACGGCGTGGTGGCCATCGTCTTCGTGGTGATCGGCCTTCGCCTGTGGTCGACCCGGTCGGACCGACCGGCCTTGGAGGGCGCGTTCCTGCGGGGGGCCTGGTACATCAATGAGCTCTATGACGCCGTCTTCGGACGCCCGAGCGAGCGGTTGGCCACCTTCTGCGCCGAGGTCGTCGATCCCAAGATCATCGACGGCGCCGTCAACGGCGTGGCCGGCGCCTTCACAGGGACCGGCGTGCTTCTCCGACGTACCCAGACGGGGTACGTGCGCCACTACGTGCTGGGCATCGTCTTCGGGACCGTCGTCGTGCTCGGATTCATGCTGACTCGGATGTGGTGGGGCGGATGATCGCAACCTCGTTCCCGTACCTGACCAGCCTGGTCCTGGTCCCCGCTGTGGGTGCCGCCGTAGTGGCGGCCATCCCGAAACGAGCGGTGGCCGCCTGGTTCCACGAGGCGCTCGGCGTAGCCGTGACCGTGCTCACCTTGGCCGTGTCCGCGGCGGTTCTGGTCACGTTCAAGTCCGGCGTCGCCGGCTACCAGATGGTGAGCCACCACATCTGGGCCACCGGCCTCGGTATTCACTGGTCGGTTGGCGTCGACGGCATCTCGCTCTTCCTGCTGGTGTTGACCGGCGTGCTCTTCCCTCTGACCATGCTGGGCGCACGTGCCCGGCGTGACACCCGGTCCTTCGTGGC
>JAYVYR010000136.1:0-14456 GCA_043784065.1 Acidimicrobiaceae bacterium
TATCCGTCGTGGCTCAACCCAGCGGACAACACGTGGCAGATGGTGGCCGCGACGTTCGTCGGACTCATGAGCCTGCCGGCCCTGGCGGTGCTGTACGCATCGCTGGTTCAGAAGAAGTGGGCGGTCAATGTCATGGCCATGATGTTCGCGGGCTTCGCCCTCGTCATGGTCTGCTGGTTCCTCTTCGAGTACAAGATGGGCTTCGGTGCCAACTCGTGGGGAGGCGGCGTCAAAGACGGCGTCCAGACCCAATTCGGCACAGGGAAGGGGTGGAGCTACTTCTTCGACAACTTCTGGGGCAAGCCGGGGCCGATCACGAGCACCTTGGGTGAACAGGGTCAGGCGGTTTCGGCTGCGAATACCGCCATTCCGTTCCACTTCCCGACAGCCACGCTGGCCTACTTCCAGTTCGTGTTCGCGGCGATCACCCCGCTCCTCTTCATGGGTAGCGTCCTCGGCCGGATCAAGTTCAGCGCCTGGTGCCTGCTGGTTCCGCTGTGGTCGACGTTCGTCTACAGCATCAACGCATTCCTGTTGTGGGGCGGCGGCTACTTCGCCCAGGAAGGTGCACTCGACTACTCCGGTGGGTACGTGATCCACATGTCCGCCGGTGTGTCCGGTTTCGTGGCTGCCTGGGTACTCGGACCACGCCTCCTGCGAGACAGGCAGCACGCCATTCCCAACAACCTGGTCATGGCCGGGGTCGGGGCCGGCATCCTGTGGCTCGGATGGAACGGATTCAATGGTGGTGACCCCTACTACGCAGGTGCGGATGCAGCAGCGGCCGTGGTCAATACCAACCTGGCCACCGCCACCGGCGTCATCGTCTGGATCGCCATGGACGCCTGGCTCTCGAAGGAGAAGAAGCCGACATTCCTCGGCGGGGTGAACGGCATGATCTGTGGCCTGGTGGGGATCACCCCCTGTGCCGGTTGGGTCAACGGACAGGGCGCCATCTACATCGGCGCCATCTGCACCGTCGTCGTGTGGTTCGCCTGGAACTTCCTCTCCAAGGTCCGGCCGTTCTCAAAGGTGGACGATGCCCTCGGCGTCATCTACACCCACGGAATCGCCGGGCTCCTCGGTGGACTCCTGCTCGGTGTCTTCGCCGACCCGGGCATGGTCCAGTTCCCCTGTGGCCCGGCATCGGTGCCTTTGACCGTCGCGCCGACGTCTACGGCCTGTGTGCCCTTCAGCGTCAATGGCTGGATCTACACGGGTTCCGCCCATCAGTTGTGGGAGCAGGCCCGGGCCGCCATGTGGGTCATCCTCTGGTCCGCCCTCGTCACCTTCCTGCTGATGAAGCTGATCGGGCTGGTACTGCGAGGCGCCCGGTATCAGGATGAGATCCTCGAGATCGGCGACCTCGCCATCCACGGCGAGGAAGCCTTCCCGACCGAAACCCTCGGCGAGCGGGTCGGCGGTTTCGCCATGGCCGGTGAGGCCAGCGAGGCGAAGCGACGCAAGGCCGCCGATCAGGAGGAACCCGGTTGACCGGGTCCGCACCGGCTTCGCCGGCAGCTGACTGGACGACAACCGTGACTACAAGGAGACATGCACAATGAAACTGATCGTGGCGGTGCTCAAGCCGTTCAAACTCGATGAAGTGAAAGAGGCCCTCAAGGCGCTCGGCATCCACGGGATGACCCTCACGGAGGCTCAGGGGTTCGGGCGCCAACGGGGGCACACCGAGGTCTACCGGGGTGCGGAGTACGAGGTCGAGTTCGTGCCGAAGATCCGGCTCGAGGTCGTCGTCGACGATGCCCAAGTGGATGAGGTGGCCAACACCATCGTCGATGTCGCCGGAACCGGAAAGATCGGGGACGGCAAGGTGTGGATCCTCCCGGTCGAAGAGATCATCCGGGTTCGCACGGGCGAGAGGGGTACGGACGCCCTATAGGGGCCGTGCACCACGGGTTCGTCGAAACCCGCCAGGTCCTGTCGGGGGAAGCCCCCCTCTCCTCGACAGCGCGGTAACCCGTCGGATCCCCCCTCCGACGGCGGAACAGGACGAATGGCCGGCCCGATGGGGCCGGCCATTCGTTGCGTCAGCCGGCCTGGCCGCGGACGGCCTCGGCAGCTGCTTCGGCAGCGGACGGATCGCCCAGGAAGCCGTGGGAGACGACTGACAGGTCGTCGGCCAGCACGTAGCGGTAGGGGATGCCGGTCGGGATCTCCAGATCCACGATGGCATCGTCGTCGATGTCCTCGATGTGTTTCCGCAAGGCCCGCAGGCTGTTCCCGTGTGCGACCACCAGCACGGCTCCGCCCCGCCGACCTTCTGCCAGCAGGTCGGGCACGATGGCGTCAGCCCAGTAGGGGA
Organism: Acidimicrobiaceae bacterium; assembly: GCA_043784065.1. Classification (GTDB taxonomy): domain Bacteria; phylum Actinomycetota; class Acidimicrobiia; order Acidimicrobiales; family RAAP-2; genus Bog-756. The sequence continues at coordinate 2,324 of JAYVYR010000136.1, forward strand.
CGGCCCGGACCACAACGTCGGCCAGGCACTCGGTCAACGGAAGCGAGTCGGCGGGAACGTCGCGGTAGCGGGTATCGCCCGCCGGATCGTGGGCGTCGCCCCGGGCAACGGGTGGCGGCGGGGTGGCGTAGCTGCGGCGCCACTCCTTCACCTGGGCCTCACCGTGCAGGTCGCTGGTCTCCTTCTTGTTGAGCCCCTGCAGGGCCCCGTAGTGGCGCTCGTTGAGGCGCCAGTGCCGCTTCACCGGTAACCACGGTCGACCGGCCACCTCGAGGGTGAGGTTGGCCGTCCGAACGGCCCGAGTCAGTAGCGACGTGTGGACGATCCGTAGGTCGAGGTCGGGGTCGGCGGCCAGAAGGGTGCCGGCGGCCCGGGCTTCCTCCTCGCCCAGGGCGGTGAGGTCGACGTCGTACCAGCCGGTGAAGAGATTCTCGGCATTCCAGAGCGACTGACCGTGGCGGAGGAGGACCAACTGGGGCATGGATCGAGCGTATCCCGGAGGAGGTCGACTGGGAATCATAGGAATCATTCAAGAAACTTGATAGGAGGTCACTCAGGTTTGCTATAGTTGCCTATCACGTCAGCAACTAGGGAACGCAACGCAATCCCCGAGGCCCGAAGAGGGCGAGGGAGTAGGAGGCAACACAATGGCCAAGGCCGTAGGTATCGATCTCGGGACCACCAACTCGGTAGTCGCCGTATTGGAGGGCGGCGAGCCCGTCGTCATCCCGAATGCCGAGGGCGGACGGACCACTCCGTCTGTGGTCGGCTTCGCCAAGTCCGGCGAGGTACTGGTCGGCGAGGTGGCCAAGCGTCAGGCCATCACCAACCCGGACCGCACGATCCGGTCGGTCAAGCGCAATATGGGCAGCGGTTGGACCGTCGATATCGACGGCAAGGACTACACGCCTCAGGAGATCTCGGCCCGCATCCTCGGCAAGTTGAAGCGTGACGCCGAGGCCTTTTTGGGCGACACCGTAACTCAAGCCGTCATCACCGTGCCGGCCTACTTCGACGACGCTCAACGGACAGCCACGAAGGAGGCGGGTGCCATCGCCGGCCTCGAGGTACTCCGCATCATCAACGAGCCCACCGCGGCCGCACTGGCCTACGGCCTCGACAAAGAAGGCGCCGACCAGACCGTCCTGGTATTCGACCTCGGCGGCGGCACGTTCGACGTATCCGTCCTCGACATCGGCGACGGCGTGTTCGAGGTCAAGTCGACGTCGGGCGACTCCAAACTGGGCGGCGACGACTGGGACCAGAAAGTCATCGACTGGTTGGTCAAGACCTTCAAGGACACCGAAGGCGTCGACCTGTCCGCCGACAAGATGGCCACCCAGCGCCTCCAGGAGGCCGCCGAGAAAGCCAAGATCGAGTTGTCCTCGGTCCAGGAGACCCAGATCAATCTGCCATTCATCACGGCCACGTCCGAGGGCCCCAAGCATCTCGACGTGAAGCTGACGCGGGCCCAGTTCAACGAACTCACCGCTGACCTGGTCCAGCGGTGCAAGGGTCCGTTCGACCTGGCCATCGCCGACTCCGGACTGACAAAGTCCGACATCGACCATGTGGTCCTCGTCGGCGGCTCGACCCGGATTCCGGCCGTCCAGGACCTGGTCCAGTCGCTTACCGGCAAGGAGGCCCACAAAGGCGTCAACCCGGACGAGGTGGTGGCCATCGGCGCTGCCGTCCAGGCCGGCGTGCTGAAGGGTGAAGTCAAGGACGTCTTGCTACTCGACGTGACTCCTCTGTCACTGGGCATCGAGACCAAGGGCGCGGTCATGCACCGCCTCATCGAGCGCAACACCACGATCCCGACCAAGCGGAGCGAGGTGTTCACCACGGCTGAGGACAACCAGCCCTCGGTCGAGGTGCACGTCCTCCAGGGCGAGAGGGAGATGGCCATGTACAACAAGACCCTGGGCAAGTTCCAGCTCGTCGACCTGCCCCCGGCCCCGCGTGGGGTACCGCAGATCGAGGTCACCTTCGACATCGACGCGAACGGGATCGTCCACGTCTCAGCCAAGGACCGGGCCACCGAAAAGGAGCAGTCGATGACCATCACCGGGCAGTCGTCACTGGCCAAGGACGACATCGAGCGGATGGTGAAGGACGCAGAGGCCCACGCAGAGGACGACCGGAACCGCAAGGAGGAGGCCGAGATCCGCAATAACGCCGACTCCCTCGTCTATCAGACCGAGAAGCTCCTGAAGGACCAGGGCGAGAAGTTCGAGGGCGACGAAAAGGAGAAGGTCGAGACCGCGTTAGCCGGCCTCAAGGAAGCCTTGGCCGGTTCCGACCTCGAGGCCATCAAGACCTCAACCGAGACCCTCCTCACCGCAAGTCAATCGTTCAGCCAGCGTCTCTACGAGGAGGCCTCGAAGGAGAGCGCTTCCGCTCCGGGTGGCGAAGTGCCCGCTGAAGAGGCCAATGACGATGAAGTGGTCGACGCCGAGATCGTCGATCCCAAGATCGTCGACCCCAAGGCCTGATCGTCCATGACGATCGCAGACGAGCCGAGCACCGGTGGCATGGGCGACGGGGCGGGTGCCGATGCGGCCCCCGCCCCTGCTCCCGACGACGTGATTGACGCCGAGCTCCTCAATGACCAGGTGGTCGAGGCCGAGCTGCTCGACGACGAGCTGCCCGATGGGCCAGACGACGCCCCACTGGCGGAGGAAGCCACCGAGGTGGTCGAAGCCGACCCGCTCGAGGTGGCAGAGGCGGAGCGGGACGAGTATCTCGACTCGCTCCGCCGCCTGCAGGCCGAATTCGAGAACTACAAGAAGCGGGTGCTGAAGCAGCAGACCGAGCAGATGACAAGAGCGGCCGCTTCGTTGGTCGACAAGCTGCTGCCTGTGCTCGATGCCCTGGACCTGGCCACCGGCCATGTCGGCGACACTGAATCGGAGGAGGCCAAGGCACTGGTAGCGGCCTCCGGACTGCTCCAGGGGATCCTGGCCAAGGAGGGCCTCGAGCGCATCAGCCCGCAGGGCGAAGAGTTCGACCCGAACGCCCACGAGGCGGTGGGACAGGTTCCCGCCCCCGAGAGCGTCGAGCCGACGGCATCGGGTGAGCCCCGGGTGGCCCAGGTCATGAGGGCCGGCTACCGCTGGCACGGCGCAGTTGTGCGCCCGGCCATGGTGTTGGTCGAGGGCTAGGGCGACGAGCACACGGGAGCCAAACTCCTAAGGAGCACCCAGAACGACGACGCAGTAGGACAGAGAAGAGACACGGTGGCGCCGCAACGCGAATGGTTCGAGAAGGACTACTACAAGACCCTCGGGGTGCCGAGTACGGCCACCGCCAAGGAGATCACCAGCGCCTACCGGAAGCTGGCCAAGAAGCATCACCCGGATACCAATCCGGGAGGTGACGAGGTCTTCAAGGAGATCTCTGCGGCCTACGACGTCTTGGGAGACGCCGACAAACGCAAAGAGTATGACGAGGTCCGAACGTTGGGTCCGTCGGCCGGCGGTTTCCCCGGTGGTTTCGGGGGCGGCGGGGGCTACCGGGTCGAGAACCCGGGCGACTTCGGCGACCTGTTCGGCGGCCTCTTCGGTCGTGGCCGACGCGGAAGCCAGCAGGCTGGTCCCCAGCGCGGTGCCGACGTCGAGACCGAGTTGCACCTCACCTTCGAGGACGCCGTGCGTGGCGTCACGACATCGGTCAGCGTCACAACCGATGCCCGCTGCCAAACGTGCTCGGGCTCGGGTTCGGCCCCGGGCACTCGCCCCGATTCATGCCCCCGTTGTGGTGGCACCGGCTCGCTCCAGGACAACCAGGGGTTGTTCTCGCTCAGCCAGATCTGCCCGCAGTGCAGCGGCCGCGGCACCATCGTCACCCATCCCTGCCCGACCTGCTCCGGTAGCGGTGTCGAGCACCGCAACCGGTCGGTCAAGGTTCGCCTGCCCGCTGGCGTCGAGGACAGTCAGCGCATCCGGGTCAAAGGTCGTGGTGCCGCAGGCCGGGGCGGCGGCCCAGCCGGCGATCTGTATGTGATCGTCCGGGTCGGCCGCCACAACGTGTTCGGCCGCAAGGGTCGCAACCTGACCCTCGCCGTGCCGGTCGGGTTTGCCGAAGCCACTCTTGGCACCACGCTGACCGTGCCGACCCTTGACGATCCCGTGACCTTGCGGGTGCCGGCCGGAACGCCATCGGGCCGGACCTTCCGGGTCAAGGGCCGTGGGGTCCCCGGCGGCAAGAAGTCGGCCGACGGCGACCTGCTCGTCACCGTCGAGGTGGCGGTGCCGGCCGAGCTCACCGATGAGCAGCGGACGGCTGTCGAGGAGTTGGCCAAGGTCATCGAGGCGCCGTCCCGCAGCGGATTGGGAGTGTGAGATGAGTGATGAGCGCCGCAACCGGGCCGTGTACGTGATCTCCGTGGCGGCCGAACTCGCCGGCGTCCACCCCCAGACGCTCCGCGTATACGAGCGCAAGGGCCTGCTTGACCCGAGTCGCACCCGAGGCGGCAGCCGGCGCTTCTCGGAACAGGACCTCGACCGGCTCCGCCAGATTCAGAGCCTGACTACCGACGGCCTCAATCTCGAAGGTGTGAAACGCGTCCTCCAACTGCAGGCCGAGGTGGCTCGTCTCGAGGTCGAGCTCGAGGCAACCCGGACGGCCGCTCGCGAGGCTGTCGCCATCACCCACCGGCAGTACCGCCGTGACCTGGTGCCGCTGTCGCAACTGCCCGTCCCGACCCGAACCACCCGCCGACCGCCACACGGCAATGGAGGAAACCGATGAGCCTCAACCCGGAACGCTGGACCCTGAAGACCCAAGAGGCGCTGGCCGCCGCAGTTGAGCGCGCACGCGAGTCCTCGAACGCCGAGGTCACCCCTGAGCACCTGCTGGCCGCCGTCCTCGACCAGGGCGACGGTATCGCCGGTCCGATCCTGGCCCGCGTAGGAGTCGAGCCGGCCGTGGTGCGGTCGCGTATCGCTGATCAGCTGGGCCGGCTCCCTCAGGCGTTCGGTGGCGCTGAGCCGACCATCGACCGGAGCTTGCGCGAGGCACTCGAGACAGCCGACCGGCAGCGGGTCGACATGGGTGATGAGTATCTTTCGGTTGAGCACCTGTTGTTGGCTCTGGCCGACCGCCTGGGTGTCGAACGCGACACGTTGCTCCAGGCCCTGCGCGATGTACGAGGCAGCCACCGAGTGACGTCCCAGAATCCCGAGGAGACCTTCCAGGCCCTCGAGAAGTACGGCAGGGACCTCACCACGCTGGCCCGCCAGGGGAAGATGGATCCGGTCATCGGCCGTGACGAGGAGGTCCGACGCGTCATCCAGGTGCTGTCGAGGCGCACCAAGAACAACCCGGTCCTCATCGGCGAACCCGGCGTAGGCAAGACGGCCATCGTCGAGGGCCTGGCCCAGCGCATCGTCGAGGGGGACGTACCCGAGGGGCTCCAGGGCAAGCGGGTCATCAGCCTCGACATGGGCTCGATGATCGCCGGGGCCAAGTATCGCGGCGAGTTCGAGGAGCGATTGAAGGCCGTTCTCAAGGAGATCGCCGACGCCGAGGGCGAAGTCATCACGTTCATCGATGAGCTCCACACCATCGTGGGCGCTGGAGCGGCCGAGGGGGCCATGGACGCCGGCAACATGATCAAGCCCATGTTGGCCCGTGGCGAGCTGCGCATGATAGGCGCCACCACCCTCGACGAGTACCGCAAGTACATAGAGAAGGACGCCGCCCTCGAGCGACGGTTCCAGCAGGTATTCGTGCCACCGCCATCGGTGGGCGACACCATCGCCATTCTGCGCGGCCTGAAGGAGCGTTACGAGGTCCACCACGGTGTCCGCATCCAGGACGCTGCACTTGTCGCCGCGGCCGTGCTGTCCGATCGGTACGTGACCGGACGCTTCCTGCCCGACAAGGCGATCGACCTGATGGACGAGGCGGCCAGCCGGCTCCGCATCGAGATCGACTCCATGCCGACCGAACTTGATGTCGTCACCCGCCGATTGCGGCAGTTGGAGATCGAGCGGATGGCCCTGGCCAAGGAGACCGACGCGGCGTCGGCCGACCGGTTGGCCAAGCTGGACGCGGAGGTGGCCAACCTGACCGAAGAGTCTTCGGCCATGACCGCCCATTGGCAGGCCGAGAAGGAAGCCATCACCACCATCCAGTCGCTCAAGACCCAGCTCGAGCAGCAGCGCACCGACGCCGAGCGCCTCAGCCGCGACGGCAACCTGGCCCAGTCCTCCGAAATCACCTACGGGGTGGTGCCCGGGCTCGAGCGAGAGATCGAGGAGGCCACAGTCGCCCTCGACCAACTGCAGCAGACCCAGCGCTTCTTGAAAGAGGAGGTGGATGCCGAGGACGTAGCCGAGGTAGTCAGTCGGGCAACCGGCGTTCCAGTCAGCCGCCTGCTCGAAGGCGAGGTGGAGAAGCTTGTCCGGATGGAAGACGCCCTGCACGCTCGCGTGGTGGGCCAGGAGGAGGCGGTATCGGCCGTGTCCAACGCCATCCGCCGCAGCCGGGCCGGGCTGTCCGACCCCGACCGCCCCATCGGGTCGTTCCTCTTCATGGGGCCGACCGGCGTGGGCAAGACCGAGCTGGCCCGGGCACTGGCCGACTTCTTGTTCGATGACGCCAAAGCCATGATCCGTATCGACATGAGCGAGTACATGGAGCGCCACTCGGTGGCCCGGTTGGTCGGGGCCCCTCCCGGCTATGTCGGCTACGAGGAGGGCGGCCAGCTCACCGAGGCGATCCGCCGCCGCCCGTATGCCGTGGTGCTCCTGGACGAGCTCGAGAAGGCCCACCCGGACGTATTCAACACGCTCCTCCAGGTCCTGGAAGACGGCCGGCTGACCGATGGCCAGGGGCGAACCGTTGACTTCACCAACACGGTCCTGATCATGACGTCCAACATCCCCGGCGAACCGATCGAGCACTTCAAACCGGAGTTCGTGAACCGGATCGACGAGATCGTCCGCTTCCACAATCTGACGGAAGCCGATCTCAACCGGATCGTGACCATCCAGCTCCAGGGCCTCCGTCACCGGCTGGCCGAACGCCGTCTGACCCTCGTGGTCACGCCCGCCGCCGAAGTGCAGCTGGCCCACAATGGGTTCGACCCCGACTTCGGGGCTCGTCCCCTGCGTCGGGTGATCCAACGCCAGGTCGAGGACCCGCTGGCACTCGCGCTCCTGGAGGGCCGCTACCCCGAGGGGTCGACGGTCACGGTGGACGAGACGGACGGCGAGGTCGTCCTGGCCTGAGCTGGTCGTCGGTCAGGCGCGGTAGGTGGCGACCGACCCGGACGAGTCGACCAGAGCGCAGAACGTCGTCGTCGGGCAGCTGATCCGGGCCGTTGCCTGGGTGCCGTCGGACGGGGCGACAACGCAGTGGGACGCGGTGGCGCAGGACACCGAGTAGGTCAGGGACCCGAAGCCGGGCACGGGCTCGGCCTGCGTCCAGGTCGACCCGTCGAAGACCAGGGGGTGACCGGTCAGGTCGAGGGCCATGCAGAATGTCGTCGTCGGGCACGACACCGAGTGCAGGACCGGCTGGCCGGGTGAGGACTGGTGGCCCCAGGCGGTGCCGGTGAGGGTGGCTATGTTTCCGGTGGCGGACACCACGACGCAGAACGCGGGGGAGACGCACGAGATGTCCTGGGCCGGCTTGGTACCCGTGCCGACGTCGACCTGGATGTCGTGACCCCAACCGGTGCCGTCGAACGTGGTGACGACCCCGACCGCGTTGACCGAGGCGCAGAACGTCGGCGAGGTGCACGACACCCGGTATTGGCCGCCGGTGGCACCGGACGGAGCCGGGCCGACGGCGGGCGACACGGTCCACGTGGACCCGTCGAAGAGGGTCGCCTGCTGGCCGGCCAGGGCCGCGCAGAACGTCGACGACGTGCAGGACACGCTCTCGAGGTGCTGCCGGGCGTCACCGGCTGGAGCTTCGACCACTCGCTGCCGTTCCACCCGATGGCGTTGCCCTACTCGTCCACCGCCCTACAGAACGAGCTCGACGGGCACGAGACGCCGTAGACGCCGGAGTAGCCGGCCAGGTTGGTGGACGGCTCCGGGTGAGCGATGGTCCAGGTGCCCGACACCGTGGACGGCGACGAGCCACCAGCGCAGGATGCGACGACCAGGCCGGGTAGGAGAGTGGCCACCGCTGCCGCACGGGGTGACCATCTGACTGTCCGGTGCGGTGCTCGCCTGGCCAAAGTGTCCGCCTCGATCTGGTCGACCGCCGGGCCGAGTGAGGCCTGACCTACCGCCGCCCTAAACTTGACGGTTGGCCGGCAGGCGCCGCATCAGCGATGCCCGCATCGCGCGGGACTCGCTCTGCAGGCAGGGTCGGTCCCGTAGGGCCGGCAAGATCCTGGACAAGGCGGACTCAGGGGAAGTCGTCAGACGTACCCGTCCGTCTCGGACGTCGGCCACCGGGGTCCGCGCTCTCCAGGCAGTGCGACGACCCCCGCTTCCCGCCCCGCCCCTCATTGGTCCCTTGCCACCGGGGTACACTCGTGCGTAATCCGCATTCTCGACGGAGGAGGAACGCGTGCCGGCAACCGTAGTGGTCGGGACCCAGTGGGGTGACGAAGGCAAGGGGAAGCTCACCGATCTCCTGGCCAAGGAGATGGAGCTGGTCGTCCGCTATCAGGGTGGCCACAACGCCGGCCACACCATCGTGGTGGACGGTGAGACCTTCGCCCTCCAGCTGGTGCCGAGCGGCATCCTCTACCCGCACATCACAGCGATGATCGGCAACGGCGTGGTGGTCGATCCGACCGTCCTCCTGGCCGAGGTCGACGTCCTCGAGTCCAAGGGGATCGACACGAAGAACTTGCTGGTCAGTGGCAATGCCCATCTGATCATGCCTTACCACCATGAGCTCGATCAGCTGGCCGAACGCTACCTGGGCAAGAACAAACTGGGTACCACCAAGCGCGGGATCGGACCTTCCTACGCCGATAAATCATCCAGGGTGGGTCTGCGCGTCCAGGACCTCCTCGACCCCAAGATCTTCCGCCAGAAGCTCGACGTGGTCCTGAAGGAGAAGAACCAGGTTCTGGCCAAGGTGTACAACCGCCTTCCCCTGTCGGCCGACGACATCTGTGACCTGTACCTCGACCAGTTGGCGCCGAGGATCGCGCCAATGGTGGCCGACACCGTGGGCCTGGTCCACGAGGCGCTGGAGCGGGGTGCCAACGTTCTCCTGGAGGGTGCACAGGCCACGTTCCTCGATCTCGATCACGGCACCTACCCCTTCGTCACCTCGTCCAACCCGGTGGCCGGTGGCGCCTGCACCGGCGCCGGCGTCGGCCCCCGCTACATCGACGAGGTCATCGGCATCGCCAAGGCCTACGTGACCCGGGTGGGCAGCGGCCCGTTCCCGACCGAGTTGACCGATGAGATCGGCGACACGCTGGTCGACCTGGGCCACGAGTACGGGGTCAACACCGGCCGCCGACGCCGCCCGGGCTGGTTCGACGCCGTCATGATGCGCCAGTCCGTGCGCCTCAACTCGCTGTCCGAGGTGGCCCTCACCAAGCTCGACGTGCTCGACACCTTCGATACCGTGAAGGTCTGTGTGGCCTACGAAGCCAACGGCGAGCGGTTCACCCACCCGCCGTACCACCAGTCGGTTTTCCACCAGGTCACCCCTGTCTACGAGGAACTGCCAGGATGGAAGACGGACATCTCGCACGCGACGGAGATCGGTGACCTGCCCCAGGCTGCCCGCGACTACGTGCACTTCCTGGCTGAGCAGATCGGCGTGCCGGTTCGGCTCGTTGGTGTCGGCCCTGGCCGCGAGCAGTTCGTCCGCTTCGCCGCATGAGCCGGGGGGTCTCCTCGGGCTCGTCTCACTCATCTGGCCCGATCCGCAATGTCTGCGTCGTCGGTTCCGGCGGTCGGGAGCACGCGCTGGCCCTGGTCCTGGCCCGTGACGCCGATGTCGTCGTCACCCCCGGCAATCCGGGCATCGCCGGCAGATCGCCCGAGGGCCACCGCATGACCAGCGTGGACACTGTGCCCGAAGCGCTCGAGGCTGACCTGTTCGTGATCGGGCCGGAGGCACCGTTGGTCGACGGTCTCGCCGACCGCTTGCGGGCCCAAGGCAAGCTGGTGTTCGGCCCTGGAGCCGATGGCGCGCAGCTCGAAGGGTCCAAGGCGTTCATGAAGGAGCTACTGGCCGAGGCCGGAGTACCGACGGCCCGATTCGGCGTGTTCACCGAGGTCGCACCGGCGGTTGAGTTCCTGCGCTCCCTCGAGGGTCCTTGGGTGGTCAAGACCGACGGGCTGGCCGCCGGCAAAGGTGTCCTGGTCACCGACTCGCTGGCCGAGGCCGAGGCCGACGTGGCCGCCAAGCTCTCGGGCGACAGCTTCGGCTCGGCCGGCCGGCGCCTGGTCATCGAGGAAGGTCTTACGGGCCCCGAGTGCTCGTTGCTGGTGCTGTGCGACGGCATCCGTCTGGCACCGCTGGCCCCGGCCCAAGACTTCAAACGCCGGGACGACGGTGACGACGGCCCGAACACCGGGGGGATGGGAGCGTTCTCACCCGTGCCGTCGGTCGATGACTCGTTGGTGGCGACCCTGGTGGACGAAGCAGTGGCACCACTGGTGACCGCCTTGCGGGCTCGGGGGATCGACTACCGGGGCGTGCTCTATGCCGGCCTGATGCTGACTGCGACCGGGCCGAAGGTCCTCGAGTTCAACGTTCGCTTCGGCGACCCGGAAACCCAGGTCGTCCTGCCCCGCTTTGACGGCAACCTCTGTGCCCTGTTGGCCGAGGCCGCCGCTGGTGCCCTTTCCACCGTCCCCCGGTTCACCCCCGAACCGGCCGTGTGCGTCGTGCTCGCATCCGAGGGCTATCCCGAGTTCCCTCGGACCGGCGACCCCGTCGTCGGACTGGACGACGCCGGGTCGCTCCCCGGAGTCACGGTGTTCTACGCCGGGACCCGCGCCGATCCCGACTCGGGTGCCGTGGTGACCGCCGGCGGCCGCGTGCTCGGGGTGACCGCCCTAGGCGGCACGCTCGACGAGGCTCGGAGCCGCGCCTATGCCGGGGTGGCTGCCGTCGGTTGGCCGGGCATGCATTACCGCTCCGACATCGCACTGGCCGCTGCTGTCACTGCGGCCGGCCCATCGACTACGACCAACACAACCACCCCGAGAGCCGAGGCAGCACGATGATCCCCCGCTATGCACCGAAGGAGATGGCCGCACTCTTTTCTGACGAGGCCCGGTTCGCCATGTGGCTCCGGGTAGAGATGTTGGCCACCGATGGCTGGGTGGAGGTAGGCGAAGTACCGGCCGAAGCCGCCGAGTTCTGTGCCGCACACGCCCCCGAGGTCGATGCCGCATTCGTGGAGGCCGTCGCCGAGCGCGAGCGGGTCACCGATCACGATGTTGCTGCTTTTGTGGACGTGGTCCAGGAGGCCATCGGCCAGCCCCAGGGATCATGGATCCACTACGGCCTCACTTCCTCCGATGTCGTGGACACCGCCCTGTGCGCCACCCTCACCCGGGCAAGTGACCTGCTGATCGAGGCGGGTACCCAACTCGTGCGTGCGTGCAAGGCCCGGGCACTCGATGCCATCGATATTCCGGTGACGGGGCGGACCCACGGCATGCACGCCGAGCCCACCACGTTCGGGGCCAAGTTCGCCCTCTGGGCCCTGCAGGCCGACCGCGACGTCCAGCGCCTGCGGGCTGCCCGGGAGCGGGTGGCGGTAGGCAAACTGTCGGGCGCCGTCGGGACATTTTCGAATATAGACCCCCGGGTCGAGGCTCACGTGTGCTCGTCGCTCGGGCTGGTTCCGGTTCCGGCCACCCAGGTGGTGGCCCGGGACCGGCACGCCGAGTTCCTATGGGCGTGCGCATCGGTGGGGGCGACGATCGAACAGATCGCCACCGAGATCCGCCATATGGCCCGAAGTGAGCTGGGCGAGGTCGAGGAGCCGTTCAAGCCGGGCCAGAAGGGCAGCTCGGCCATGCCACACAAGCGCAATCCGATCCTGTCCGAGCGCCTGTGCGGCCTGGCCCGGGTACTACGGGGATACCTTTCGGCCGGACTCGAAGACGTGGCCCTGTGGCACGAGCGGGACATCTCCCACAGTTCGGTCGAGCGGGTGGTGCTACCCGACGCCAGCATG
>JAYVYR010000137.1:0-4576 GCA_043784065.1 Acidimicrobiaceae bacterium
GGGTTCGTCGGCCGCATGGTCATCCCCGAAATCGTGAAGCACCCGTTGTTCGAGCTGGTGGGCGTCGGCGTGTCCAATCCCGACAAGGTCGGCACGGACGTTGGTGTGCTGTGTGGAATCGACCCGATCGGGATCACCGCCACCGATGACGTGGACACCTTGATCGCCCTGGCGCCGGACGCACTCGTGCACTACGGGCCGACAGCGGCCAAGGCCGATGGCAACATCGCCTTGATGGGCGCCTTCCTGCGGGCCGGCGTCGATGTCTGCTCGACGGCCATGACCCCCTGGGTATGGCCGCACATGTCCCAGAATCCGCCATCGTGGATCGACCCCATCGCGGAGGCTTGCGAGACTGGCGGTGCATCCTGCTTCACCACCGGCATCGACCCCGGATTCGCCAACGACCTGTTTCCGATGACGCTCATGGGTCTGTGCAGCGAGGTGCGCCAGGTGCGGGCCCTCGAGATCCTCGACTACATCAACTACGAAGGCGACTACGAGGTCGAGATGGGGATCGGGATGCCGGCGGAGTATGTGCCCATGCTCGAGCACACCGAGATCTTGGTCATGTCGTGGGGCGGAACCGTCCCGATGATGGCCCACGCCCTTGGGGTCGAACTCGAGTCCATCACGTCGACGTGGGAGAAGTGGGTCACCCCCAGGGCCATCACCACGGCCAAGGGCATCATCGAGCCCGGCCAGGTGGCTGCCATCCGATTCACCATCAACGGAATCGTCGACGGCAGACCCCGTATCTGCTTGGAGCACGTCAACCGGGTGGGCCAGGACGCCGCGCCGGACTGGCCCCGGGGCAACGAGAACGACGTATACCGGGTCGAGATCGACGGCACCCCGTCCATCAGCCAGGAGACGACTTTCCGGTTCACCGATGCCTCCGGGCGCGACGCGGCGGCGGCTGGCTGCCTGGCTACGGGCCTGCGCGCCCTCAACGCGGTGCCCTATGTCAATGAGCTGCCTGCCGGGTGGATCACCGCCTTGGACCTGCCGCTCATTCCCGGGGTCGGCACCATCCGCTGACGCCGAGGCCGCCCACACCGCACACCACACACCGCCCGCCATCACCCACGATCCACTACAGGAGTTGCCATGACCCCCGAGGACCTCGTTGAGTTCGAACTGATCAAGCGTCTCAAGTACCGCTACCTCCGCAGCATCGACCAGAAGTTGTGGGATTCGCTGGAGTCCTGCTTCGTGCCCGAAGCCACGGCACGCTACGGCGGCGGACTCTACGAGTTCTCGAGCCGGGACGACATCATGACGTTCTGCCGCGATTCGATGGGGGCCACCACGTTCCTGTCGAGCCACCGGTGCCACCATCCAGAGATCGACCTCGTCGGCGCCGACGAGGCCACCGGGACCTGGGCCCTCGAGGACACGGTCATCCTCACCGACTTCGGCCTCACTATCCAGGGGGCGGCGTTCTACGAGGACCGCTACGTGAAGCGGGACGGTGCGTGGAAGATCCTCCACACCGGCTACAAGCGTTCGTTCGAGGAACTAATTCCCCGAGCGTCCATCGCCGGCATCAAGTTGACCGCGGAGTGGTGGGCCACGGACGGGCGATCAACCCTCGGGAGCTGAACCGGCCGGATCCGGACTGAGCCGCTCAGGACAGGGTGGCGCCGCTCAGGACAGGGTGGCGCCGTCCACCCGGATGTCGGCCCCGTTCATGTGGGATGCCTCATCCGAGGCGATGTAGGCGATGGTGGCGGCGATACCCTCCGGCGTACCGAATGCGCCGAGCGGCATGACTCGGTTGATCAGCTTGGCATTTGCCCCCTCCGGGACGTGGAACGAACCGGTAATAGGGGTGTCGATGGCACCCGGGCTCACGCTGTTGCAACGCAGCCCGGCCTTGGCGTACTCGACCGCCAGCTCACGGGTCATGGCCAGCACCCCGCCCTTCGAGGCAGAGTAGGCCAACGCCCAGGGCTGGCCGGCATGGGCCGCCGTCGAGGCGATATTGACGATGTTGCCCTTGGCGGCGAGCAAGTGGGGCAACGATTCACGGCACATGAGGAAGGTGCCCGTCAGGTTGATGGCGATGAGCCGGTTCCACTCATCAAGGGTGAGTTCGTGGGAGTGACCGAAGGACAGCACACCGGCCACGTTGACCACCACGTCGAGCGCACCAAGCGTCTCCACCGCTCCGGACACGATGGCCTTCACCCCGTCCTCGGTGGACACGTCTCCCGGCTGGGCCACGATCGAGCCTGACAACCCCGCCGACTCGGCGACCAACGCCGTCAGTGCCTCCGCATTGACGTCCACAGCCACCACGGCCGCCCCCTCATCGGCCAGGCGCAGCGCCGTAGCCCGGCCGATACCAGATGCGGCTCCCGTCACCAGCACGTGCTTCCCGTCAAATCGTTCAAGAGCCATGGCGGGCACTGTAGGACGGATCGGACTGCCCGGCCGGGCCACGGCCGGCGTGCAAGGCTGGGCGGCCCACCGTCCGTCCACGTTCCTCCGAGGCCACGTTGCCCACCGCCCACGTCAACGGAGTCGACCTGGCCTACGAACTGTCCGGCTCAGGGTCGCGCCTCCTGCTGCTGAACGGCTCGGGCATGACCATGGATTCCGGCCGTCCCCTGCTCGACCTGTTCGCCGACGGGGTCACCCGCATCGCCTTCGACCAGCGGGGGCTTGGCGCCAGCGGGCCGGCGCCCGGGCCGTATGGCATGGCCACGTGCGCGGCCGACGCCCTCGGGCTACTCGACGCAGTCGGCTGGGACACGGCGCGGGTGGTCGGCGTGAGCTTCGGGGGGATGGTTGCTCAGGAGCTGGCCGTCACTGCTCCCGACCGGATCGAGCGCCTGGCCCTGTTGTGCACGTCACCAGGAGGAGCCGGAGGCTCGTCCTATCCCTTGCACGAGCTCGAGGCCCTCGACCCCGATCATCGCTCAGCCGTTCGACGGACCCTCCTCGACGACCGATTCGACGAGACCTGGCTGCACGCCCACCCGGGTGACCGGGCCTTCGTCGAGATGATGGACCGGAGGGACGACAATGACCCGGCGGCGGTGGCCGGGCGGCTGGCCCAGCTCGAGGCGCGGCGGTGGCACGACGTGTGGGATCGATTGGGTGTCGTCAACTGCCCGACACTCGTTGCCTGTGGACGGTTCGACCCGATCGCTCCTCTGGCTAACTCGGCGGCCATCGCCTCTCGGATATCAGGAGCCGAGCTCCGGACCTACGAAGGCGGGCACGCGTTCTTCATCCAGGACCGAACGGCATTGCCCGAGGTGCGGGCCTTCCTGACGGCCGAGAGTCCGTGAGCTCTTCGGTTGCTCCGCCAGCACGTCCCGACGTTCCGATTTCCGGCCGCTGCGATGAGCGATTCGCTCCGGTGCGCGACGCCTTCGCCGCCAACTTCGTTGAACAAGGGGAGGTCGGCGCCGCCGTGTCGGTCTTCGTCGACGACCGCCTGGTGGTCACCCTGGTCGGCGGGTGGGCCGATGCCGGCCGCATGCAGGAGTGGCGGCGGAACACCCTGGTCGACGTCTACTCCGTGGGCAAATCCCTCGTGGCGCTGCTCTTGCTCCAACTCGTCGATGACGGCCACCTGGAGATCGATGACCTGGTGGCCTCGGTATGGCCGGAGTTCGCGTGCGCAGGCAAGGAGGACGCCACCTTGCGCCATGCCCTTTGCCACCGGGCCGGCGTTCCGGCCATCCGGCGGCCGATGACCAACGAGGATCTCTGGGACTGTGAAACCCTGCCATCGACACTGGCCGCCACCGAGGCGTGGTGGGAGCCGGGCACGCAACACGCCTACCACACCAATACCTACGGCCACCTGATCGGTGAACTCGTCCACCGTGTCACAGGCGACCCGCCTGGCACCCGCCTGGCACAGCTGGTGGGATCACTCGGCGCCGACGTGGGTGCGGACTACCGACTGAGGAGCAGACCCGTTGCGCGGACGTGATCTGGGCGCCAGGCGAGCTAGTTCCGGCCGTCGACATCTCCGCCCTGTCGGGCGACGACCTGATGGCGCAGCTCGGCTACGTCAATCCTCCGGGGTACTCCTCGATGGGGGTGGTCAACTCGCCGGACTGGCGACGGTCGCACATCCCGTCTACCAACACCCACGCCACGGCTCACGGTGTGGCCCGCACCTACCGGGCTCTTCTCGAGCCTGGGCGCCTCCTCTCCCCCACGCTGCTGGCCGAGGCCACGTCCCCCCAGTCGGTGGACTTCTGTCCTGTGCTCGGCGAGGAGGTCACGTTCGGACCCGGGTTGACGCCGACCACGCCGAGACGGCCCTTCGGCCCCAGCCCGTCGACGTTCGGCCACTTCGGCACCGGCGGGGCGGTGGGATTGGCCGACACCGACGCTCGGGTGGCCTTCGGGTACGCCATGAACCACGTCATTCCCCGCTGGCAGTCCCGGCGCAACAGATCGCTGGTCGACACTGTCTACCGCTGCCTCTGAGCCCCCAGGCAGGCGGGATACCGCCGGCACACCCGTCTGACAGTCTGTCGTCGTGCACGAGGCCAGGTCATGAGGATCATCCACACCAGCGACTGGCATATCGGGCGTCGGTTCG
>JAYVYR010000138.1:0-9246 GCA_043784065.1 Acidimicrobiaceae bacterium
GGTGCCCCACAGAAATCGGTGGCCCCGATGCCAGCAAGACGGCTGACCTGCGCGGCGACCTCAGATGCTGTCCCTACGATGGCCACGTCGGCCGGGCCGGCGACACCTTCGCGGTCGAGCATCGACCGGTACGACGGGAGGTGACCGTAGACGGCGAAGACCTCAGCTGCCTTGACCCGAGCCCTGCCCACGTCGTCAGTCACGCAGACCGGCAGTCCAACTCCGATCTGAGGCACCGGCCGTGCGGCCTCGGCTGCAGCCGCATTGATCGTCGGAGCGATGTGCTCCTCGATGGTGACGGGGCCAGTCATCCACGTGATGGTGCCCTGGGCCAGGCGCCCGGCAATGTTGAGCATCACCGTCCCCAGCGCGGCCACCAGCACATCAGGGGCCGGGGCGTCGATCTGCATCGGACCGAACGTCGAAGCGCTCAAGGTCTCGCCAGCGAACGTCGCCTGCTCGCCGGCCAGAACCGGCATCAGGATCTCCAGGTACTCGCGCATGTGGCGCGCCGGCTTGTCGAACGACATACCGAACACGTTCTCGATCACCATCTGGTGGGACAGGCCGATGCCGAGGGTGAGGCGCCCTCCGCTGGCTGCCTGCACCGTCAAGGCCTGGGCGCCCAGCATCACCGGGTGCCGAGGGTAGGTCGGAACTACGGCGGTGCCGAAGTCGATCGATGGCACCTCGCGGGCTGCGGCGGCGAGTGTGGTCAACGCGTCGTAGCTGAAGATCTGGGACGACCATGCCGTCTCGATGCCCGCGTCAGCCAGCCCGGTCACCTGGGCCATCACGTCGTCGAACGGCTTCTCGTTGTCGAACATCACGCCGATGCGCATGGGTATCTCGTTTCTCATGGTTCCCGGTCAGGGCGCCGGCTCACCGAGGTGGTCTGGCCGGACATAGAGCCCACCGTACCGGTGACCGTGCCGCCGCGTCGGTGGCCGACGAGCCGGCACGGATGTGCCGGGCAATCGACAGTCGGGCAGACTGGAGGCATGTCCGTTGCCATCTTGATGGGAAGTTCCTCCGACGCCTCGATCATGGACGACGCTGTCCAGCTGCTCCGGCGCTTCGACGTGCCGGTCGAGATCCGGGTCCTGTCCGCCCACCGCACTCCCGACGATACCGTCGCCTTCGCTCGGGCCGCGGCCGGAAACGGCGTCAAGGTGATCATCGCCGCTGCTGGCGGTGCCGCCCACCTTGCCGGTGTGGTGGCCGCCACCACACCCCTCCCGGTCATCGGCGTGCCGGTGGCGCTGGCACATCTTGGCGGCCTCGACTCATTGCTGGCCATGGTGCAGATGCCCAAGGGGATTCCGGTGGCCACCGTGGCCGTCAACGGGGCTCGGAATGCCGCACTCCTGGCCATTCGGATCATGGCCCTGTCGGATGCCCGACTCGCCGCCGAACTCGACACGTTCATCGACGAGTTGGCTAACCAGGTGCGCGACATGGATGCTGAGGTTGTGGCCCGCTACGAGCAGGTTTGAGCCGGGCTGCCCGGACTTGTCGGGTGTTCCAGCGCTCGCACCCCTGGACACAGGCTGCGCACGACGCACACTAAAACTCGTACTAGTTATTTCGGCTCCAGCCCGGGGAGGCAGCATGCTTCCGACGGACCTGCGCGGTGGTGAGGCGAAGGCAGACGCCTCCATGAGGATCGCTTTCGTCCAGTCCGAGTGGCACGGCGCCATGGTCGACCGCTGCCGCGATGCGTTCCTCGAGGAGATCGTCCACCTCGGGTTCGACGCGGGCCGGGTCGAACTCTTCCGGGTCCCGGGCGCCTTTGAGATCCCCCTGCACGCCAAGCGCCTGGCCGGGACCGGGCGCTATGCCGCCGTCGTGGTCGCCGGATTGACGGTCGACGGAGGCATCTACCGCCACGAGTTCGTTACGGAGACCGGAATCCACGGGCTCATGCGGGTCCAACTCGACGCTGATGTTGCCGTCCTCTCAGCCGTGCTCACTCCTCACCACTTCGACGACAACGACGAGCACACCTCATTTTTCGCGTCACACCTCGCCCTGAAGGGGGTCGAAGCGGCCCAGGCTTGCGCCCGGACGCCAGCCAGTCTGGCGTCGGTCCCGACGCGGGCTGCCTGAGTCGGCACACCACATCGTCGGCGACCTTACCGAGGGGCCAGTCCTTCGACGGCCTCGGCCAAGTCCACTCCGAACGGCAGGACGGCGAGTACCGGAATGTCGACTCCGTTGGCCACGTAGCGGTCGACCTGATCGCGGCATGCGGCAAAGGAGCCGTGCACGATCAGGTCGTCCACTACCTCGTCGGGAATGGCGGCCAGAGCGCCCTTGCGGTCCCCGTCCTTCCATAGTTGCCACATCGGACCGAGAACGTCCCCCCGACCGAGCCAGCGGTGGAACTCTGCGTAGACGCCCACGTTGAGATATGCGGTGATCATCCGGCGTCCGACGGCACGGGCCATGTCGGCGTCCTCGCTCGGGATCACGAAGATGCGGGCCGCCACCGGAATGTCGGCTCCCAATTCGGGGGTGACGGTGGCTACATCGGTGGCCGACAGCCAGTTGACGATCACCCCGTCGGCGGCCCGTCCAGCCAGGCGGAGCATGCCCGGGCGAAGCGCGGCCAGGAATATCGGCGGCGGCTGATCCACCGGGCGGGCCAACCGGAACCCCTTGACCTCAAATGTGTCGTAGGCAGTGGTCACCTTTTCGCCGGCCAGAGCTTCTCGCAGGAAGGCGATGGTGTCGCGTACCCGCTTGTACGGTTCACTGAAGGGAACACCGTTCCATTTCGAGACGATGACATCCGATGACGTGCCCAGGCCGAATGTGAAACGCCCGGGCGCCGCCTCTGCCATAGCGGCCACACTCTGAGCCAACAGTGCCGGACCCCGCGTGTACGCCGGAATGATGGCCACTCCCAGCTGCAGTGCCGGTGTCCACGCCGCTGCCAGCGCAAGCGGTGTGAATCCGTCGAGCCCGTCGGTTTCCGCCGACCAGACATCGGTGTACCCGAGCCCCAGCAGATCGTCGAACCACCGGTGGTGCTCGGTCAGCGGCACACCGTCAAAGGGGATGGTGATCCCGTAGCGGCGGGCACCTCCGTCGGTGGGTGCGGCAGCGGTCTCGGTGGTGGCGTCGGCCTGAGTCATGGCCTCCGTAATACACCCTTCCGCCACACTGCATCCATGAGTCAGATTCCCGACGCCCGGATGCACGCGCTCCAGCCTGAGCTGCCGCTTCTCGAAGCCGAACCGCACGCGACCGACCGGACCCGCCAGACACCATCGGACGAAGCAAGCGACTGGTACCTCGACGCCGATACCCGAGAGGTAGGCCACCGCGGCATTGCTGCCGCCCGGACCCGTTTACGCAGCGCGTCCGGTCACGCTGCCTGATCGACCGCCGACTACGGTCGGGGTATGGCGTCAGTGGCCGAGCGGCTCGGGGCAACTCCCGATGCCCGCCTCCTCATCCTCAACTGTGCTGACCTCGGCTTCTGTCACGCGGCCACAACCGGCGTGTATGACGCCCTCCGCAATGGACTCGCAACCTCAGCCTCGCTCGTGGTTCCCGCTCCATGGGCCCGCGAGGCCGCATCGCGGTTCCGGGGCGACGACGTCGGTGTGCGGCTCACCCTCAACGCCGAGCACAACCTCTACCGGTGGGGACCCATCACCCTGGCACCCTCGCTCCTCGACGGCGACGGCGGGTTCCCCCGCACGGTCACCGACGTCTGGGATCATGCCGACCTCGACGAGGTCCGTCGGGAGTGCCGGGCCCAGCTGGAGCGGGCCGTGCTGTGGGGTTTCGACATCAGTCACATCGATGCCCACATGGACGCCCTCCTCCTCCGCCCCGAGTTCTTCGACGTCTACCTCGAGCTGGCCGTCGACTTCGGCCTTCCGCTCCGACTGCCCGACGCGTCGGTCGAGCCCAACGTGGGCTTCCCCATCCGCAGGCTGGCGGCCGAAGCGGGCGCACTCTTCGCTGACCATGCCGCAACTGTTCCGGCCCGTGGCGGCCGCAAGATGCTCCTCGAGCTCCTCGGCGCCCTCGAGCCGGGCCTGACCGAGATCACGCTCCACCCTGCCATTGACAGCAACGAGCTGCGGGCCGCGTCCGACGATTGGGAGTCCAGGGTCGCCGATCACACCTTGCTGGTAGACGATCCGGAGGTGGTGGCGGTACTGGCCTCCGCTGGTGCGATCACCATCGGCTACCGTCCGCTGCGCGACGCCATACGGCACCCGATCCGACTGTGACCTCGGCACCCGTGGATCCGCTCACGTGAGTGACGGACGTCTCCAGCGTGGTGGACCGGGACCGGGACCGGGACCGAAGCCGTTGACCGTGACCAGCCTGCTGCTCCTCGATCCCCATGGCTACGACCCCACCCACGTCGCCTCCGTGGTCGTGAACGACCTCGGCATCGGCGTGATCCGCGGTCGAGGCGACGCGCCCCGGCTGCTGCCATGGGGGTCGGTAGTTGCCCATGCCGTGGAGCCGTGGGGCGGCGGGTTCATTCCCGAGTGGTGGGTCGAACCGGTGGAGGATCCTTTCGAGGAAACGGTGCCGGTACCCGAGGCCGCGTCGTCGGAGTCGGTGAACCAGCCGAGCCCACATCGGCACCTCCCCCATGCCGAAGCCGGCGCCCTGATCAGCATCCGGACCCGCACCGGTACCTACCGGTTCCTGCGCGAAGGCGCCGATCCGGTTGACCTGGCTGGCCGGATCGGCGCCTTCGCTGTCCGCCAACAGGGCCCGTCCGGACGTTCGACGGTCACCACGGTCGCCCCGACCCGTCTGCGCCGCGGGTTTGACGGGCGCTCAGGCTGGGTTCGGGTTCGGCCCATCCTGGGTGTCTTCCTGGTGGTCCTCATCATCACGGCCGTCACGCTGATCCTTTTACAGAGCGCCGGAGTCATCCATCTGCCGTTCCTCGGCGGGACTCCTTCGTCGACCTCACCGGTGCCAGCTGTCCTCGTCCACCGTTCCGGCTAGGAGTCGGTCAACCCGGCCAAGCGGGCCCGGCGGGCCCGTACGTCATCAGTTGCGGCCAAGGCCAGGAGGTCCACAAGGGGTGCCATGTCCCCGGCAACCTTCATCCGACCCTGCATGAAAGCCACCGACAGGCCGAGTTCGCCAGAAAGCACGGCCCGGGCGTCGGTATCGGTCAGCGTCAGAGTTACGTCGGGGGACGGTACGGTTCCGGCGCCGCTTCCCACCATGCAGCCCGCGTCGAACACGGCGTACACGACCGTGTCCCCTTCGTCGCCTCCGGTCAGCTCGACCACGACCGACGCCGTCAGCGTTGGCGGTCCTGTGGCACCCGACCCTTCGTGGGCGGCTGCCGTCAGCCACTCCTCGGTCAGCCAGCGGACCATTACCGGGCGTCCACCAGGACCCCGGCAAACAGGTCGGTTTCGATCGTGCCGTCCCACACGGGCTCCGTCACCGCCCCGTCCGGTGTGCCGACCAGCGCCAGCCGATAATCGTCGTGAGGCTGGATCGACTCCATGACATCGGGCGGTAGCCCGAACCAGAACTTGGACGTCGGATCGACCTGGGTGGCATGGGCCAGGAGCCCCATACGCCGGACGTGGGTGAACCCCGTGATATCGATAACCGCCGTCGGAAGGTCGTCGGGCATCTGGTCCCAGCGGTTCCGCCACTCCTCGTCGAACGGCGACTCGAGTCCAAGTTCCACGAACTTGTCGTGAATGGCCCGGAACCGTGCCGCCGAGTGGACCGTGTAGTAGAGCTTCGCCGGCTGGTAGGCAGCACCGGCTTCGGAATACCGGGACCGGTCGCCCGCCGCCCGGAAGGCGGCCAAGCCAGCGTCGTGGACCCGGAGGTGGTCCGGATGGGGATAGCCCGACTGGTCGTCACCGTAGATGACCATGGCCTGGGGCCGAACCTGCCGGATGATGGCTACGAGCCGGCCGGTGGCCTCATCGATCGGCGCGGCGGCGAAGCAGTCCGGATGTCCGTTCGCCTCCGACCCCGCCATGCCTGAATCCCGATACCCCAGCATCATCACATCGTCGTATCCGATGATGTCCGTAGCCCGGGCCAGTTCGCCCGCTCGCACACCGGCCAAGTCGGCGCGGACATCAGGGGTGTCGAGCGCAGGGTTCAGGATCTCCCCTTCGGCGCCGTCGGTGCAGCACACCAGGACGGTGCGGACCCCGTCGGCGTGGTACCGAGCGACGGTTCCCGCCCCCTTGGAAGCCTCGTCGTCGGGATGGGCGTGAACAGTCAGCAGGCAGCGTTCCTCAGGCACGCTGCTCACGCTACCGGGACACCGGGGCCTACACTGCAGTTGAGCGTCGAGGAAGGATCATCGCCAATGGGTGTCATGAAGCGGATGTCTGGGATCCTCCAGGCAAAGACCAACAAGATGTTGGACAAGGCGGAGGATCCGAGGGAGTCACTCGATCTCTCTTACCAGAAGCTGCTGGAGAACTTGCAGAAGGTCCGGCGCAGTGTGGCCGACGTCACCACGGCCAAGAAGCGCATCGAGCTCCAGGCCACACAACTCCAGAGTCAAGCCGACAAGCTCCAACAGCAGGCCAAGGACGCACTGGGACAGAACCGTGAGGACCTGGCCCGTGAGGCATTGGCCCGCCGGGCGGCGTTGGAACCACAGCTAACCGAACTCCAGACCCAGCACCAGCAGGTGGCTGACCAAGAGAAGAAGCTCATCGTCACCGCCCAGAACCTCCAGACACAGGTAGATGCCTTCCGCACCAAGAAGGAGACGATGAAGGCCACCTACACGGCGGCCGAAGCCCAAACCAAGATCGGCGAGGCCGTCTCCGGCATCTCCGAGTCGATGGGGGATGCCGGCATGTCCGTGCAGCGGGCCCAGGACAAGATCGACTCGATGCAGGCCCGGGCCGGGGCCATGGACGAACTCCTGGCGTCCGGAGCCCTCACCGACCTGACCAACCCGGTGGACGACATCCAGTCCCAGCTCGACCAGGTGTCCGCATCCAACACGGTGGACACCGAGCTCGCCGCTCTCAAGGCCGAGATCGGAGCCGGGGCCCCGGCCGAGATCGGACCGGCCGAGGGCGAAGTACCCAAGGGACCGAGCGGAGGACCGGCATGATCGTGCGCATCCTGGGTGAGGCGCAATTCGACGTCGCCGACACCGAAAAGTCCACGCTCGACAACCTCGAGCACGACCTCAATACCGCCGTCGAAGGACATGACGACGCTGCGTTCACTGCGGCCCTGGCTGCCCTGATCGATGCCGTACGCCGGACAGGCACTCCCTTAGAGCCTGATGCATTTACCAGCTCGGACCTGGTGGTGCCGTTCTCCGACGCCACGTTGGACGAGACGAAGGCACTCCTCGAGGAGCCAGGCGGAGAACGCACCTGACCTTGGCCCGCACCCACCCGACGAACCCGGCATGAGCACAGCACGGAACATCCCGAACGACCGGGGTCTCAGCCTCCGGATGTTCACCACGGGCCTGATGATCGTCCTCCTGTACGGGGCGGTCATCGGCCTGCTCGTCGCCGTGGGGATCTCGTACGCGATCGTCCTGGTATTTGCCGCCGGATTGCTCTTTGTCCAGTACTGGTTCTCGGACAAGATCGCCCTCTACGGCATGGGCGGACGGGTGGTCACCCCGCAGGAGGCACCCCAGCTCCACGGAGCCATCGACCGGTTGTGCGCCATGGCCGACATGAAGAAGCCTCGGGTTGCGATTGCCGACTCCGACGTGCCCAATGCATTCGCTACCGGCCGCAGCCCCAAGAACGCAGTGGTGTGCGCAACCACAGGACTCATGCGCCGGCTCGACGAGTCCGAGCTCGAGGCGGTACTGGCCCACGAGCTGTCCCACGTTGCCCACCGCGACGTGGCGGTCATGACCATTGCCAGCTTCCTCGGCATGGTGGCAGGCATGGTCACCCGGATGATGTTGTGGGCTGGCCTGATAGGTGGTTTCGGGGGTGGCGACAACAACAATGACAACCAAGGCGGCGACAATGCCGCGCTGGTCGAACTGGCCGTGCTGGCGGTGTCCGTGGTCGTCTACGCCATCAGCTTCCTGCTGACCATGGCCCTGTCCCGCTACCGCGAGTTGGCCGCCGACCGTTCGGGGGCACTGCTGACCGGGCAGCCGTCGGTGCTCGCCTCGGCGCTCGTCAAGGTGACCGGTGACATCGCCCGCATCCCGACCCGCGACCTTCGGTCGACCGAAACCTTCAATGCCTTTTACTTCACGCCGGCCATTGCCAAGAGCGGGGTCAGCATCTCCACCATCTTCTCGACCCATCCCTCGCTCGACAAGCGCCTGGCCCAGCTCGCCGCTATCGAAGCCGAAATGGGCCGGCCGTCGTGACCGCCAACAGGGTGTCGCGTGACCGCCGAAGTGGTGGCAACTTCTGATGGGCCTCTTTGATTCGATCCTCGGACGGACCAAGCCGGTCCAAGCCGACCTCGACGCCCTGTTCGCCCTCCCGTCGGCCTCGATCACCCTCCAGAGTGCGGCGGCCACAGGCTGCTCCGGACATGCCGGGGTGTGCTTCAAGCCCCCGACCGGACAGGGCTTCGCCGACAACCAGGCCGAAGTCATGGCTCTGCTCCAGATGGACGACACCGCTGGGCTCCGGTCCACTCAGGACTCCTTCGGGTACCAGTGGCTAGTCATGGAAGACCCCGACATCGAAGCGCTGGTAAGCCGAATCCACCTCGTCAACTCGTCGCTGGCCGACGCCGGATGGGGCCCGCAGCTGCTTTGCTCGGTCTTCGGCCTGGCCCCCTTGCCGGCAGGTTCGCCCCCTACCGGCGACGCAACGGGGGTCAGCGTGGGTGCTGGCACCGTGCTGCCATCGACCGCATACCTCGTCTACCTGTTCAAGCGGGGCACCTTCTACCCGTTCGTGCCCACCGGCCACGAACAGCGGTCCACCGAGGAGGAACTCAAACTGCGCAGCCTGGTCGCCGACGACCTGTCCGTCGAGTCCGACCTCGACCGCTGGTTTCCACTATGGGACCTGCCGGTCCCCTGATCCGGCCCGGCGTGGAACTCGTTCTCGATCCACGCCGCTGCGCTGTGTGCAAGCTGGCGCCCTCGGTTCCGTGGCCGACACCTCCGCTAGGAGCTTCCCTGTATTCAGCCACCGTGACGAACTCCGAACTCTCCGTCGTATGCCTCGAGGGTGACGAGCCTCCGGGTGCACAGGTGGAAGGCGGGTGGAGAGCTCTAGCCGTCGTGGGTCCACTCGCATTCGACCA